>NZ_JBQSYC010000007.1:0-139967 GCF_052378885.1 Psychrobacter sp. AOP22-C1-C5 | reverse complement strand
TAAAAATGTGGTTTGATACTATAATTAAATGACGGTCTCTATCTTTCATAGAACTCGTAAAATAAAAGAATAACTCCTTAAATTAAAAGGTTGTACTGTGTTTATTATAAGAAAGTTACCAACGATTACCGTGGAATGTCAGCCCTTGATTCAAGCGGTCGCAGATATAGAAGCGACGGTCCAGCCGTACGATGCATGGACGTATCAGACGCTGGTGAGCTTGCTTGAACAAGACAGTATTAAGTTGCTAATAATCTATGATCAACAACTGTTAGATACCGTTATTGACCATAAAGTAATTGGCTACTGTTTATATCAAATGCTGTTTGAGCAAGCAGAAATCTTACGTATTGGTACTCATCCTGACTACCAGCGTCAGGGCATTGCGTCACAGCTATTTGTAGAATTAAATAATGAATTGCAGTGCAGTGAGGTGCAGAGTTTGTTGCTAGAAGTTCGTGCAGATAATATTCCTGCAATAGCTCTATATAAACAACAAAACTTTGCTGTAATTCATACGCGTACAGGCTATTACCAATTGTCAGGCCAGTCTGCTATTGATGCATTAATTATGCAACGTGTTTATATCTAAAAAGAAAATATAGTGATCAATCAAGATGGCTTTGATCATTTTGCAGATACTTTTTTCTACAGGTTTCGATATCCAGTTTGGCACCATTACCTGTTTCTACATGCTCAAGCACTTTAATACGTTCAAGTACTTCGATACGTTCACTTAACAGCTCCACCATCACAGTGATATTGGCTTGTTGTTCTTGCATTTGTGCCAGTTTTTGTTTAGTAATATTCAGCTGCAAATCGATATCGAGTTGCCCATCATAATAGTCGTTAAGGCTGTCTTTAATTTCAGTAAGTGTAAAGCCGGTAGCTTGTGCACTTTTGATGAGCCTAATACGCTCAATACACTCTGGATGAAACTCAGTATATAGACGCGAGCCTGCTTGACGTTTACGAGATTTTAGCAAGCCCAGTTGCTCATAATGGCGAACGGTATCTTTGGTAGTATTGGCCTTTTTTGCTAAAGTGCCAATCAATAAAAAAGAAGTATCAGGTACCATGGTAATCTCATCGGTAAGTAGCTATAAATAAGGCGATATAGCAGTGGAATTTAGCTTGATTTAAGCTGCCAAGGATCTGAGGCGTCAAGTAGTGCTACAGCTACTAGTTTGTGTGAATCGTTTTGCCATTTGACTGAATGGGTGCTTATCAGAGAATCTAATTGAGCAAGGAAATCAACGCGAGCCATCGTAGTGGCACCTAGGCTCATAAGGTGATCGTTTGGTAACTGACAGTCCACAAGACCTATATGGCTTTGTTCGCATAAGCGCATCAAGCCCCAAAAGGCAAGCTTTGACGCATTGGAAGCGTGGTGAAACATGGATTCGCCAAAATATATGCCGCCCAATCTCAATCCATAAAGTCCGCCAATCAATTGTCCTTTATCGTCCCAAACCTCAATGCTATGGGCAAAGCCTTGAGCATGGAGCTCAGTGTAAGCCTCAATCATCTCATCATGAATCCATGTGTGCTCGCCCTCAGAGAGTTTGTCGCTGCGCGGTAAGCTACAGGCATGAATAACGTCGTCAAACGCCTGATTGAGTGTCAATTGCCAACGCTCGCGTTTTGCTTGTTTGCGTAGAGACTTACTCGCTTGATATTGGTTCGGCACCATCACACATCTTGGCTCAGGACACCACCAAGCGATAGGTTCGTCCTCATTAAACCAAGGGAACAACCCCTGCGCATAAGCAGAAACCAATGTGTCGGGCGCCAGATCGCCGCCCAATGCAACGACACCAATGCCCTCAGGGTCAATAGAAATAGGGTCGGGAAAGTCATAACGCCCAAGACTTTTTAAGGTCTCAGGCGTGATGTCTTTATCAGTTAGTTGAATGAGGTTACTCATTTAGGCTTCTTTATCAGCCGTCAACGTTGACGCATAAGTGTGGTCTTTGGCTGTTGCTTCACCAATAGAATCCAAGTATTTTTCAGCATCGAGCGCTGCCATACAGCCTGTACCAGCAGAGGTAATAGCCTGACGATAGACGTGGTCAGCCACATCACCTGCGGCAAATACGCCTTCAATACTGGTCTGCGTGGCATTACCATTTAGGCCACTATTAACAACAAGATAGCCGTCTTTCATGTCGAGCTGGCCGTTGAACAACTCTGTATTGGGCTTGTGACCGATGGCGACAAACATGCCCATCACATCCAGTGGTTTGGTGCTGCCATCAATCATTGATTCGATGATCACGCCATTAACACCCATGTCGTCACCAACGACTTCTTTGACCTTGTGATTCCACTCGATCTTGATATTGCCATTTCTGACTTTTTCAAACAGCTTGTCTTGTAGGATTTTTTCAGAGCGTAAACCATCGCGGCGATGTACAAGCGTCACTTCAGATGCGATATTAGAGAGATATAAAGCTTCTTCAACAGCTGTATTACCACCGCCAATCACAGCGACTTTTTGGTCTTTATAAAAGAAACCATCACAGGTTGCACAAGCAGACACACCCAAACCTCTGAACTTGGTTTCTGATTCTAGTCCCAAGTACTGAGCTGACGCGCCTGTTGAGATAATCAAAGCATCACAAGTGTAGCTGCCGTTATTGCCCACCAGTTCAAAAGGACGTACATTTAGGTTCACTTCATTGACGTGATCATAGACCAGTTCGGTACCGAAGCGTTCGGCATGTGCTTTCATGCGCTCCATTAATGCAGGACCTGTTAAATCATGAGCATCACCTGGCCAGTTGTCGACTTCAGTGGTGGTTGTTAATTGTCCACCTACTTCTAAGCCTGTGACCATAACAGGTTTGAGGTTAGCACGTGCTGCGTAAACGGCAGCAGCATAACCAGCAGGGCCTGATCCTAAAATTATAAGTTTTTCGTGACGTGGGGCTGTGTTGTCAGTTGCCATGAGTTGTTCCTTGCTAAATATACGAATTAAAAATGGGAATAAGAAATATAATAAAAGACAGTATTCAAAAATGCGACGAATTTGGTTTGTTTAATTGCCGTGTGATAATAACATAAGGGCATATGGCAAAAAGTGCAAGTTTGCTAAAACAAACATAGGCATCACTAGAATCAAAGCATGCTTGCCTTGAAATATGATCTTAAGATTTTGCGGTGAGAAATAGTTGTCATTTTATAGAGTTTATACAAAATTGTTAGTGGTATCGTGTCAGCTGTCTTTGTCAATTGCATGATTTTGTGCCCAAATCGTCTGTTGATTTACTTTCTTACATGCTTTCTTCAGAAGACGGTCGCCACTATACCTATCTATTTGTTATTATAAGAAGTTATGCCAAGTGTGGTAAGGGTCAAAAGACAACGGTGATTTACCGTTGTTAGGACGGATAATGGCTGTTAAACACTTCGCTAGGTATATTTAAGTCAGCACTTTATGTCAGCATGATTAGACTTAGTCATGCGCAGGCGACCATTTAGTATTAATAACAAGGCAGACCTTACGTGATATCAGCACCGCTTATTGAGTATTTGAAAAAAGGAATATTTACCCTCCTTGGGTTGATACTGGCAGTTTATCTGTTTGTCATTTTGATGACGTACACAGGTAATGACCCGAGTTGGTCGCACATCAGTAGTGACATGACCACAATCAACAATATGGGCGGTGAAGCAGGCGCATGGTTGTCTGATTTGCTCTATAGTTTTTTTGGTTTTGGCGCATGGTGGCTGCTCGCCTTTTTGATTTATGAGTCTATCTTGATTTGGTGGGACAATAAGCCCACGTTTTGGCTAATGCGCGTGGTCGCTTACGTGTTTTTATTATTGAGCGCCAGTGCTTTGTTTGCACAGATTGTGGCTTTGGTACAGCAGTTTACTAATCCTACGGCAACTGCACTTGAGGGAGTCGCTGGTGGTATTATTGGTCTTGAATTGCAAGCGCGTTTGGCACAGTTGTTGTCACAGTGGGGGAGTGTGGTTTTCTTGACAGTATTTGTCGCTATTACCGCAACGTTCGCTTTTAATATTCATTGGATGACGATTTATCAGAAGATTACGACGCTGTCTTGGTTTGGTTCGGGTGTGAAAAACGATGACAATAAAGATAATATGTCAGCGACGCAAAAAGACAATGCATTAAGTACAGATGGTAATAAAATAAAAGACGGCAACACCGCTCAAGAAGGACCAGCGTATGAGCAGTTGGCACTCGCATTGCAATCTGCTGAGCAGGCTCGTGCCGTAGATAATAGCGGTCGGTTTAACAATGTATTGTCAGATTTTTTGGTAAAATCAGGCTTGACTGCCAGTGTGAAAGCTTCTGTAGCAGCGGCGACGCAAGCCACGGCGACCAACCAAACGGTACTGGCTGGTCATGAAAAAGACGGCTATTCAGAAGGTTATTTAGAAACGGAAGCGTCTGCACCGAGCATTGAGGTAAATAATACTAGCATCAATACGAATGCATCGACAAACCCGAACCCTGTCACAGCCCCTGTTCGCAAAGTTGAGCCAAGCTTTGCATGGAACGATGCCAATACCGTTGATAATTTATTGGCAAATGAGCAAGCGGCTTATCACGCTCAGAGCATGACTGAGTCTGGCGCGACCGCTTCACGGCCTCAGACTGGCAGCAATGAATTGCTAAATGAAGAGCTAACAGTACCTACTCCAGAAACGGCGTCGTCTGCGTCACCAGCAACTGTCAGACCAAAGACAAATATCGTCCAGCCATTTGCCGACGAATTGGTGTACAGTGAAACCGTTAGCGCTGAGCCTACTTTATCTAAATCAGAAAATACCAGTGTAGCCGTTGATGCATTGGCAAATGCTTGGTTGGCAGAGCACGCGGATGTATCCGAACTTACCGCATCAAAACCCACCGTTTCGAAGCCGGATGACAGTACTTGGGCCGATGACATCACTGAGCTGTCTGTACAAGAGGCAGTATTTGAACAGGAGGCTCTATTTGACCAAGAAGCAGCATTTAATCCTCAAGTTGACGCGACTGACTCAACGAATGAGTCTTTTGATATAGAGCCTGAGACAATTGAAAGTTTGGGCAAGCATAGCGATGCTGCTCCTCATGTCGTGCCATCGACTATCGTTAAAACACTTATCACTTCGCCAGTCGCAGAACTTGCTTCTGTACCAGCAGTGGCTGATATGACGCCGACCAATACGCCGCCCGCCAATCCGAAAGCTGCACCGACAGTAGATGCGGTTAATTCTAATACGAATACCCAAGCAGCCACGGCAGCTAAGCCAGCAGTAAGCTTTGCAGTGCCAGAAGGCGATAGCAGCAATCATATTGTTGACATGATGCCAGACGATGATGCTGATGACGAAACTCAAGCACCTATCATGCCGCATATCAGCGATGATGCAGCGTTTAGTCAAAAATCACGATCGATGCAAACGGCTCAATACCGCAGCAGTCTAACGCCCATTCCAGAGATCTCGATTCTAGACAAGCCTGATCCTGACCGTAAGCCCAGTTATACCATTGCAGAGCTTGAACAACTCTCTGAGCTGCTAGAAATCAAACTACAAGAGTTCAATGTAAAAGCGGCAGTCGTCAATGCCATACCAGGGCCCGTGGTGACTCGTTTTGAAGTGGAGCTTGCTCCTGGTATTAAAGCCAGCAAGGTTACGGGTATTTCACGTGACTTGGCGCGTTCATTATCGATGGCGTCTTTGCGTGTGGTTGAGGTGATTCCTGGCAAGCCTTATATTGGTATCGAAGTACCTAATAAGCAGCGCGAAATGGTGCGTTTGATTGAACTGCTCAATACTGATAAGTTCAAAGACCCCAAAGCACAAATCAGTATGGCAATGGGTAAAGACATCGGTGGCAACCCGATTATCACGGATCTTGCGCGTGCGCCGCATATGTTGGTTGCAGGTACGACTGGCTCTGGTAAGTCTGTGTTGGTCAACTCAATGCTGCTATCGATGCTACTCAAATACACGCCAAATGAGCTGCGTCTCATCTTGATTGATCCAAAGCAATTAGAGCTTGCCAACTACAATGACATTCCGCATCTATTGACGCCTGTAGTGACTGATATGACCGAGGCGGCCAGTAGTTTGTCATGGTGTGTGGCAGAGATGGAGCGCCGTTATCAGCTGATGAGTTTGCTCAAGGTGCGTAAACTCAATGAGTTTAATAAAAAGGTCATCGCTGCTGAAAAAGCAGGTAATCCAATGCTTGATCCTTTGTGGCGACCCAATGATAGTGTGAGTATCAGTCAAGCACCAAAGCTGAAAACCTTACCAATGATTGTCATCGTTGCAGACGAGTTTGCCGATATGATCATGCAGGTCGGTAAGCAAGCAGAAGAATTAATCACGCGCTTGGCACAGAAATCCCGTGCCGCAGGTATTCACTTAATGCTTGCCACCCAGCGTCCGTCAGTAGACGTTATCACAGGTTTGATTAAAGCCAATATTCCTGTACGTGCGGCTTTGCGAGTCAACTCAAAAGTCGACTCACGAACGATTTTGGACAGTGGCGGTGCTGAGGATATGCTAGGTAATGGTGATATGTTGTTCTTAGGGCCTGGGCAGATTGAGCCAGATCGTGTGCATGGCGCTTATGTCAGCGATGAAGAGGTCAACCGTGTCTGTGATGCGTGGCGTGAGCGCGGCGCACCCGATTATATTGATAATATGGCAGGCAATTTTGAGTTGTCTAGTCCAGGTGGCAATAGTGGTGGTGGCTCAAACAATGCTTCTGGTGAGGACGATGGTCTATACAATGACGCCGTTGCCTTTATTATGGAGACGCGCAAGGTATCAGCTTCTAGTATCCAGCGTAAATTCAGTATCGGTTACAACCGTGCCGCGCGCATAGTAGATTCGATGGAAGAAGCAGGACTTGTCAGCTCAATGGGGAAAAGTGGCAAGCGTGAACTGTTGATGTAATAGCGTGTCAGTTTGACTAAGTGATAAATATAATAAAAAAGCGAGTTGCGAGAGTGGCTCGCTTTTTTATTGCTTATTTTAAAACGGTTCGAGCAAATATTGAGAAGGTGTCTGTCTGAGTCTCTAGTAACCCGATATACTAAGTAAAATTATTCACCAAGGAAGGTCAGTTATGTTTAAAGAATATACTCAGTACGACGCTTTAGGTTTGGCAGCATTGGTCAATGCAGGTGAAGTAAGTGCCAAAGAATTATTGGCCGCGGCTGTCCAGCAAGCCAACACTCTGAATCCCAAATTAAACGCTATTATTCACCGTTTTGATGAACGCGCTTACAGTGCTGCGCAAGCTGGACTGCCAAAAGGTATGTTCAATGGTGTGCCTTATCTGCTCAAAGATTTGTCCTTTAGCTTCGCGGGTGAACCTATAACGATGGGCAGTCGTAGTGTCAACATCATCTCAGAAAACGATAGCGAAATTGTTAAGCGCATGAAAGCTACGGGTGTTAACACTTTTGGCAAAACCAACACGCCTGAATTTGGGTTGATTATTACCACTGAACCAAAAGCACATGGCGTCACGCACAACCCTTTTAAGAAAGGCTATAGTTCAGGTGGCTCTTCAGGTGGTAGCGCGGCGGCCGTATCCGCTGGCATTGTACCGATGGCTGGCGCGGGCGACGGAGGTGGATCGATACGTTTTCCTGCCGCTTGGTGCGGTGCATTTGGATTAAAACCAAGCCGTGGTCGCAATCCAGTGGGTCCCAAATTTGGAGAGGGCTGGGAAGGGGCAGTTGCGGATCATGTCATTACGCGTTCTGTAAGAGACAGCGCTGCCATGCTCGATGCCACAAGTGGCGCAGAAATCGGTGCTCCCTTTATCGTTACCCCACCAGACGGGACGTTTTTGCAAGCAGCAATGCGCGCACCTAGGCAATTAACCATCGCCTTACACCAACAGCCATTGATTGCCAATACAGTGGTAGACAAAGAGGTGCTCGCCGTACTTATGCAGACCGCAAAGCAATTAGAAGCCATGGGTCATCGTGTGATACCTGCTGAGCCCAATATCAATATCGAGCAGTTTTGGCATGATTTTATGGTCGTAGTCTGTACTCATACGGCCTTTACGATTGACGATATCGAGCGTGATTTTGGCTTGGAGCACATCAAAAACTTGGAGCTGCAGACCTACAATATGGCACTTCTCGGTCGGTCGTTGTCGGCCGTGGATTTGGCCCATGCCAAACACGGTTGGCATCACAGTCAGTATCAGACAGGTTTGATGCTTGAGACGTACGATATGATTTTGTGTCCAACGGTACCGACACCGGCTGTTAAGCATGGCGTGTTGCCACCAAGCCGTATGGATGAGATGCTCATGCAGGGTGCTGGTTGGCTCAATAAAGGCATAAATGTAGGCAAACATGCCTTTCGCTCCGGCATGATTGAAAAGCTGAGTCAACCCGTACTAGGCAAAATGGCGTTTACGCTATTGGGCAATGTCACAGGACTGCCAGCAATGTCATTACCAGTAGGCATGAGTAAAAAAGGTCTGCCTATCGGTATGCAATTGATTGGGCGTATGAATGATGAAGCAACGTTACTGAGCGTGGCAGGTGAGATAGAGCGAGCTGGATGGTTTACCAAACCTGCTTTTGAAAAGTAGTTCTATATTTTTGCTAACGCTTTGATAAAACTTACTTAATCAAAGCGATAGATATCCATACCCAAGCTATGATGTGTCATGCTTTGATGCACGACCGAGACTCGCTGACCTGCACCAAGTGCAAAGAACAGCGGTAACAAATGCTCATCGCTTGGGTGGATGTTTTTGTAGTCGGGGTATTGTTGCCAGTCTAACGCGCTTGGAATGTCCGTCTTTAGCTGCTGTAGCAACCAAAGCTTAAACGCTTTGGCTGACTGATCCACGCTGTCCGCTTGCCAGCGTAATGCTTGCAGATTATGAGTGATGTTACCCGAACCAATGACCAAGATTTGCTCTTGACGCAATTGTGCCAGTTGCGCGCCCAACTGATAGCAAGCGACACTGTCATAATGCTGCGGCAATGAGATTTGTACGATAGGTACGTCTGCTTGTGGATATAAGTGTCTGAGCGGCGCCCAAACGCCATGGTCACAAGCACGTAGCGGGTTTACACTACATGTAATACCGCGTGCCGTAAGCTGATGAGCAAGGGTTTCTGCAAGTTCTGGTTGACCCGCAACGGGGTACTGTAACTCGTATAGCTCAGGTGCAAATCCTGAAAAATCGTGCCAAGTCTTGGGTCGTGGATTACTGCTGATTTCAAGTTTTGCTGACTGCCAATGGGCTGACATGATGACGATGGCACGCGGCTTGGGTAAGTTTTGCCCGATACGTGCCAGCGCGCTGGTTGTGGCAGACTGCTCAATCGCAAGCGTAGGCGCTCCATGAGAGATAAACAGTGCTGGTAGCTTTGCCACGTTGTCAGCCATAGGAGCAGCACTAGATGTGCCAGCAGCCGTGATAGGCTGCGGCGTACTCACATGAGGCTCGTCATGTTGAGAGTTGGGATAAGAGGCGTGGGGTACTGCACGTTTTAGATATTTCATGCTCCATTTATTAGGGCATATGCCAGTTTTTCAATCTGTTTTGTTAGGGATATTTACAGAGTAAAACTAAGGCTTTTGTGTCATTTAATTACCACGATGATAAGGGTGGTTGTTATTGATACTCATCGCTCGATATAACTGCTCCATGAGTACCACACGTACCAATGGGTGAGGCAAGGTCAGCGCTGACAGTGACCATTTTACATCGGCCTTTGCCAGCACTTCTGGCGAGACTCCATCTGCGCCACCAATGACCAGCGCAATGTCATCACCTTGCTGCATGGCATCTGATAATTTGTCCGCAAGTCCCTCTGTCGATATCATTTTGCCTTTGACGTCTAGCACCCACAACTGCTCGCGCCCAGTTGCATTGTGCGCCGCCAATATCGCTTGACCTTCTTGCTCGCGGTACTGAGCCAAATTGGCATCAGAAGGATTCTTTGCTCGTTTTGCCGCGGGAATTTCGATGATTTCTGTAGTGAGCATGGGTTGAATACGTTTGTGATATTCATCAAAACCCGTTTGTACCCAATTGGGCATTTTATTGCCCACACTCAAAATTCTGACTTTCATAGTACCTGCCACTTCAATAAATTATAGATGTTATAGTTGATCCCAAATACAAGAGGCACAACCATTATAATCGTACTGCTGAGATAATATTTTCTTGCTTGCTGTGTCTACTTTTAGTACTCGCTTTCGTTTTTATTTTAACGCCTACGATCTACATTTTTCCTACATTAAAGGCGCAATGGTTTCTGAGACCGATTGCTCTGTATTTTGACCGTCGTGAGTGTCATCTGGGCTTGGCTTTGGAATAATATTAAGCTTGGCATCAGACTCAAAGACGATGGCTTCCACATCGTCAAAACTGTTTATCCCTTCAGATCGCATAGCAGATTCCATCTCTTGCCTTGTAAGGCGCTCGGCACGCATCGCGTCCGGCAAAAACTGTCCTTGATAAAAAACAATGCGTGGCTCGGACAGAATAAAGCTGCTAAATTGCGGTGAAATAGAGGCGTACTTGGTGACCATAAACTGCAATAGGTAGAGCACCAAGATAGAGGAAGCGCCTTCGATAAAAGGGATTTCTCTGAGCAAAATGGTACTGGCGCCCAATGAGCCAATCATCACAGTCACAATCCAATCAAAATTATTGAGCTGTGAAGTGGAGCGCTTTCCTGAAACTTTAGTCACCAGTACAATTAGGACATAGACCATGGTGGCTGTCAGTACGATACGCCCAAGTTTGTCTATGTTGTCAAAAAAAAGCATGTCCATAAAGATCGCTCCTGTGATAAAAGTAAAACAATCTACTATTAAGCGTTTACTAACGAGAAAAGTCAGCCTAACGGATTTTATGCTTTAAAAGGAAAGTTTTTGTAGTAAGTTATTATGGTTTGATGAAATTTAAGTCATCGTTTAGTAAGGATCATGCCGTTTTGCGTTTGGGATCTAGCAGGTGATTGAGTGCCAAAATACTTATCCGAGCACTAATCAACGTTAAGACTAAGATCATCACCAAGGATGAAAGCAGTGGCAGCGGCTGTTGCTGGGTCATCTCAATCAATACTTCGCGGCTCACCGCATCAAACAACCAAAACCAGATACCCAAGAAATAAATAACCGTCAAAATCCAGACGACTGCGACACCGCCAAATACCAAACGATTGATCTCGCTTTTATTCAATGCGCGCTGCTGGTGTTTGATGAACTTATATACCGCGATATAAGCGCCAACGATAATTGAGAGTACCGTCACCAGTTGTGAGTTTAGCGCAATCTGGGTTTGAATCATCATAAATATCACGCTTGCAAGAACATAACCAATCGTGAAAAATCCAATATATTGTGCCAGCTTGGGTGGAGCGGATGGATGGTTTTGCGGCAATCCATCATGACCTGAACGCGTTTTAGGTTTGCTGATAGTGGATGTCTTGCGGAACATAAGCTGACCTTTATAAAGGTGGAAACAGGGAAAATTTTTAATTTCTTTAACAGTGTTTTAAATAAGCTGTCTGAATGACGAACGGCTCATAAGGAATGACTATATTAAGACAGACATTTAAGACAGATATCTAAGTCAAAAACGAATCAATGCTGCGCCGTCCAGTCAAGCATGACATCTAAGACGGGTCTGGCAGTATAAGCGTTCAACGCTTGCTTACTATTGATCAGTCCAACGACAACATAGTCCTGTCCTGATAACCCTTTGACGTATCCTGCCATCGACGTGACGTTGTTTAAAGTACCGGTTTTTATCCACGCACGACCAATAGCTGCTGACTCGGGTAATCGCTCACTATGAGCCGTAATAGTACCACTGATCCCAGCCACGCCTAATGAGTTGACGTAAGCATCGAAGTTTGGGCGGTTGTATGCATAGGTCAACAACTCGCTTAAATTGTCAGCAGTGATCGTACAGTCGCGACAAAGTCCCGAGCCATTGGTCAGATGCGGTGGCGGTGTTTCTAGATTGTTTTGCCACCATTGATTGATTGTCTGCAAAGCGACAGGATAGTCGGTCGTAGGCGGTTTGCCAAATTGGTATAAGCTGCTTGCTTTATGGCTAACGGGCTTATTCTCAACCTGTTGACCCTCTATATTTCGACCATTGGATTTTTTACTGTTTTCGCCATTATCCGCGTCTGTTTTAGTCACGTTTTCTTGATGATAAGTGCCTATTGATAGCGCCACTTGTTCCGCCATGACATTGTTTGAGAAGTGATTGATGTCGTAAATCTGCTGTCTTAGATTTAGTGAAGAATAGCTCACAATAGGCAGCGGGGATATAGTCCATGCGGTTAAACCTTGCGCAGGCTTTGTCTTTTTTGCCGCATTATAAGGGGTTTCTTGTGAGATAACCCGGCCACTTAAGGTATTACCCAGCTCTTGCCATTTGGCAGCAATGACGCGGGCAGCAAATACTTTTGCATCAGGATAAGCAATATAAAACGCATGCTCTTGGCAGCTGTCTGGCAGAGCGGCATTTAATACCAATCGATTGGGTTGCCACTGCGGCGCAAGGCTATAGCGGGCCTGACCACAAGCCGCTGAGCGCGTATTTATGAGGCTTGGCATTTGATAATCTGCTAATTGCGGCTCATAAACTAGATTGGCCTGAGCGTTACCCGCCGGATAAGTCTTGATACCGATGGTACTAAAGTTGACCAAAAAACCATCAGGGCTGGCATTGTAAGGACGTAGGGGATCGTTATCAAAGGCGGCAGGATCTTTGGTCACATTGTGAAAAATGGCGCTATCGATGATTATGTCACCGTCAATGTGACGAATGCCAGAAGCTTGTACTTGATACAGCAGCTGTTGTAAACGCTCATGAGTCATCTTTGGATCGCCGCTCCCTTGAATGATCAAGTCGCCGTACAGTCGATCATCGACAATCACGCCTGTATGGTAAACCCGCGTATGCCACACAAAGTCTGCGCCGAGCGTATCTAACGCGATAAAACTGGGGACAAGCTTCATGGTGCTGGCAGGCGTACGAGCGATATCAGACTCATGACTTAACAGCGGGGAGAACGAGATTTTGATTGATGAGCTGGCTGTATTGGTATTCTGGTTTTTGTTATTACTGTTGTCATCGTTAAGTGTGGCTTGGTTACCAGATTGGGGCGTCGCTGAGTAGTGATGATCAGGAATGAGCGTCGGCATACTTTCCAAGCTTTGATAAGTATACGGATCGTCCGTATAAGCGTTTAGTTTTTGCTCATGCCTTTTGATCGTGCGCTTCTCAATGGTCGTTAGGGCGCTATGATGGCCTGCCGTGTGTTTGCTACTGGCTTTCGCATCAGCTATCGTCTCTGCCGCGCCACTGCTATCGATGACCTGAATGGGCAAAGGAAGATGACTGGCGTTTTTGTCGCCGACGGGCGTGATGACGATACTAATATCCGCCTCTGTTAAGTCTGCTCGCAATAAGGCAGCTTGTATGGCCTCAGGCAAAGCAGCTTGTGCATAAAGTGGCGTCACTATAGCCGTGGTCAATACGGCAAACCAAGAGACGTGTTTGCGGGCTTGAAATAATGCTCGTAAAAGGTGATTAAAAGGTTGTGGCTCAGTGTGGCTAATGGTGTCACCATTGAGCGTGCGGTCGCGGGTAGAGGTGGGTTGCATGAGCGTCTATCTGTCAGGTAAAAAAACAGCCTATGGTAACACGAGTTGCTGTTTTCGCGTAGATACAGGCGATGGTTTGGCGGCCGCCTTGGTCTGGATTGTTTTTGCCATAAACATTTTTTGCTGCGAATGGCTTTGGGCCAATCACGAACGTGAACGCATGTGCAAAAACGCCATTGCTGTCATAATTGCATCATTATAAGCATCGTGAGTACCCAGCTCAGGAATACCGTAATGAGCCAAAATATTGGTCAAACGCTGCGACTGAGTGGGAATACCTTGAGTACGATCGCCCGTGCGCTGACTGTATAACTGACGAACGTCAATCACCTGGTTGGGCAATGCCGTGCCCATATAGCGTTTGACCACAGGATTTAAAAACCCAATATCTATTTGAGGACAGAATCCAACAATTGGCCGATTGTCTATAAATGGCAGTAATAGCGCCAGCATCTCATCGTAGCTCATACCATACTCAACATCAGCAGTACGCAAACCATGAATAACAATGGTGTCGCGGTCTGGCATCACAGGTGGCTTGCAGACCAGATGCATACCATTGCCAGTATCGATCGTATTGTCATTGATATGAATTGCTGCAACTGATAATAAGTGGTGTTTTTTTGGATTGAGTCCCGTCATTTCGCAATCGATTGCCACCCATTGTTTGGCAAGGGGTTTGGTAAACATGGACGCCAGCTTTGGACGTTGTAACTGCGTCTTTTGCCACTTGCCAGATAACTGTTTTAGCCAACTCATATCCGCCGCTTATCCCTTTATGGTACTTTTATATTTATGATATTTCTAATTGATAGTGCTGACGAAGTTGTGTCTTAAAGCTTTTGACCACAGCCAAACATTCTTTTAACAAATCGCGCTCAAGGGCAGTTAACGTCATCGGATTGACTTGCCGCGCATGTCTATCATCGGTTGAAAGGGCAACCGATAGACGCTGTGCCATAAAGAATTCCAAGGCTTCTAATAACGTGTCCGCGCGCTCTTGGTTTAAGGCGTGCGCTTGTACCAATGCTTTAAGACGGTCTTTAGTGCTCGGAACGTCTAAGATGTCATTTTCTAATGCCAAAGTGCGAATGCCATGAACTAATGGAAAGATACCAGCTTTTTTTAAATCAATGTCCGACGATGTTGACTTGGCGCCTAGTAAGGGCACAAATTTTTGCCACCACTGATTGACATCGCCGAACTGTAGGGCAGCACGTGCAAACTGCCTTACAAACATAGGGTCTGACTGACGATGGGCCACCTTTAAGTGTTGACGCACTTGTGTCAGTAGCGATTCATCACCGCAGACATACTCACCATCGAGTATGGCGGACAGGTAGATGCCATGCATCGGATCGGTGTTTTTAAACCACAAGCCAATCTGCGCGTTGAACTGTTTTAGTGGTTGTCGCCACATTGGATTGGTCATCATGATTTTGCCGTCGCATAGCGGATAGCCGAGACTAGCCAAATGCTGATTAAAGGTTTCTGCAAACGCGGCCAAATCTGGATGAGTATAATCATCGCGGATGATAAGCGCGTTGTCTTGGTCCGTTCGCATGATTTGCTCGCCGCGACCTTCTGATCCCATCACGATAAGACATGTGTTTGTGACGACTTCCTCAGGCACGATGAGTTGCCAAAGCTTGGTAAATACCTGCGCATTTAGTGTCTGTACCATGCGGCTGATATTGCCGATTTTTACCCCGTTTTGATGCTGAGCACGAATATAGCGACCGATCAGCTCAACTGCGGTATATAAGCTTGATAAATCTTTTGCTTGCTCGATTTGGATACTAATGAGCTGAGAATGATGGCTGATATGAGCGAGCAGATCGCTTTGTCCTAGTACGCCTGCAACCTCACCATCGGCGTCGATGACTGGCAACCTATGAACACGGTAGCGAGTCATGTTCAATAGTGCATCGCCAATCTCGTCACTCGCTTTGATCGTACGCAAGTTAAAGTTGGCATAACGCTGGCAAGGCGTCGTGATGGGATCTTGCTGCTCGCTCACAGCGCGGCAAATATCGGTATCGGTGAGAATACCTAAAAAATGATCTGGGCGATGTGACTGAGGTGCATCAAGGTTTGAATGACCTATCGGCCGTACCAGCACATGTTTTAGCCCCGCTGTGGTCATGATACGGGCAGCATCTAATAAGCTACTAGCAGCATCGACGATGTGTACGGGTAACAACGTTACGTCCGTCACAGGCTGCAACATGATTTGCTGTACTTCTTGTTGATTATTATTGTGAGAGGCGTCGAGGGCTTTACCACGTCGCCGCTGTTGTAAGGCTTTTAATCGTTCAGGAAGCTTGTCTGACAATAGCTGACGGACAAGGTGATTTTGTGCGCTGATTTTATCGATGGTATTTCCAGCGACTTGTAACAGTAAGGTGTCCTCGACTGCTCGAAATTGATAGGTCTGTGTGATGCTATCGGTCGTGTTATTTTCATGGTTTGGCTGTAATTCATTCTTACTCAAGGATTCAGGCAAGCGCCGACTGTCAAACCAGTCATTGTTATTGTAATCATCCGCGTGGTTGCTGCCCAAGTAAGAAGCAACGAACTCACCATCCAGTGATTGCTCAATCTGTCCTTTAATGACCACATAAAGATACTGCAACTCTTCGACAGATAAGTCCTCGTTTTTGGCAAGGTAGCGGATTTGAGTGTTTTTTCTAATGCTTTGGCGTTCAGCCAGACTCAATACATCAAAAGGTGGCTGAGTAAAATCCAGATGGGGCATGGCATCATCCTTGATGACCTGTTTGAAGAATCACATTACTATAGCATTATTGCTGTCATCTGTGATTACTCTTGTTCATGCGCCAAGCAGCTGGCGAATGCGATCAATCGCTTCACGGCTTTCATCGACACTAGCGACCAAAGCAATACGCACATAACCCTTCCCAGGATTGCGACCGTCAACTTCGCGTGACAAATAGCGACCTGCCAATGCATGGATATTGGCTTGCTCGTACAGCGCTTTGACGAATACCTCATCATCACCACCGAACTGCTCAGGTGCTTTTATCCAAAAGTAAAATCCCGCTTCAGGCATGCGTAACTCTAGCAACGCCCCAAGCTCAGACATCCATAATGCAAACTTTTCTTGATACAGCTGACGATTGTGTGCCACATGCTTCTCGTCTTGCCATGCTGCGATAGAGGCAAGTTGATGCGGTATTGGCATCGCGCAGCCTTGATAGGTTCGATACTGCAAGTAAGGCTGCAAAACGTTGGCATCACCAGCCACAAACCCTGAGCGCAGACCGGGTAAGTTTGAGCGCTTAGATAAAGAGTGAAACACGACGCAGTTTTTGAAATCATGACGACCAAGCGCGGCGCAAGCTTGCAGTAAGCCAACGGGTGCTGTATCAAAATACAGCTCGCTATAACATTCATCACTTGCAATGATAAAGCCGTATTGATCTGACAGACGAATCAGGTATTCCCAATCCTCCATGGTCATGACAGAGCCTGTCGGATTATTGGGACTACACACAAACAGTAATTGAGTGCGTTCCCAAACGTCCTTTGGCACGGCGCGATAGTTGCCTTTAAAGTCATTGTCGAGCGTACAAGGTACAAAGTATGGCGTCGCTTGTGCCAGTATCGCCGCGCCTTCGTAGATCTGATAAAACGGATTGGGCATCACCACGGTAGGCGGCTCATCAGACGCAGACAACGGCAGCGAACGGTCTTCTTTACCAATCGCTTTATGATTGACCACCGCCTGTACCAAACTAAATATCGCTTCGCGCGTACCCATCACTGGTAGTACTTGTGTGTTGGGGTCGACATGAGTCAAGAAAAAGCGCTTTTCCAGCCAGTGGGAGATGGTTTGACGCAGCTCAAACAGACCATTAGTGGTTGGATAATGGCTTATTTTGTCCAAGTTTTCGCTTAGTACGTCCAGTACAAACGAGGGTGGCGCGTGTTTTGGCTCACCAATTCCCAGTTTGATTTCGCTGTAGGCACGGGCCGGCTTGCTGTCAGCGAGTAATGTCGCCATTTTGGCAAAAGGATAAGGGTGTAAATGGGTCAAGTTGTGATTCATAATTAGGCTAACTATAATAGACAATTAATAATAAAGTTATAAAGAAAAGTTACATTCTAGCAGTGTAGCCATTCTCTTGTTTTTTTGCTTTTTCTCATGGTTAGACAGTGTATTTATCGAATAATAGATTCTCATTTGTTATGGAGTCGCTATAGATTTAGCAGTGCAATATATCGCTAAATACAGCTTATCAGTAGATAGCTTGTATCGATGTAAAGAATCACTGTCAGTCTCAATGATAAATCATTTTAAGGGTAACTTGATATGCCTAGTGTTTCAAAAACTGAAGATCTCAGCGCTGAAAATATCAATGCCGACACCGTTGATAGTGATCAATATCATACTCAATTATACGAGCTATTAAAACAGCGCGAGCAGTACTGGTGGCAGGCTCGCCAGCAACTGCTTATTCATAGAGAACGAAAAATGGTTTGGTACGGCGAAAACAGCTTAATGATGTGGTTGCTGTGGCAATTGGTCAGTTATGTCGTCGTTGCTATGGTGCTGATGTTACTCAGCAACCTATTTAACCTAGTGTTGCCTTTATGGCAATATATTGCTTTATTCATCTTACAAACCGTGATTTTCATTATCATGCTAGGAGCCAAAGGTCGATCAGCCAATAAGTTGCAACGTAAGATTGATAATGATGAGCTGATCAGTGAAGAGGCGTTCAATGAAATGGTCATCTTGGCAGAGGACAGTCTGTACCCAGATGTACATGCCAACTCACCTATATCCTTGCGACAGGTGTATGATTATTTTGATGGAAAGTTTCATTTGGCAAGCATACATGCGTTGTTACAAAAGGAAGTCGATGCAGGACGCCTCATGTTGACGCAACAAAAACTGAACGCAAAGGTTTTGCCATTAGATCTTGCTGACGGTGAACTTAATGAACATGCCAGCGAGATGATATATAAGAGTATGGTGTAAAACAGTTTATCCTATCAATCGATGCTTCTATCAATTACCTGATGGGGAAAGATAGAAGCATCGATTTTCGATAATAATACTAAATTACATTCGTGTCTTTTTGGGCACTGAGACTCGCGATTAGGGCAGATTTTAGTGCATCAAGCCGTTCTGTAGATAGCGGTTCATCATTTTGGTCACTGATATAAAACATATCTTCTGCGCGCTCACCTAAAGTAGTAATGCGAGCGGCGTGCACCTCGATTTTTTCTTGTAAAAACACTTGTCCCACTCGTGCCAGTAGTCCTGGTTGATCAAGTGTCTCTAAGCTCATGATGTGCTGGTCTGACGCTTCATTAAACTCAAAGTTAATCACCGTGGTCACCTCAAAATGTCTGAGCTGGCGCGGAATACGCTTGTTTGTAAGTTTTAGTACCGTCGGGTCTTTAAAGGCATTAATCAGACGCTGTTTGAGCTCTTGCTGACTGTCTTCATCGACCAAGAGCGTGCCACTAGGGTCTAGCAACACATACGAATCCAAAGCAAAATCACGGGTGGCTGTAATGATACGAGCATCCAATACATCCAGATTCATCTGATCGAATACCGCCATCGTAACCGCAAATAGGTTCATCTGATCTTGGGTATAAACAAAGACCTGTACCGCGTCCAGTGCCAGCTCCCGATGCTCTCGCAATACAACCAATGGCGGACTATCGGCATTGGAAGCGAGCCCAATCGGTGGGTGGTTCAAGATAGCCTCGGTATGCCATAAAATATCCTCAGCAATCTCTCGCAAAAAATACTCATCGCCCAAATCATCCCACAGGCGCAATACTTCATCACGATTCATATGCTGATTACTAACGTTGTCTAGCATGTCTAGGGTTTGTTTGCGTGTGGCGCTGATCATATCCTGACGATTGGTGGGTGCATCTATATCAGCGCGCAAAATGCGCCGAGTTTGCGAGTATAGCTGTTTCATGAGCGTTGCCCGCCAACTGTTCCAAAGCTGTGGATTCGTGGCGTTCATGTCCGCAACAGTTAGTACATATAAGTGATTGAGATGAGTCACATTGCCAACCAAATTGGCAAATATGGTGACCACTTCTGGATCTGAGATGTCTTTTTTCTGGGCAGTCAACGACATCAACAAATGATAGCGGGTCAGCCAGCCGACTAAATTAGCATCCGCCAAACTCATACCATGAGCCAAGCAAAAATCAACAGATTCCGTTTGTCCAAGCTCACTATGATTGCCGCCGCGACCTTTGGCGATATCATGGAACATAGCAGCCAGCACCAAAATCTCTTTGCGCTCAATACGTTGAAAGATTGAGCTGACCAGTGGGAAGTCTTCATAAAAACGCGGATCGGTAAAGCGGTGCAAAATCCGAATCAAAAACAAAGTATGTGCATCCACCGTGTAACGATGAAACAAATCATATTGCATCAGACCAGTAACTTGCGCAAAAGCAGGAATGTAGCTGCCCAGTACCCCGTAACGGTTCATGGCACGCAAGCGATGAAACAGATAGTTTTGTTCTTTTAAATTGGCTAAAAACAGGGCTTGATGAACTGGGTTCTCACGGTAAACCTGATCGATACCGCGTGCTGCGATTTTGAGTGCGCGTACGGTATGCGTGCGAACGTTTTTGATACCGTATTGACCCATCAATAAAAACATCTCTAAAATTGCTTCAGGATGCTGGGCAAAAACCCTGTGATGTGACATGGCGATTTGATCACCGACTTGGTTAAAGCGGGCATTGATTGCCTGTTTTTTTGGGCGCTCCGCATCTGGCAAATGCGGCTCTATGATCGTCTCATAGTAATGATTGATGAGCATCTCAGACAGTGTCGATATCTGCATCGCACAGCGATAATAGTCACGCATAAAACGCTCAACCGCAGCATTGGGTTGGTCATCTGGCTGAGTCTCATAACCCATCAATTGAGCAATTTCACGCTGATAGTCAAACAATAACTTGTTTTCATTGCGTCCCGTCAAGACGTGCAAGTAATGACGTATTTGCCATAAATAGCCTTCTGCAAAGCTCAGCTCATCAAACTCTTTTTCTGTCAAAAAGTTTTGTTGTACCAAGTCATAGAGCTTACTAACCCGAAAATAGCGTTTGGTCACCCAACCAACGAGATGAATATCACGCAGACCACCGGGAGCCGCTTTTATGTTTGGTTCAAGATTGTATTCTGTCGCATTATGCTGCAAGTAGCGCGTCTTGGCTTCATCGATCTTTGCATCAAAAAAGGCGCGAGGTGACCACTGTTTATTGACAATCTGAATAGGGACTTCTCGCAGCGCTGTATTGCCGATTAAGAGCCGGGCTTCTAACTGAGCACTCGCAATGGTATGGTCAAGTGCGGCTTCTAACGCGTCATCCACGCTACGTACGGAGAGCGCAGGCTCTAACCCTATATCCCATAATAGTGCGACCAAGCCGTCTATTTTTCCACTGACATCAGCTGACATCTCGTCAGGGTAGAGCAGCAAAATATCGATGTCCGAATACAGCGACAGCTCACCGCGACCATACCCGCCAGTCGCAAACAATGCCAAATCGGTCTTATCTAGCTCAAACCAAGTAAATAAAGCGATGAGCAGTCTATCGATAGCACAGGCACGGGCGGCGACCAATTGACGAATATTGACACCGCGTTCAAGGGCGCGACTGATATCGTCATTGATTTGAGTCAACCATTCAGGAATGCCAAGTAGCGATTTTTCGGACGCATTGGTGTCCGTTGGTAGTGACGCGTTTGTCGCTGTATCACGTGATAGTAGAGGTAGGGGTGTCAGATCGATAGAGGCAACATCACAACTAAACATGAGCGTTATCCAAGTAAGAAGGTAAAAATAGAGCGGTAAACCTAAAGGGTATTAGGGATGGCAAAGCCGTGGCGCTAGACAAACCATATTATCAAAAGTGTAAAAGCAAACAGTCAACAAACCCAGTATTCAATATGCCTGAATTGTGCGGCAAAAAAAAGACCGCCTAGGCGATCTTTTGGTGTATTACTGCGTCAAAAAACTTAAATCTTCTTCAGGGCGAGTGGTAAACACTTCACAGCCATTGTCGGTCACGACCATCGTGTGCTCCCACTGAGCGGACAGTTTGCGATCTTTAGTAATCGCCGTCCATTCATCAGGCAAAATCTTGGTCTGCCACGTGCCTTGGTTGATCATAGGCTCAATGGTAAAAGTCATGCCTGTCTTTAGCTCAAAGCCGGTGCCTTTTTTGCCGTAGTGCATAACCTGCGGCTCATGATGGAACTCATTGCTGATACCGTGACCGCAAAATTCGCGGACGATACTAAAGCGCTCAGGCTCGACCACTTCTTGGATGGCCGCGCCGATATCGCCTAAGCGTGCGCCGTTTTTGACCACGCTCATGCCAGCATATAGCGCGTCTTGCGCCACTTTGCAGATACGCTGTGCCATGATAGAGCCATTGCCAACGATCCACATTTTTGAAGTATCGCCATAGTAGCCATCTTTAATGACCGTCACATCGATGTTGATGATATCGCCATCTTTGAGCAGCTTGTTTTCGGCCGGGATACCGTGGCAGACCACATGGTTGACTGAGGTACAAATAGACTTTGGAAAGCCATTGTAGTTCAACGGCGCAGGAATGGCCTGTTGTACATTGACGATATAGTCATGAGCGATTTGGTTTAATGCCTCAGTGCTGACGCCTACTTTTACGTGTTCATCGAGCATCACAAGGACATCACTGGCAAGTTTGCCGGCCACGCGCATTTTTTCTATGGCATCGGCGGACTGGATAAGGGATTTTTTAGTCATCATCGTCTTATTTATAGTTATGGAATCAGTGGGGTGAATTATAGCATAAATGCAGAAGTTGCTGTTTTGGGAGAGTGGCTGACAAATCTATGGCCTCATCAGCATATTGCTATTAGGAATCCAAAGCCTTTATATTTAAAAATATGACTATAAAGTCATTAAAATAGGGTTTATATTCAAAAAAATAATTGAATGTTGCTGAATATAGTCGTAATGTAATTTTGGGTGCTAAATGGATTAGCAGTAGTTTGAGGGCTTTTTTGCCAAATGCAATGTATGAGCTCATTGAGGACTACCAAACCCTAACGATGACAAGGATGTTGTTATGAGATTAAAAGCTTACCTGCCTACGGCAATCACGCCCAGCCTATTTTTACCCTCACTTGGTACCATCGGTGTTGGTATTTTTATGATGGCTTTACAAACAACCTCGGCTCAAGCGGCTGGACAGTACTATAACTGCGCCAATGCCAACGGGTGCAAGCTGGTTGATAGTCAATATCTTACCTCTACCTATACCAAAACTCAGTATCCAGTGGTCATGGCTCATGGACTCGGCGGTTTTACGACGCTATTTGGGGTTATCGATTACTTTAATGGTATTCCTGGGGAGCTGATTAAGGGTGGCTCGGAGGTATATACCACTAAAACATCTGCCGTCAATAACAGTGAGGTTCGCGGCGAGCAGCTACTACAACAAGTCAAAACCATCTCTGCTATCTCAGGCAAACCTAAAGTCAATTTATTTGGGCACAGTCAAGGCGGTATAGATATTCGTTACGTCGCTGGTGTCGCGCCAAAATACGTCGCTTCAGTCACGGCAGTGTCAAGCCCAGAGCAAGGTTCAAAAACAGCAGATTTTGTTAAGGCAACGCTTGAGCCGAACAATGACACAGACCAGTCAGCAAATATCACCACGGAGTTGGTTGCAGGTGTGTTTAATTTGATTGGTGGCTTTACCGATATCGGTTCGGGTATCAGTTATAAAGATATCCAGGAACAAGACGGCTGGCAGGCGCTCATGGCTTTATCAACAAATGGTGCCGCTAAATTTAACGCAAAGTTCCCAGCAGGGATGCCAACATCTTACTGTGGTCAACCCGCCAATACCAAAGTAAATGGCATCAACTATTATTCATTCAGTGGCGTTGGACAACTCACCAGTGCACTTGATCCTAGCGATTGTCTATTGGCAGCAACGGGTGTGCCGTTTGCAGGCGAGTCTAACGATGGTTTGGTATCGGCCTGCTCAAGTCGGCTTGGTTATGTGATTCGTGATAATTATAAAATGAATCACTTAGATTCAGCCGATCAAGTGCTGGGTTTGACCGCATGGGGCGAGTCTGAACCAAAATCTATCTATCGTACTCAGGTCAATCGTCTAAAAAATGCCAGTCTATAACGTTTGTTTATGAAGATGATAGAGAAGCAGGGTCAATCACTTTGACTCTGTTTCTATATCAAAGCTTTTTATATCAAAGCTATAAATAGTCGGTTCAAAATAAAAGAAATATACCTTCAATAGCATGGTGCTGAGATAAATTTTTTTCGCTTGCTAGACGCTTTTTACTCCAGAAACTTCGAAACACTCATCTCGGCAATATTGTATTTTTTTAAAATAAATCGACCATATAAACTGACTGATCAAATAAGGTGCCTTCGCTATGTCAAATAACCGCCGTTCGCCTTTTTTGTTCATCGCGATTATCGCTGTGATAATCCTTATGACGGTAGCGATTATCTTATGGTTCAAACCTAAAAATAGCCGCACCGTATTTTCTCAGTCTCCTTTCACCACGATAAGTAATGAGATTGCCAACCTCTCGATAGACATGACCAATTTTAATGATAAGGTTGATCCGTCATCCAATCAAAATAGTACGCCATTTACCACAGGGCTAGAAAATTTACCGCGTTCTTTGCAAGGGACTACTGTCGATGGTGAGATTATCATCGATGAGCAAAAACAACTGGTCGTCACCGAAGGCTTACGGCGCTTGTTTGATTATTTTTTATCAGCGTTTGGTGAAGAAGAGGACACCGTCATCTATGACCGCGTGAAAAGCTATATCCGCAATCACACGCCAGAGCCTGCTGCCAGTCAAGCCATAACTATATTTGACCAGTATGTGGCGTATCTCAAAGCACTCCCAGAGATAGAAAAACGTTACGGCAATCTGCAATTGCAAGCGACAGAAAATGGCGAGCTGGATTTGAACGCGGTAGCGCAGCAAAAGCAAGATGTGGCAAAGCTCCGTCAACAGCATTTCGCCAAACAAACCATTACTGCTTTTTTTGGGGCGCAAGAGGAGTATGACAATTATAGTGTTGAGATGATTAGAATCAACCAAAACGATCAGCTATCTGACGCCCAAAAAGAAGTGGCAAGGCAGGACTATATTAGCCGTATGCCAAACAACTTAGCCAAAGCTAACATCGAGCAACAAGCCAATCTAAATGCGTTGATCAGTCGTACAGAACAGATGAAAGCAAAAGGCGCAACGGCAGAGGAATTATATAAGATGCGTCGTGAGTTGGTAGGTGCGCCAGCCGCGGCAAGATTGGCACAAGTAGATCAAGAAGATGCGAGTTTCGATCAACGTTTCAATCAGTATCAAGCCCAAAAACAGCGTTTGCTCAGCCAAAATGTAGATAGCGCCCAAGCACAAACCGAGCTTAATCAAATTGAGCAGCAATTGTTTGATGAGAGTGAGCGTAAACGTTTAGCGGGTTACGCTGCTCTGCAACAACAGAAAGCAGCCAATACTAATTAAATGTCTGGCGGTTGAATGAAAGATAGTTTTGAGTATGAATGTTTCTATTTTGAGTATGAATGGCTGTAAGAATAAAATAGCTAAAAAAGTATGATCGTAAAAAACGAATAGCAGCTAATGCTTAGTCTCGCAAGACGCATTAGCAAAACAGTTATAAAGTCGAACAAATATCAGAGCAATCGCATACCTAACTTATAAAGACGGGTAAGTATCAAATGTGCATAATGGCGACATTGTTTAGGTTAGCAAATAAAACAATGAACAAATGATAATAAGAGCTACTATTTAGAATAAACAACATTGCCGTTCTTTATTCTAAGTAAAACTACTAGAGGCATTAAGATGAAAAATATGACAAAAATGATGATGGCTGCGACTCTTGCGGTCGGTACACTTGCTGCCGGTTGCCAAACCACTCCTAGCGTGACGGCCCCAGTCGCTCAGCCTGTGACAAATGAGGCGCTACAAGCGTACAACTGGCAGCTCGTCGATGCCAAACGTACCAACGGGGACAAAATCAGCCAGCTATTTATTAATCCAGCCAAACCATTGACGTTAAACTTCTTTAAAGACAACGGCAATAACCGCGTTAGCTTTATGAACACCTGTAACAATATGGGCGCTCAGTACAGTGTTGTGAATGGCAACGTAGAGATCAAAAATGGTATCAGCACGTTGATGGCATGCCCTGAGCCGCAAGCAAGCTTTGATACAGCGACGTTAGCGACTGTACAAGGCAAATACAGCATCAACAAAAATGCCAACAACACACCTATCTTGACCATCAAAAACGACAGTCAAGTAGCTTATTTCAAAGCCATTGCCAAATAATTAGTCCTTACAGATAAGAAGCTGACGCTCGCAGTTTTTTGGATAAAATTTAAGATGCCTCACTAAAAAGTGGGGCATTTTTTTGTCCAAATAAAAGTCCAATGTACGTTACACTAGATAAAACCTTCTAAGCTCGTAACGGGCTTATAGGGAATTCAATACAAATATAAATGCACTACTACTGAGATAAATTTTGCGTAGCCTCTGTCTATGAAATCACAGTAGGCGATAAGAATTTATCCCAGTAGAACATGATGACCGTATGTACTACTTTCATTTTAGATCGACCATATCTCACATTTATCAGCACTCTATTGGACTGTCTCTCATGGTGAAAACTTCTGTATCAAAACCGACTGTGTTAAGAACAAGTACTTTAAAACCGACTATAAACATAATAAGCAGCACGATTGCTGTAGGTACTCTCAGCGTATTAACAGGCTGCCAGACGCTACCGAATACGGAAGCTTCCAACACTGCGCTCAATACGACCAATAATCTACTTACGGCTCGCATGTCTGCCATAGACCGTCAAGGGTACATCGCTTATGTAGAGGAGCAGGGAGTCGGCACAGCCAAAATATCGACGCTCTATAGTATCCGCCCAGATGGTAGCAATCGCCAAATGATTGACCAATTAAATGGCTATATTTATGCACCGACGTGGTCAGCGGATGGTCAAAAGCTCGCTTATAGCAAGCAAGCCCCGCGCCAACATCCAAAGATTCATATTTATGATCGCAACAGCAAAACGCATCAGCTGATTGTGGATAGCGAGGGTAGCAATCTATCAGCGTCGTTTTCACCTGATGGACAAAAACTGCTGTATAGCTCGACGGTTGGCGGCAATGCTGATATCTATGAGAGGCGTTTGAGCGACGGTAGTACCAGACAACTCACTACCTTGCCCAGCACTGAGGTTCAGCCAAGCTACGCCGCCGATGGCAAAAGTTTCGTCTATACCAGTGATAAAGTCCGCGCTGGCCGACCCAGTATCTATCGTTATAGCTTTGCTACAGGTAACGCCGTACCCGTATCGACAGGGAGTTATGCCGCCAGTCCTCAACTTAGCTTTGATGGTCAGCGCATGGCGTACCTCAATGGTCGCAAGGCAGCGGTCATGACGCTCGCCACAGGACAAATTACTAATTTGGCAGAAACTGGACTTGATGAACCAGCACGTTTGTCGCCCTCTGGACAATATGCTGTTTATCCCACACGCAATTCAAATTTGGGCGGGCAAGTCGGCGGACAGAGCGGTGGTAGTTTGGTCATTCACTCATTGTCTGGTAACACCAGCTATGCCATTAGTAGTAAGGCAGGCGGAGTAATGCGATCACCAGTCTGGGGACGATAAAGGCAAAACCTATGTATTATGTAATGAAATGTATATATAATCATTAACAAAGAAACATAAGTTGATTCTATAGTCTTAAGTTTCTGCGGTTGTTTGTTTGAAAATACAGGGTATCAAAATCGTCTAAGCCAATTGTTATAAAACCCCATCATACCAAGCCCCATCATACCGAGTTGTGTCACCGAATCATAAAGACAGTGAATTGGGTGAACAAAAGGAGCGTACGTAACATGCAAGAATCTTTTTTAGTCTTTATTACTAAAATCAGTTTATACCCCACGGTTATTTTTACAGGGCTTGTGATGTTCGTGACGTTATATTGGGTTGTGTCTTTACTTGGTATGACAGACATGGATACCGTAGACATTGGTGAGTCAGGCGGTGATGCTGATATCGCAAACTTATCTTCAACTGGTTTTTTTACGGGCCTCATGCTCAAGTTTGGTCTGTATGGTGTGCCTTTAATTATCATACTAAGTTTAGTTAGTTTAATTGGTTGGGTACTCAGTTATCTATATACCAGCTTTTTACATCAGAATTTTGACTCTGGCCTTTTGTATTATGTCTTTGGTACAGGGGCGCTTATTTTTGTGTTGGTCATATCGATGTGGCTCACGGGCATGATTATTGCGCCTATTCGCAAAAACATCGCCAATATCCCCAAACGCAATGCCGCTAGCAATCTCGGTAAAATCGCCATCGTGCGCACGCTCAGTGTGACAAACGAACATGGCGAAGCCGAACTTAGCGATGGCGGCGCAGGATTGATTTTAAAAATTCGGTCAGAGACGCAAGACAGCTTGCTCAAAAAAGGCGATGAAGTGGTATTGGTAGAGTATATAGCGGCCGCCAATATTTATCGCGTGGCACCTGTTAAAGTTAAAAAATAAATCATAAATTTACGTGCGAAGGTGGCTTTTTATTATCGTTTTTGCGGTATAAGTCATCTGAAACATAGTCGCACGGCATCGCTTTTGACGCATATAAGAGATAAAAAATTAGTGGGTTTATAAGAAAAGTATTAACGGTTTCAAATTTGATTGGAATGTTTTCATTAAAGGAATGAACATGGACATACTCATTATCGTCGGCGTAGTTGTGGTGCTGGCGTTTGTTTTTATTATGGCAGCACTTTTGATGCTCAAAGCCTTTTATATTAAGGTGGATCAGGGCACAGCACTTATTATTAACGGCGTCAATAAAATCGCTGTACGCTTTGATGGTGGCTTTGTGTGGCCAGTCATCAACAAAAAAGAACTCATGAGAATCTCGTTGCTCACTCTAGAGGTGGACAGACGTGGTAAGGAAGGGCTGATTTGCGCTGACAATATGCGTGCGGATATCACTGTTGCATTTTATTTGCGTGTTAACGAAACCGAAGAAGACGTGCTTAAAGTGGCCAAATCGGTTGGGGTGGACAGAGCCTCAGACAAGGTAGCGGTCAACGAGTTATTTAATGCAAAATTCTCAGAAGCACTCAAGACGGTTGGTAAACAGATTGATTTCGTTAAGTTGTTTGAAAACCGCAGCCAGTTCCGTGACAGCATTGTTCAAGAAATAGGTAACGATCTAAACGGCTATATCCTAGAAGATGTGGCGATTGACTACTTGGAACAAACGCCAAAGACATCATTAGATTCAAGTAATATCTTAGATGCTGAAGGTATCAAAAAGATTACGCAGCTAACGGCTTTTCAAAACGTCATTACCAATGAGCTTGAGCGCGACGAAGAGCTGGCGGTCAAAAAGAAAAACGTCGAAACTGTCGAAGCCATGCTCGAGCTGGAGCGTCAACAAGCCGATGCGGAAGCCAAGCAAAAGCGTGAAATCTCGTCAGTGATTGCGAGGGAAACCGCTGAAACGCGTAAGATCGAAGAAGAAGAGCGCAAAAAATCTGAAACCGCCGTCATCATGGTTGAACAAGACTTGGCGATTCAGCGTGAAAACCAACAGCGCGAAATCGAAGTCGCGGGGCAGAATCGCCTGCGTGCCGTGGTCATCGAAGAAGAGAAGGTGACACGTGCTCGTGATTTAGAAATCGTCTCTCGTGAGCGTGAAGTTGACTTACAACGTATCGAAGCTGAACGCGCGATTGAGCTTGAGAAAAAAGAAATCGCCAACGTCATTCGTGAACGCATCGCGGTAGACAAAACCGTCGCCCAAGAAGAAGAGCGTATCAAAGAAGTTCGCGAAGTGAGCGAAGCCGAGCGTTCTAAACAAACGCGCGTACTGGCAGCAGAAGCGGACGCGGAAGAGATCAAAGTGCGTCAGGTGAAAAAAGCGGAAGCAGAAGAGCTGTCTGCCAAGCATAAAGCAGTCGAAATCACCACGCTTGCCAATGCCAATCTGGAAGCCGCGGCAAAAGACTCGGAAGCCAAGATTAGAATGGCAGAAGGCATCAAGGCAGAAGAATCGGCACATGGTTTCGCTGAAGCTGCTATCCAAGAAGCCAAAGCCGCTTCTTTAGAAAAAGAAGGCGTTGCCAAAGCTAATATTATCAAAGCGACTGGCCAGGCTGAGGCACAATCAGAGCGCGAAAAAGGCATGGCAGATGCCGAGATTATCGCAGCACGTGGTGAGTCGAATGCCAAAGCAGAGCGTGACGTTGGCTTGGCAAAAGCCGAAGTTACCCGTGCGCATTTCCAAGCTGAAGCCGATGGTTTGGTCGAAAAATTCAATGCGATGGGTAGCATGAGCAAAGAAGCACGCGAGCACGAAGAGTTCCGTATGGGTCTTGAAACGGCATTGCAAGAAGCCATGGCATCGATTGATGCTGGTAAAGAGATTGCTAAAGAAAACGCTGAAGTCTTAGCAGTCGCGCTCCAAAAAGCCAAGATCGATATCGTGGGCGGTGAAGCGCACTTCTTTGATAACTTTGCCAAGTCCTTGTCGATTGGTAAAGCCATCGATGGCCTCGCTGGCAAGTCAGACACGCTAAGCGGTCTTATCAATACTATGATGGCCAATCAGGTCATGACCAAAGCCAACAAATCGAATGATGATAAGCCTGCTTAAGTGACGTGCGACGGGTATCAATACGCATTTTGCCGCTTAGGTGGCAAGGTGCTGTAGCCAACTCATTAATAGTATTATCAATACAGTCAGTTCGAAATAAGATCGATATGTTAATAGCTATTTGCTTCTGAGGTAAATTTTCATTGCTTGCTGCTAAACAGAGGTGGCGAAAAATTTATTTCAGGAGCGATCATCTTGCTAATACGGTAACGGTTTTAAAATGAATCGACTATAGTAATCGCGAATATTAACGAGTTGGCTAATCTAAGAAAATCCATTGTTATCAAGGTTTTTTTAGATTAGCCCAGCGCTGCTTTTATAAAAGGTTTGTTTAATAACCTAACTCTTCTCCCAAGTTTTATCTTATTTTCCCTATTGCCTAACAATAAAAATGGACGAGCAACGATGGCGGATACGCAAAAACCAACCGATTCGGCTAGCAAAACCACCGACAATCAAGCTGAGCAAACCGATCAGGCGGTGGCCTCAGGCAATGCCTATGAGCTGATCAAAAAACGCCTAACGGAGCAAGGTAGCCGCCTAGAGCAGCAAACGGCCAAGCTCAATCAAGCGCGTCTGGCGGAGTTTGGCAGCACGCAGATGCAAGTCATTGCTCGCACGCGCATTCGTACCGAATACAACTGTGTGGCGCAGGACATGGTACAAGTCGGCGGCTATTTGTTGTTTGGCTACAATGTCTTTATGGGGCTCAAACGTGCAAGTAACATCAAAGACGTGCTGTCGCTGTATCGTTTGGTCGAACCTGCCGACCCGCAAAACGAGCGTGTGGTAAGCGCTGATCATGTTGATGACGGCAATGACCGCAATAATGATGACCATATTAATGAGCAAGGCGCTAAAACGTCTGACGCCAATGACACCAGCGACAGTGTAAGCAGTAATGAGCAAGACTATCGCTTAGAAGAAGTGGATTTAAAGGGTACTTTTTTAGATCAAGACGCCTTTGTCCAAGATTTCAATGAGCTGTATCGCTATTACAAGCAGACGCGCCTGATTCAGCTGACGGTCAAAGACAGCAAACTGCTATTGGCGTTTCAGATTGGTGAGCGTATCACTGACATCCGCGTCTTTCGTTTTGCGTTGGACTTTAGCCAAGGTACGCCAGAGTCAGCGCAAGTCGCTTACGTGGACAATAGAGGCGAGCGCGACATTGAGCTGCCACCTGCTTATGATTTTGACTGGATTGACACCACGCGCGATCAGATGATCAACGGCAAGTACCCGCATATGAATATCTTGGATACGATATTTGTAGAAACCGTGGGCGGTGATTTGACCATTAAGATTGAGAATAACACGCAATCAGGGCAGGGTATTTATAGCGAGCCTGTCAATGATCGCACCCAGTCGCTGACCGATGCTGAGATTGCTTATGCCAAAGTCGGCAGCTTAATCTTACTCAAGATACGGCCTTATCGCGAAGACAGTTATCGTTATTTTGTTTATAACACCTTGACCGAAGCGGTGCTGCGCCTAGATGCCATTGGTCAGTCGTGTGTCCAGCTCCCAGAAGATCATGGCATTATCTTCCCTGGTGGCTATTATTTGCAGACAGGCGAGTACAAGTTGTTCGACGCCAATACGGTGGGTGCTAAAGACTTAAAGTTTAAACGCAAGATTGTCTCGCCAAATGGTGAAGACGTGTTGTTTTTGTTTTATGACATCGGTTTGGGTATCACGGGTCTGTTCCCTTATAACCTGATCAAAAAACAGTTGGCAAATCCCATTTATTGTAACGGAATGGCGCTGGCAGATAGTGGGCGTTTGGTGCTGTTCAATGATCAAAGTGAGCCGTCGCGCATTCACCCGATGCAGATATGGCACACGCCTTACGCTTCACCTGAATACGTCAGTGAGTTGCCAGAGAGCACCAGCTTCTATGGCAAAATCGGCAACAAAGAGTTGGTACGCGGCATCTCCGACCTTTATAGCATCACCCGCTTAATTGACAATCAAAGCGTGTCGCAAAAGCTCTATGAGGAGTTGGCTGACAATACCAGCCGCCTGTTTGATAGCTATTATTGGCTGTCTGAGCCAGATTTGAGCGAGATTGCAGGCAGTATCAAAGCCGTCACTGCCACCGCCGAGCTGGTCATCGACGAGTTTGCCAAAGTTCAAAGCATTCAAAAGCAAACCCAAACCGCTCTTAGTGACGCTGAGACGCAGCAAGATGAGATATTGCGGCAAATACGCGTCACCACTTTTGTGTCAGCGAGCGACTATGTAGAGCAGCTCTCGGCGTTAAGACGACAAAAAGGCCGCTTGGTGGGTTTAGAGGAGCTGCGTTATTTAGACAGTGATAAGTTGCAAGCGCTGCAAACTCAATTAGAAGAGGCAGAGGGCGAGCTTGCCGAAAAAACCGTGCTGTTTTTAAGCGGCGACAAAGCATTATCGAGCTACGAAGAGATTTTGGGGGATGTGAGTGAGCGTTTAAACACAGCGGAAACCAACGCCGAGCTAAAGCCTGTGTTAGACAAAATCGATGAGACGGCGCAAGGTCTAGACTTACTGACCGAACTGCTCGGAACGTTGGACGTGGCTGATGCCACTGTACGCACGCAAATCATCGACGACATCTCGACCATTTATGCCAATTTAAATCAAAGCAAAGCCAAGCTCAATCACAAGCGCAAAAACTTAGGCTCGGCGGAAGCGGTGGCACAGTTTGGTGCGCAGTTTAAGCTCTTGGGTCAGTCGGTTGCCAATGCTTTATCAATTGCCAATACGCCTGAAAAATCAGACGAGCAAATGGCAAAATTGTTGGTGCAATTAGAAGAGCTAGAAAGCCAGTTCGCAGATCCAGAAACCAGTAACGGCGATCAGTTTTTAGCAGATATCATCAGTAAGCGCGAAGAGGTTTATGAAACCTTTGAAAATCATAAACAGCAATTGCTCGATGCCCGCAACCGCAAGGCGCAAAACTTAGGCGATGGCGCACTACGTATGCTTGAGAGTATCAAAAAGCGCACGCAAAGCACGGGTGTCACGGGTTTTACTGAGGAAGACGCATTAAACACGTACTTTGCGGCTGATGGCTTAGTTCAAAAAGTACGTAACATCGCAAAAGAGCTACAAGCAATGGGCTTTAGTGTCAAAGCCGATGACATCGATGCGCGCCTAAAGGCCATTCAGATTGAAAGCTATAAGCGTCTGAAAGACAAGTCGGATTTGTTTGAAGACGGCGGACAAATCATCAAACTTGGCAAGCATCGCTTTTCGGTCAATACTCAGCCGCTAGATTTAACCTTACTCAGTCGTCAGCAGACCGATGGCAAGCGGGTGCTCAACCTGCATCTTACAGGCACAGACTATTACGAAGTGCTCGACAATGCCGAGCTAAACGCCTTGCGACCGTACTGGGAGATGAACATTGCCTCCGAGTCTCACACCATTTACCGCGCCGAATACTTGGCGTATAGCATCATTGAGAGCGCCAAAAATAACCAAGACGGCCTGACTGAAGCTGAGCTGTATCGCGCCTACGACGAAACCGCCAGCACTATCAGCTCTCTCGATAACAATAGCGATATCGATAGCAACAGCCCACTTGCCAAACTGGTCAAAACCTACGCGACTCCGCGCTATCAGCTCGGTTACGAAAAAGGTATCCATGACCATGATGCCGCGCTGTTATTGATGCAAATATTGCCAACGCTGCGAGAGGCGGGCTTATTGATTTATACCCCGCAAGTTCGCGCATTGGCACAGCTCTTCTATTGGCAATTGAGCCTAGTACAAACGCTCGGTTTAGAGCCGCTGCGTCAGCTTGGCTATGATACTTGGTTAAATGAGGCGACACTTATCCGCATAAGCAACTGGCTAGATCGAGCAGTGACTGCAGAGCAATTGCGCCGTACCTTAGGCAGTGACACCGCCAAAGCCTTATTGGTTGAGGACATGACCCACGTCATGCGTGGCTTTGTTGCCGCTTATCATGATGGGCAATTGGACTTAGAAGCGAAGCAGGACAATAGTGTCTTTATACAAAGTAATGTACAGCTTGCGAGTGAGTACTTGGTAAGCGTGATGGGACAGTCAGCGGCGTCCGATGCCGATGTGCATAAAACGCTCAACTGGCAGACCAGTAGGCAGGCCGAGCAGCTGTGCGAGCAATTGAGCAGCACCTTAAACAGTCCTTCAGGCAACCTCAAACAGACGGCGGGTTTTGAGCAATTACAGTCGGCTATCAGTAAGCTTGGCTTGCAACCCAAATCTGCTTATGAGCTATTAGCCACCTGGTTTTATGCGTTACTCGACAGAACCTATAGTAGCAGCGAGCAAGTAGAAAGCACGGACAATGGCGGCGAGCCACTGAGTGAAGCAGAGCTTGCTGAAATCGAAGAAAAAGCGGCGCTACGCAAGCAGCAATTAGACAGCGGTCGCCATTATGTGCCCGAAGCGATTGCTATCTTACTGACGCAGTTAAACGATGCCCAGCGCGATGCCTTAGTACAACGCCTAATCGATGCAGGCGCAAATCTTGAAAAAGGCGGCGCGAAAAAAGACGCAACTAACGCATCGTCCACTTTGTCATTCTCCTCGACGTCCGCGCTAAGCGGTATCAACAATCCGCTCAATCAAGTACAAAGCTTTGAGCGCAGTACGGGCAAAGTGTCACTTGAGATACAAGTACACAATCTACTAGGCGAGCATGAGCGTATTCACCAGCAGACGCTACGTTTTTCTGTCGATGGTTTTTTAAACCGTTTGCATCATCACGACACGCAAGTGATCCCTGCTTATAAGCGCTACCTTGCCATGCGCTCAGAGATTTTGCATGACGCAAAAGACGCCTTGCGACTGGACGAATTTATGCCACGTCCCTTGTCTTCGTTTGTGCGCAACCGCCTGATTAATGAAAGCTACTTGCCGCTCATCGGTGACAATCTTGCCAAGCAAATGGGCACAGTGGGCGATGACAAGCGTACCGACTTGATGGGTATCCTCATGATGATATCGCCCCCAGGTTATGGCAAAACGACCTTGATGGAGTACGTGGCCAACCGTCTTGGCCTCATCTTTATGAAGATTAACTGTCCCTCACTTGGTCACGATGTCACCTCGTTAGATCCCGAAAAAGCGCCCAATGCCACTGCAAGAGAAGAGTTAAATAAAATCAACTTAGCCTTTGAGATGGGCAATAACGTCATGCTCTATCTCGATGATATTCAGCATACACACGCTGAATTTTTACAAAAATTTATCTCGCTCGGTGACGGTACGCGCCGTATCGATGGCGTCTGGCAAGGCAAAACCAAAACCTATGACATGCGCGGCAAAAAGTTCTGCGTGGTCATGGCGGGTAACCCCTATACCGAAAGCGGCGAGGCCTTTAAAGTGCCAGACATGCTCGCCAACCGTGCTGATATCTATAACCTAGGCGATATCATGAGCGGGATGGAAGAGATCTTTGCGCTCAGTTATATCGAAAACGCGTTGACATCTAACGCGGTATTAGCGCCACTTGCCAATCGCGATCTTGCCGATGTCCATCGCTTGATTAAGATGGCGCGGACGGACAATGCCAATGCGATGCAGGCGCAAAGTAGCGATCTGACCTATCCGTATAGCAGCTCAGAGATTAATGAGATTACGGCCATCTTGCGCCATATGTTTGCGGTGCAAGAAGTGATCCTCGATGTCAACCAAGCTTATATCGCGTCTGCCTCACAAGATGATAAGTATCGCGTTGAGCCGATATTTAAGCTACAGGGCAGTTATCGTAATATGAATAAAATGACCGAAAAGTTATCGGCGGTCATGAACGACAGCGAGCTGAACCAACTTATCGACGATCATTATCTGGGTGAGTCGCAGCTCTTGACTCAAGGCGCAGAGAGCAATCTGCTTAAGCTTGGCGAGATGCGCGGAACTTTAACGCAGGAAGAGTCAGAGCGCTGGGCGCAAATCAAAACCGACTTCTTACGCAATAAAGCCATGGGCGGCGAAGATGGCGATACGGGCGCGCGCATCGTCGCGCAATTGGTGGACTTAGCGAATGGCTTCAATACGATTAGTAGCCAGTTTGATAAATACTTAAGCCAAAACGACCCTGAACAAATCGCCCGCTTGCGAGAATCAGGGCAACAAGTGCAGATAGAGGCGCAACTCGAATCACAAAAAATCCTCGCCGATAGCTTTATTAACAATGCCAAAGTCGTCAGTGACAGCATCGATAATGGCTTTGAAAAAAGCATGACGCAGCTGACACAGCTGACACAGCTCTATAAGCATGATCATAAAGCGGAAAGCGAGTACCTCAAACAAAATCAAGAGATGCAAAAACAGCTGATGGTACAGCTGGTCGGCGCGGTTGAGCAATTGGCGCAAAAAATGGCTGAGAGCTTATCGGACAATCAACTTTATCGTGAAAAGAGAGACGCGCAGCAGGCTATAGAGACAGACACGCCTGACGCAAATGTACCTGATATTGCCGAGCAAACCGCGCTCATGGCAAACGCCCTTAAGCAAGCATTAGAGCCGCTGACGATGCGTATGGATGAGAAGCTTGCTATCGATACCAGCACCGATCAATCCGGTAAGCTGATCGTCAATAGTCTCAACCGATTGAATAAAATATTTGACGACTATGATTAATGGCTATGAGTAGCGCCGTTCTACTGGTATAAATTTTCCTCGCTAGCTGTTCGGGGGTGTGACAGAGGCGTGGAAAAATTCAGCACAGTAGAACGGTATTCAGTTTAAAATGAATGGGCTACGATTCGTACTTATGATCAATCAATCGTAGCGACATGTTATTTATGTAGTAAATCAACCAATGAGAAAATGATGGCTCACAAAAAGAAAAACGTCCGCAAAAAAGAATGTCCTGTCTGCGAGCGTGAGTTTAGTTGGACTAAAAAGCTGGATAAAAACTGGGATAGCATGGTCTACTGCTCAGACCAGTGCCGACGGATTAAAAAGTATGAGGGCTTAGAGCATCAGAAGTAGATAGATAAGGGTATAAGGATAAAGACAATGGCACATAAAAAAGTAAACTTACCGCAAAAAACCTGCCCTGTGTGCCAGCGTCCGTTTACGTGGCGCAAGAAATGGGAAAAAGACTGGGAGCAGGTGATTTATTGTTCGGAGCGGTGTCGGCGGGGGAAGGATAAATCGGATTAAGCTAATATTTGTAAACTTTTTCTCACAGTAGGGTTTTTTAGTCTTATGAGACAGCTATTTTCTGCTTTTACCTCATATGTTAGCTATTCTCTAGAGGGTAGCTAAGGTGAGAGGCGTTCCAACATTCGAGCGACCACTTCTAGCCAAGCCCCCAAAGCCTGTTGAGCAGATAAGGATAACTGCTATAATCAGGGCAAAACTGCATCTCAAGACAAAGTCAGCGTCTAAAATTATTTTAGGTGTCTGTCGTATGGCTCATACAGTCTGATAATCAGACAAATCTACAATAATGTGAAAGTAATTATAATGACCGTGTATGGTTTTAGCGACTCGCATCTTTTGAATGTCTGAAAATTTCTGTGTTAATTCTTTAAAGTCACCAAAATTTTTTAAATCATTAGGAAAGTCAGTTGATATAAAGTCATCTTTGTATGACTCCCAACAGCTATCCACGCTACCAGTACCAATGAAATATATCACATTATAATAATTCTCAATATTAGGGCAGTAATCGTAGGTCTTCTTACTATGAGATTGTGTAACAGATTTGTCTCTACCCGCTAATCGAAAAGGCTCGATTAATGCGAATTTGTTATTCATATGCTGAATTATTAAGTCAGCTTCTCCTGCATCTTGACCACTCTGAGTGAGACCTACTCTTTCTTGATCTGTAACTTGCCAGTTTAAATATTCAAACTTTGATTTTAATATTACAGCTAAAAGGTCATTGTATTGATTTTCTAGCTTATAACTGCCATTGGACTGCTTTTCCCTTACAGAGTGGATTTTTTCCATAACCATTTTCAACGACGATATTAAACTCTCTAATACAAACTCGTTTAATTTGTGAAAGCTGTTGTTAGGTAGCACACGAATAATATCTTTCGGTTTTAGCTTTGGCGTTATTCTTAATACTCTTCGAATTTCTCCTTTATCGGCTGAAGGAAGGTTTTCATCAAGAGCCTGTGATAAAAGCTCTGGTATATCTAAAGATTTGTGTTCATAATGCTCTTCAGCATTAATAATGTATTCACGATATTCTATAAAACGTTCATCTTTAGTAAGTCTCTCAATTACAATAGGGATTAAATATTTATTATATCTATTTTCATCCCTAACTAGATCAAAGTGTTTATAAAAATTATCCCTACCTTCGTCTACTTGTCCGTAAACTATACATTTCAGACTATTTATATAGCTTGAAAATTTATGTAAGAACCCATGTTCATTTGAATCCTCAGATAAAGAATTAACATATGCTTCCCATTCAACTGAAGCATTTCTTTTGTCATCAATTGTTTTGTCAGAATTGTATAATATACATCTAAATAAATCTAACCTTGCCCCAATATCGAACGCTTCAGTCTTAGAGATGCTCCTAAGGAGCTCTTCTGCCTTTGTAAAATCATTAAGTTCTTCTATTTGATATACCGCTTCATATACAAATGAAATTAACCTAACATTTTTAAAATTTATATCATTTCTAAAAGAGATAATTTGTTCTAAATCTTTTTCTTTTAGAGCTAGTAATAGCTTAATACGCTTTGCTAGCAATTTTATACGTTCTTCATCATACTGCCTTTCATTATGATGTTGGACTACCTTATCTAAAAATATTCTAGCATAGGTATAGTTGCTTGAAGAATTAACCGCATGAATCATGCTTTGTTCAAGCTCATCAATAAGGCTAACGTGCTTGCTGATGTACTCTTCAATATCTATATCATCGATTTTAGATGAGATGATTTCTACGATCGCAGGATTTTTGATTTTATTTATAGCTTCAAGCATTAATCCTAAGTCAGTAGAGCTTTCGAAAAAATCAGTAATAAAGTCTGTAGCTACCTGCTCACTCATTTCGTTTATAGCATTAAATAGCAAGTCTCTAGAAGTCTTAGAGTAGCGATTATTATTCATTGGGTGAGGAACACGAAATATACTGTTATAAGAGATTTCCTCATCCTTAAAGTTAGTTGCTAATTCAAGAATAAGTCTTTCCAAAGTCTCGTGATATTGGGGATAATCGAAGTCTTTTATTTCTTTATACTCGTTAGAGTTATTGATATAAGCAAGACAACAAATTTTAAAGAATAGTTTGATATTATAAGTTTGGTCGCTATCTCTAAGTGAAAAATCGTTATAAACTAAATTAGAAGTTACGTGCTCTTGTACTTCTGAAAGCGATGAATGATTTTCAATAAGTATAAATACAAGATTCCAATCTATGAGTTCGACGCCTATTTGACCGTTATATAATTTAGCTTGGCCTAAGCGCCTATTTTCATAATTGTTATGATCAGAAATTTCGACTTCTGTACAGGTAAAATACCAGTTTAGATGGTCAATGAACAACTTTGCTACTAATGTGTTTATATCTTCTGATGATTCCGTACCAGAATGTTGTGGGATTACCGTTTCATAACTTAGTCTAGATTTAATCTTGAGTAGGTCAGTCAAGAGCTGGAAAATTGAGTAATCTAAACTAATAAGGTTATGAGTTTTAGATTTGTAATCAACAAAATTATTACTAATTTCTTTGATAAGCTCATCTAAGAAATTTAAGCTAGAATCTATGCTTACTAGAAGTTCCTCCAGTAATAACATTATTTTTTCATACTTGGTTTTATAATAATTAATTGTAGCGTTTGCAGGGATATTGAATAGCTGTTTAGAAAAATAGTTAAGAGTTTTTGATAAAGGTGTTATATCAGCACGAGTGTAATAAAAGACATCTTTATTAAAACATATATTGAATAATGTAATACATAGTTCAGTTTTAAATTCTTCTAGTTTTTCGTCTTTTTCTATTCTTCCGAAGTTACTCATGCAGTTAATTTTATATAATGAGCTATCGTTGATTTCTAGATTATTAATTTCTTTAAATATAAGTGGTATGTAGTTGGTATTATATAGGACTAGTTGTGGAAAATTATCTATGAAGCTATTTTTTAACTTATCGAAAATTATATAAGTCAAATATGGCTTCTCAGTATTTTCCAAATATACTTTAAGTTTGAAATGTTCTAATGAGTTTGTTTGCTCTAAGAATAGCTGAATAATACAATTGTATATTTTTCTATGTTTCTGCCATTCATAACTAGAATGCGTTATATTTTTTATATAATTAATGCTTTCAATAACCTCTATTGTATTCGATGTTGCAATACTATAGTTTGGATAGTTTTCTAAGTCAAAATTTTCATACCTATGTGTCCTTGAGTCAGTTTCATATTTTAACCATTCAATATTACTCATATCTAGATCTTCTTCTTTAGACAAAAGTTCTATAATATGATTTAGAAAGTTACTATCTTCTTTGATAAATTGTATTAAATGAGGTAAATAATATCCAAAATTCAAAAATTGAACCAAGTTTATAAAGTTTAAGACTTGGTTTTCAGTCAGATTGCCATTATTACATAGCTTAAAATAAATATTTATTAGTATGTCTTTAGCAAAATGCTTGATAGGATTTGAATAGTTATCGCCTTCAAATATGAGTTTGTTTTCATTAAGTTCAAATAAATTAGAGTCTATCAGCTTTGTTGCTAACGTTTCATCATTCAATCTGCTAGTCAGTATTTCTCCTTGAGATGGAATAGTAAGTTGATAATCTAATAGGAAACGAATAGCAGTCTGCTGAACCTCTGACAATTGAGCTAATTTTTCATCAATATTAGTATCTTGTCGGTAACTCCATAGAGCAGATGAAATTTGAGTAGCTATATAAACTTGGTTAAAAACAACCCTTATCAAACCCATTGACAGTAATATGTCTTTAGTTAAGCTATTACCAGAATATTCATTATTCTGATTGAACACATCTAATTTATTTTGTAGCATTTCTAGTGAGCGGTCAGGAAAAACCATATCTATAAATATATTTGTTAGTATCTCTACTAAGCCATTTTGAATAGCAAACTCGTAGAATACAATATCATCAGAAGATATATAATCAGGATAAGAATCTTTTTTTTGATAGAAACTTAGGGTTTTTCCAAAAATTTCAAGATTGGTTTTTAGTTTGTACATACTATTCCAACTTTATAAATGTTTTTTATTTTATATAATATCTACAAAACACCATAATAGTAAATAGAAAGATTTCTAATCTTGAAAATATTCTTCGACAATGTATGCCAAGACCTATAATGTCATAATAATGAAAGCAACTCTATTACAACATTAATCCATGGCTTTTTGTTGAAATTTAATCCGTTATCTCACAACAAAAAAACTTTGTATCGAAAGAGCAGTTTAGCAGTAGGAAATTTTCTGCAAATAAGATAGAAGCCAAAAACGTAAAATCCTAGAAATTTGGATTTAACTACTTCTAAGCAGTCTTTATACCCCAATCTTCGTATTCAGCACCAGCCCGTAACTAAACTTACCTACATTTGAGTACTTACGATCAAACCATAAGTGATAAAGCTCCTATCTACCATCCCTCTTCGCAAAAATATTCGCAACCAACGCCCCACTAAAGTTATGCCACACACTAAATATTGCACTCGGTAAGGCTGCGACAGGATTGAAATAAGTCGCGGCAAGGGCAGCGCCCAGACCAGAGTTTTGCATACCCACTTCCACCATAATGGCGCGGCGCTGTCTCTCCGTAAATCCAGACAAGCGCGCGATTACATACCCCAAGGTATATCCCAACATATTATGTAGAGCAACGACGATAAAGACGATGGCACCGCTATCTAAGATGGTCGCTTTAGACACCGCGACCACAGCTGCGATGATAATAGAGATACCCAATACCGACACCATCGGCAATACTTCGGTGACGAATGCGATCTTACTACCCAAAAACTTGTGGAAGATGACGCCCAATAAGATAGGCAAGATGACGATCTTGGTAATGGTCACCATCATACTCGCCAAGTCGATATCGATCAGCTGACCGGCAAATACGTTTAATAAGATAGGCGTCAAAAAGGGCGCAAGTAGGGTAGAGATAGACGTAATCGCCACGCTCAGTGCCACATCCCCTTTGGCTAAGAACGTAATTACATTACTGGACGTGCCACCTGGGCAACAACCGACCAAAATCACGCCAACCGCGATTAAAGGATCAAGGTTAAAGATGACAGTGAGTAAATAAGCAATCAAAGGCATTAAAGTGAACTGTGCTAATAGTCCGACCAACACAGGTTTGGGGCGTTTGACGATCTCTAGGAAGTCTTCGGTTCTAAGCGTCATGCCCATACCAAACATAATGATGCCAAGAATTGGCACAATCAAAAACGCTAGAGACGCAAAAAACTCAGGAAAAACGAATCCTAAAACGGCACTGACCAATGCCCAGATTGCAAACGTTTTGCCAATCCAACTAGAGAGTAATGCAATCTGATTCATAGCCTGTCTCACAACGATAGTAATAAAGTAGACAATAATTTAGCATGGTTATTGGCAGCAAATGATAAAAGTATTTTGTGATACGTGCAGCGATAAGTTTGCTGAGAGCAGATAGAAGAAGGCGCAATAAAAAAGGCTTACCCATCATAAATGAGTAAGCCAAGAGATAATTATAAAATGTCTATCGTTGATACGCTTTAAAGGCGTTGTAACGCTACTAGGATGAATTTTACGCAGCCTCTGTCGGCGTAGGCACAGTAAGCAAGTAAAATTGTACTAGTAGCGCATTTCAATTTATATAGCCATTTTATTTTCAACTGACCATAAGTACCAACCAATTTTTAAAAGTCTACAAATTCGGATTTAGCCACTTCTCAGCCGTTTTTATATCCCAGTCTTTACGCTCAGCATAGCTCTCTAACTGATCGCGGCTGATCTTACCGACGTTGAAGTACTCACTATCAGGATGCGAGTAGTAGAAGCCGCTGACTGAGGACGCAGGCCACATAGCGTAGTTTTCAGTTAGAGTCGTCCCAATCGCATCGACCGTACCAAGCCAATCAAACAGTTTGCCCTTTTCGGTGTGCTCAGGGCAGGCAGGGTAGCCGGGCGCTGGACGGATACCGACGTATTTTTCTTTGATCATCTCATCGTTGGTGAGTGACTCAGTTGGCTGATAGCCCCAATAGTCTTTACGGATTAATTCATGCAAGTGCTCGGCAAAAGCTTCAGCAAGACGGTCGGATAATGCTTGTACCATAATGGCATTATAATCGTCGCCCGCCGCTTTGTACTTTTCCGCCAGTGCTTCTGTACCGACGATAGAGACGGTAAATCCACCCAAATAATCATTATAAGCGTCCGATGGCGAGATGAAGTCTGCCAAGCTAAAGTTCGGCTTGCCGCTGGTTTTGTCGCTTTGCTGACGCAGATGTTCAAACTGATGGGTCGGCTGACCGTTTTGTTGCGGGTCGTTGTCGTAAACGGTGACGGTATCTGCGCCAGTACGGCGAGCTGGCATCAGTTTAAACACGCCTTTAGCAACGATTGATTTTTCCTCAATCATTTTGTGTAGTAAGTCTTCGGCATTACCAAACAAATCGCGCGCTGCTTCGCCAACCACGTCGTCTTGCAGAATTTTAGGGTATTTACCCGTCAGTCCCCAAGAGATGAAGAAAGGCGTCCAGTCGATATAAGGCAGTAGGTTAGTGATGGGGTAATCATCAAATATCACTTGCCCCAGCTTGTTAGGTACAGGCGGTACGTAGTTTTCCCAGTCATATTTGAAGCCAATTTTCACCGACTCGGCATACGTTACCTTTGCGGCTTTTGGTTGGCGCTTAGCGAGGCGCTCACGCACTTTGACATACTCTTCGCGTGTTTCATCGATGAGCGCTTGACGGTGCTCTTTTGACAGCAGCTTGGTGACCACGCCCACTGAGCGCGAGGCATCAGACACATAGATGACGCCATCGTTTTGGTATTGCGGCTCGACCTTGACCGCCGTATGCGCTTTTGACGTGGTCGCACCGCCGATCATCAGTGGTAAGTTCATGCCGCGCTCTTGCATCTGCTTGGCGACGTAGACCATTTCATCAAGACTTGGGGTAATTAAACCGGACAGACCGATGATGTCTACTTTTTCTCTGATAGCCGTATCGAGGATGGTCTCACACGGCACCATCACGCCCAGATCGACGATGTCATAGCCGTTACAGCCAAGTACCACGCCGACAATGTTTTTACCGATATCATGGACGTCGCCCTTGACGGTCGCCATCAGGATTTTACCTTTGACTTCGCCTTCGACTTTTTCCGCTTCGATGTACGGGTTGAGCCACGCAACAGATTGCTTCATCACTCGCGCAGATTTCACCACCTGCGGTAAAAACATTTTACCCGCGCCAAATAGATCACCGACGATGTTCATACCGTCCATTAATGGCCCTTCGATGACCTCCAGCGGTCTAGGATATTTCTCCCACGCTTCTTTGGTGTCGGCTTCAATAAAGGTGGTGATGCCTTTTACCAGCGCATGGGCGATGCGCTCTTCTACCGTGCCTTCACGCCAGCTCATATCGACGGTACTGTCTTTTTTCTTACCGCCGTCTTGATAGTTTTCAGCGACGGTCATGAGTCGCTCAGTGGCATCTTGCCCCGTCTCACCTTGGTTACGATTGAGCATCACGTCTTCGATGGCATCACGCGCCTCAAGAGGGATGTCGTCGTACAATTCAAGCATGGCAGGGTTGACGATACCCATTGTCAGGCCGTTTTTGATCGCATGAAACAAGAATACGGAGTTGATCGCCTCACGAATGGGGTTACCACGGAAACTAAATGAGACGTTGGAGACACCGCCCGACACCATGGCGTTCGGCAGGTTTTCGGTGATCCAGCGCGTGGCGTTGATAAAATCCGCGCCGTAGTTATTGTGCTCAGTGATACCGGTTGCCACTGCAAAAATATTAGGGTCAAAGATAATGTCTTCGGATGGGAAGCCTACTTCATTGACTAAGACGTCGTAGCTACGCTGACAGATTTGAATTTTACGCTCGTAAGTATCGGCCTGACCGTCTTCATCAAATGCCATGACGATAACGGCAGCGCCATAGCGCATACATAACTTGGCGCGCTCAACGAACTCATCGTAGCCTTCTTTTAAGGAGATGGAGTTGACGACACATTTGCCTTGCGTGCGTTTTAGACCTTCTTCGATGATGTCCCATTTCGATGAGTCAATCATCAACGGCACACGGCTGATATCAGGCTCACCCGACACCAAGTTGATGAAATGAATCATCGCCTGCTTGGAGTCAAGCATGCCTTCATCCATGTTGATATCGACGATCTGCGCGCCGCCTTCGACCTGATCGCGAGCGACATCGAGTGCCTCAAGATAGGCTTCGGTTTTAATCAAGCGCAAGAACTTTTTAGAGCCTGTGACGTTGGTACGCTCACCCACGTTGACAAACAAACTCTCAGGCGTGATGGTAAAAGGCTCAAGTCCTGACAGACGGCAGGCAGGTGGAATCTCAGGAATGACACGCGGGGCATAATTCGCCACCATGTTAGCGATTTGGCGAATGTGCTCAGGCGTCGTACCACAGCAGCCACCCACGATGTTTAGGATGCCCGCTTTGGCAAAGCCTTCGAGTAGGGCTGCGGTTTCATCAGCCGTTTCATCATACTCGCCAAACTCATTGGGCAGCCCCGCATTTGGATGCGCGGACACATACGTGTTGGCAATGTTTGACAAAGTTTGAATATGCGGACGCAGCGCATCAGCCCCAAGCGCACAGTTAAAGCCAACGGATAAGGGCTTGGCATGACGAATTGAGTTATAAAAAGCCTCAGCCGTTTGACCAGAGAGCGTGCGACCTGAAGCATCCGTAATCGTCCCCGAAATCATAATTGGTAATTCAAAGCCAATGTCCTCAAACACACCCGTTACCGCAAATATCGCCGCTTTGGCATTTAGCGTATCAAAGATTGTCTCGATCAAGATAAGATCGACACCGCCTTCCATCAATGCCAAGGTCGCTTCTCGGTAATTGAGTACAAGCTCATCAAAGGTTATGTTACGAAATGCAGGATCATTGACATCAGGAGACAGCGAACAAGTGCGTGACGTCGGGCCAATGACGCCCGCCACAAAACGCGGCTTGTCAGGCGTCTTGGCAGTGAACTCATCAGCCGCTTCGCGCGCGAGCTTCGCCGCTGCCTTATTCAGCTCAGGCACCAGATATTCCATGTCGTAGTCGGCCATCGACAGACGCGTTCCATTGAAGCTGTTGGTCTCGATGATATCAGCACCAGCGGTCAGATGATCTTTGTGAATCTCCTTAATCATTTGCGGCTGCGTGAGTACCAGCAGATCGTTATTGCCCCTCACATCTTGGCTGATGTCCGCAAAACGCTCGCCACGATAATCAGATTCTTCCAACTTATAGTTCTGAATCTGCGTGCCCATCGCCCCATCCAACATCAAAATTCTGGACGCCATTTGCTCAGTGATACGCGCACGCGCCGTCAATTGCTGTTCCTTATAAGGAAACACAGCAGGCGGTGTTAGAATAAAGCCATCCGTAGAATGTGATGAGCTAGGAGTGGTATCCGTTTCGGAAGAAGTTTGTGGAGTCATCGTTTGATTCATAGGAGCGCTGCTTATATCGTCAATATTATGAAAGGAAGGTATAGCAAATGGCGTGCGAAATCTTATAAAAGGAACAGGCAAATCCGCATTATTCTAGCATGAAAATCACATAGCATACGCACAGTCCTTATGCTTCTTTGACCGTAAGAAATGCCTTAAAATTACTGAATGACTAACCTGCTATTGAGGCTTTTTTTATAAAAGTTAAGACATAAATGACAATCATTTCGGTTCTTAATTACACAACTTGCGGATCTTGTAAATCAAAGCAAACGGTCACTCATAAAAGACAGACGGTACTTACACCGTTACTACAAAAAATAGCGTAAAAATAAATTTATAAATAATTTTAATATGTTAATTTAATTTCAGAAGGATTGGTTTTTCGTAAGCACTACTTACTAGTGGGTGTGGTTGATTTTATTGGCTTCCTAGCAGTGTCTTTCATACACATCAATGCTGGTAAGTGTTTTAGGAAAAAACAATCTGATCTGTAAGACAATAAGATCGACGTTCAAAAATACTCAATCATTAAGGATAATGTTATGAAACTTACTAAAATTGCCACTATCGGTACACTCGCTATTTCAATCGCTGGTCTAAGTGCTTGTAATAATATGATGCCAAACAAAAGCGCTGATATGAAAGCGCCAATGCATAGTCAGTCTATGGCAAAAATGAACGTGGTACAAGTTGCCCAAAGCAATCCTGACTTCTCAGTATTGGTAGAAGCAATACAAGCTGCTGGCTTAACCAGTGCATTGGCCAATCCAAATGCTAATTACACTGTGTTTGCACCGACCAACGCGGCATTTATGCAAGCGTTAAAAGAAACAGGCATGACTAAAGAACAACTATTCGCCAACAAGCCGATGCTAACCAAAGTCCTAGGCTATCATGTTATCAACGGTGATATGGCAATGTACAAAAAAGACGTGAAGCCAGGTAATGTCATGACACTTAGCAAAGACACGTTAATGGTAACGACCCAAGGTAAGCTGATGGACGAAATGGGCCGTACTACTAATATCGTAAAAACTGACATTGCCGCCAATAACGGTGTAATCCACGTGATTGACAGAGTATTGATGCCTAAATAAGTACTATTTAAAAATACTGTCTGTACTTCTTTATGATGGAGCTGGTATAAGTACCAGCTTTATCTGTCATAAGCCAATAATAAGACGACTGCTATTTAATTAGATTGGTTAAATACTATTATTGCTGCAACCGTCTTATTGTTATTACTATCGACTTACTCTGAATTTTTTTCTAGAAAGCTTTCAGACTGTTGGAATAAACTTCTCAATATCTCTGACAAACCTGTATTTTTTGATACTAAAAGTACAGAAGTGGTTATGAGAAACGCTGTCTTTATCACTATAGTGCTGACTATACAAACTAATTTTAAATCTATACACGTGATTTATACAGTCTCGCTACCTAAGTAAGCAACAATTTAAAATGAATCCGTTAGAATCATAATTATCGGTATAACAGCATTAAAGTCACTGAACTGGGTGGCTGACATTGTTTATCAATACATATCATTTGCTGTTATAGATACTCATTAAGAAGAATAGTCTGCTTAATAAACAATTTAATTCATTATTTATAAGGAAATACTCATGTTGAAGAAGAATTTACTATCAATCGCAGTTGTCACAGCGGCTATGTCACTAGCGGCTTGTAATGACACCGAAACAGTTGCTGATCCTGCTGCAACTGATGCCACTACTGAAGAAGCAGTGGTAGAGCCAGCGGTAGGAACTGCACCAGTGGCTGAAGCTGATCCAGTCGTCGATCCAATGGCTGAAACTGATACTGTGGGAACACAAACGATTGCTGAACTAGCAGCTGGTAATGAAAACCTAACTATCTTGACAGCAGCGCTTCAAGCAGCAGGTCTTGATACCATGCTAATGGAAGACACCAAATATACAGTATTTGCACCAACTGATGATGCCTTTGCTCCAGTACTAGAAAAATTAGGCGTGACTAAAGAAGAGTTGCTAGCTAACACCGAGCTACTCAAAAAAGTACTTCCATATCACGTAGTAGCTATGGAAGTTAAAGCTGCTGATATTCCTTACGGTACTGATATCGAAACTGCCAATGGCGCAACGATTTCTATCAGCGATGCTAACGTCATCACTGATGCTACGGGCGGCACGGCTAACATCACAGGTACTGATATAATGGCAACGAATGGTGTTGTACATACTATCGATGCCGTATTAATGCCTGAGTAAGCTCTTTTTTCAAGTCAGATGTCTATAATAGATTGATACATTAAAGAAGCCTAGCCGATGAGCTGGGCTTTTTTGTGTTTGGATTTTGGCCACATGATAAACGCGTACAAGCCGGTATTTGAATAGTTTCACGTCATACACTACTTTGCAGTGTCTAGCTTTGACCGTCAAAAACATACAAATAAAAAAAGCCCGAGACGGTTGTCTCGGGCTTTTTATATACTACTCAGATGATTACTATCTTAAAGACAATTACTTAGGTTCTTTACGTAGTGGATCAGCTGCCAGTCTTTGTTGCTCTTTTAGATGACGCTCTTCCCAATAAGGTGCGTTTTTGATACCGAACTTAGCTGGATCAAAGCTATAGTGCTCAACACCAGATTTAAGTTGTGCTTCATAGTCTTTAAGCATAGTGAGGGTTGGACGTGCCACAAAGAAGATAACAAGGATACCAACAATATTGAGCCAAGCCATAAGGCCAACACCAATATCACCAATCGCCCAGATATAACCGGCTGAGTTTAGAGCACCGTAAGCAACCATTACCATGATTAAGATTTTTACTAAGAATAAGCCTGTTTTATTAGCACCACGACCGAGAAAGCGTGTCAAGTAAGCCACGTTTACTTCAGCGATGTAGTAGTAAGCCAAAATTGTAGTAAAGGCAAAGAAGAATACAGCGATTGCGATGAATACATTACCAAACGTACCGTATACTGATTCCATTGCCATTTGCGTAAAGGCAGGCGAATTGATTTCGGTAGTAGCGGCTACATTTTGAAGAATGAACTGACCTTCTGGTAAAGTACCCTGAACATTGTACATACCAGTAGATAAAATCATAAATGCAGTAGCAGAACAAACCAGTAGTGTATCAACATATACTGAGAACGCCTGAACTAGACCCTGCTGTGATGGATGCTGAACTTCAGCAGCAGCAGCAGCGTGAGGACCTGTACCTTGTCCAGCTTCGTTTGAGTAAATACCACGTTTGACACCCCAACCGATCGCCGCGCCAAAACCAGCTTGCGCCGTAAAGGCATCACTAATGATCAAACCAAATACATCTGGGATCAAACTGAAGTTGCTGAACATGATAATTAAAGCTAAGGCAATATAACCGATTGCCATAAATGGAACGGCATATTCAGTAAAGGTTGCAATACGCTTAATACCACCAAAAATGATGACACCTAGTACGACTAAGATAATGGCTAAGCCGACCAGACGCATAGAACCGACTTCTAGGCCTGCAACGTTCATGGTAGTACCTTCACCCATAAGTTGCGTGAAAGCACTGAGAACGCCATTTGCCTGTACACCTGGTAAGAACATACCACAAGCTAAGATAGAAGCGATTGCGAAGAGGATACCGTACCATTTTTGACCAAGCGCCCGCTCGAAGTAATAAGCAGGGCCACCACGATATTCGCCAGTGATGACGTCTCTTTCTTTATAGATCTGTGCGAGTGTTGATTCAACATAGGCAGTAGATGCGCCTAAGAATGCCACAACCCACATCCAAAATACCGCACCAGGGCCACCGAAGCCGATAGCAGCAGCAACACCTGCGATGTTACCCATACCCACACGCCCAGCTAAGGCTACTGCCAGTGCTTGGAATGAAGAAATACCATCTGCACTGGATTTACCAGTGAATAGTAGTTTGATCATTTCACCGAACAAACGCACTTGTACGAAGCGCGTCATAATGGAATAAAATAAGCCTGCACCCAAACACAGATAGATCAGTGCGGGGCTCCAGATAATTCCGTTTACTAAGTTAACTAAACCTTCCATATTTATATCCCTAGTACTGTCTCAAAGCGGCTCTGTATGCTAGGAGTAAGCTAACTGGTTAACTTACTTATTTAAGTTAAGCAGTTAAATTAGCTACATCGACTTATATCAGTGAAGTCTCATACGTGCTTAGCCACTAAGAATCGACTGTAGTTGTCCGTATTTATCCGCTTGGCTCTCTGGCAGTATTGACTGCTTACATAGAGCTTATTATCCATAATATTAGTAACAGCTGCATGTACAACACTTTTGCTACCTTCATTACTCTGCTATCTTATTAGGAGGTAATAAATAAGATAAATAATAAGTAGAGCAGCGAATAAAATAGGCGGTTATATTATTAAATACTTGTAGTATTCAACTCACTATGAGCGATACCAGTTGATTACACTGCTGGCGTGGCTGATCAAATCATCGAGCAACTATATAATAGTCAATAGATACTTTTATATAAAAATCAGAAGCTGTCTAATACTAATCAAAATATAAGTCCACTACCAAATGTATTCAAAACGTACAGCTAAGTAACTGCAATTTGCCACATTTTTATCCTAATTACTACAATTTTCTTTGTACCAGCAAAATATTTCTTTCCTTTAATGTAACTAATGTACTGCTGAGTAACCTTTAGAAGAATAGACGTAATAATTGAACCTGTTAAATGGGCACATCAAGCTGAACATAAGTTAGAGCACGTGCCGTATGTCAGTTGCATGTATTGTGCCATGTTTCTTTATATAAGCACTTAAAAGCAAAAGCGTGACGATATTTTGCGGTTGTGTTTTGGTAACGGTGAATTGTAAAAGCGCCTTTATAACGCCATTATTGCAGTATGTCTTGTAGGTGATTATGCGTATGCAATCATATTAGATACAGGTTGAGAGCGCGACTGGCCATTTCTGCCTTTAATCCCTACACCTATAAGACCCTTATATATGCTTTAAAAATTTATGAAAAAATGAGCTACTGGTTATTTAATATTATTAGGAGAAACATCGATGACGCGTCAATCAATTGTAAAACCTCTGTTATTGGCAGCTGTACTAGCAACCTCTACGGTTGGTCTAAGTGGTTGTGGTTATAACAACCTTCAGGCTCAAGACGAGCAGGTCACCGCTTCATGGTCAGAAGTGGTCAACCAATATCAGCGACGCTCTGATTTGGTGCCAAACTTGGTCAAAGTGGTGCAGCAATATGCGACACAAGAACAAGAGGTCTTTACCCAAGTTGCTGAAGCTCGTTCGCGTGCGGGTGGCATTACAGTAACGCCTGAGGTGCTTAATGACCCTGAAGCCATGGAGCGTTATGCAGCAGCTCAAGAGCAGATGACAGGTGCTTTGTCACGTTTAATGGCAGTGTCTGAGCGTTATCCTGAGCTAAAATCGGATGCTTTGTTCCAAGACTTGCAAGCCCAGCTTGAAGGTACTGAAAACCGCATCGCTGTTGCACGTAATCGTTATATTCAAGAAGTACAAGCTTACAATACGTCTGTGCGCCAGTTCCCAACCAATGTCACGGCAAAAGTATTTGGTTTAGATGCCAAGCCGAACTTTAGTGTTGCCAATGAAGAAGCTATCTCGACTGCACCAAGTGTCGACTTCGGTGGTGACAGTAATAGTGCAGCGGCAGCTGAGTAGTTTTGATAGGGTAAGCACAAAAATAGAGCGGTAAGCAGTCATTGCCGCTCTATTTGTTTGGACAATAGGCCAGACTTGTTTTGTAGATATTAAGGTGTTGATGGATATGAATGCCTATTAATTTAGTACAGAGGTCACTTGAGGTGGTATAGATTAGATGAATAATTCAAAAGCAATCTTATCGACATTATTGTTTACACTCAGCATAAGTGGGGCGTCGGTGCTGTATGCTGCGCCTACTGCTGATGTTGAAAATAGTGCAGTGGCTACAGATAACACCTCGACCATGCAAGATCGTAGTGTTGAGGATTTGGTGGCCATTGCCAAAGCTGGTGAATCCAATGAAGCCATCAACGATGCCGTATTGGGCAATGAAGCAATCAATGAAGCCATACTCGGCAACGATGCCATTAATCCAAATGCAGCTGGCAGTGAGGAAGCTGCAACTGGGGCATCAACACCCAGTCGACCTCCTGTACAATCAAGTGCCCCTAGTGTTGATGCGAGTAAACTGATATTAAATGAGCCAGTAATTGATCAGGCAAATGTCTTAAATCCGCAAGAAAAACAACGCCTAGAAGCGCAGCTTAGAAGTATCTATCAGCAAGGTTTGGCTCAAGCGGCGGTCGTCATCGTACCTACGACCAATGGGGTACCTATTTTTGACTATGCCTTACAAGTGGCAGAAAAATGGCAGCTTGGTGACAAAGACATCGACGATGGTTTGTTGATGGTCGTCGCCGTCAATGACCGTGATATGTATGTTTTAACAGGCTATGGACTAGAAGGCGTGCTACCAGATGCTGCCGTCAACCGTATTATTCGTGAAGATATTACTCCGCTATTCAAACAAGACAATTATGGTGCTGGGATTTTGGCAGGGGTGAATGCACTCAAAACCCGTTTGACTGCCGATCCTGAAGTATTAGCGCGCGCCGATGCGCAAGCGGCTGAACGCAGTGATGCTCAGCAAGGATCAGATGAGCTACCAATGCCTGTCTTCTTGTTTGTGATGTCGATGATATTTGGTAGCTTCATTACTAGTATCTTTGGGCGAGTATTTGGTTCTATCCTAACGGCTGGTGGTTTTTTTGCAGGCTCATTGGCACTAGGCGGCGGTTTCTTCATGACATTGATTATGGCAATATTCATATGGATGTTTTTGATTGCACGTGGCGGCGGTGGCGGTAAAGGTGGTGGTGGTAAAGGCGGACGTCGTGGCAGTAGCATGATTTTCCTCCCTGGTATGGGCAGTGGTGGCGGCTTCGGCGGTGGGGGTTTTGGTGGCGGCGGCTTTGGTGGTGGTGGTGGCGGCTTTGGCGGCGGCGGTGCTGGCGGCTCATGGTAGACCCATTCACGAAACGACTGTCAGCAATGACATATTTGAGGAAATAATATAATGTCAGAAAACAATGCTTCAAATCCCAGTTTCGCCCGCTGGTGGCGTCAAGTTTTGTTCGTCCCTGTATTGCACAGTAAGTGGCTCACAGCAGACGCAAAGGCGCGTTTGACGAATAGAGTCACAAGTGCTGAACGAGGGCACCGCGGTGAGGTGTTTTTGATAGTAGAAAATCACCTACCTATTCAAGAAGCTTACTATATCGGCTGCCGCGAACGTGCGATTGATTTGTTTAGTGACTATCATGTTTGGGACACTGAAGAAAACACAGGGGTTTTGGTTTATGTCAATATCTGTGAGCACAAGTTAGAGATAGTGGCCGATCGCGGTATCAGCGCTCATGTTAGCCCAACGGTTTGGCGTGCGATGTGTGAAAAAGCGGTGTCGGGCATTGCCAGTAAAAAAACAGAAGAAAGCGTGGGTGAATTGTTAGAAGAAGTCGGGCAAGTGCTTCGCCAGTATTATCAGCTTGAAGACAATCCGTCAGGCAATGAGTTGTCTAATACGGTGGTATTCTTGAAGTAGATGATGTGATAAGTCATATCTATAAATTCTCTCGTTAATAAGATATATAGATTTTAAAGGTTTGTTTTAGTCTATAGGGTTTTGATAGTAATTCAAATATAATAGTGCCTCTGGAAACAGAGTGCCGCTGTACATATGCGCCGCTTTCACGGATGTACTTTATTTGCCTTACTATGCATTCGTCCTACCAAAAAACCAGTACTGGAACCCTATGATTGATTTGATAAAGAAACTACCAAAAGCTGAACTTCATTTGCATATTGAAGGCTCATTAGAGCCTGAGCTTATGTTCAGATTGGCTAAAAAGAACCATGTAGAGATTCCTTATAAGGATATAGAAGATGTGCGCAAAGCATATAATTTCACCAATCTACAAACCTTTTTAGACATTTATTATGCGGGTGCTAATGTCCTGCTCACAAAAGATGACTTTTATGATTTGACATGGGAATACATTCTCAAGTGTGTCGAAAACAATATCATCCATACTGAGATATTTTTTGATCCGCAAACGCATACGGCAAGAGGAGTTTCTTTCGATGCAGTGATTACTGGTATCAAAGAAGCGCTAGACGATGCCAAGACCCAATACGGCATTACTTCTTGTATTATTATGTGTTTTTTAAGACATTTATCACAAGAAGAGGCATTTGAGACATTAGAGGAAGCCTTAAAGTACCAAGACGATATTATTGGTGTCGGCCTTGATTCCTCAGAGCTTGGCAACCCGCCTTCAAAGTTTAAAGACGTCTTTAAAAAGGCAAGGGAAGCGGGCTTTAAGTTGGTCGCTCATGCTGGCGAAGAAGGGGATTTTTCGTATATCTATGAGGCATTAAACTTGTTGGACATTCATAGGATCGACCATGGTGTACAATCTATAAAAAGCCCAGAGCTCATGCAACGGTTAAAAGAGGAGCAAATGCCACTGACGGTATGTCCGAATTCAAATATTGAACTCAAGGTTTTTGAAACCTATCAAGAGCATAATATTAAAGAGCTTTTGGATTACGGTCTAAATGTCAGTGTCAACTCCGACGACCCTGCGTATTTTAAAGGCTATATGAATCAGAATTTTATCAATCTGCATGAACACCTAGATCTGTCAGAGGCTGATATTGTGGCGTTGGTAAAAAACTCTTTTAGATCAGCATTCATTGATGACGAGTTGAAAAAGGAATATTTAGCGAGAGTTGATCTTGCCTTACAGTAGGATGAATAAAAACTATAGTCAGTTCTAAATAAAATAGATACGTTAATACTGTTATAAATTTTTCTGGCGTGCTGTTGATACAGAGGCTGTGCAACATTCATCCCAATCTCACTGTGTTTCTTTCAAAGTGAATCGATTATAAATGCTAGCAGTTTGATAGTCAGTAAAAAGGCTTAATGGTTGATAGTCGCCATTAAGCCTTTTTTTATGGATTTGTTAAAAGTAGATAATCATAATGCTATTCTATATAGAGCTTAATCTGAATGTTTGTGCCTATGTTTAGAACTGTAATGCAGTCATTTGCGCTATTAGTACTGGCATAACCACCCCTGCTTTTTCTGCCAATGTGATATCAACGATGGTATTCGGTGTTGGATCAGGATTTATTTCTATGACTTTGGCGCCATTCTGCTTTGCCAGTTGTGCCAGCCCTGCCGCAGGATAGACAAGACTTGATGTGCCAATACTGATAAATACCTCACAATGCGCAGCTGCCTCTTCTGCCGTCTGCCATGCTTGTACTGGCAGGGCTTCTCCAAACCACACAATATCTGGCCTAATATAACCATCGCAGTGCGGGCAGGTGAGTAGTAACTCGTCAAAGTTAATAGTATCCTCACTATTCTTTGAGCCTTCTAAGTCGTTTATATAAGGTATGTGGCATTGACTACAACGATTGCGCCAGAGATTACCGTGCAGATGCGTCACTATGCTACCAGCCTGCTCATGTAGATTATCAACATTTTGAGTAATGAGCGTCAGCTGTTGCTGGTTTGAAATTGTGTGCTGCTGCCACTGTGCCAATGCATGATGAGCAGGATTCGGTGTTTTATCCGCCACCAGCTTTCTGCGCCACTGATACCATGACCAAACCAGCTTTGGATCGCGAGCAAAAGCATCTGGTGTCGCCAAATCTTCGGCTTTATAGTTCTCCCATAAGCCCGTCTGCTTGTCCCGAAACGTTGGAATGCCACTTTCTGCTGAAATGCCTGCACCTGTCAAAATACAAATGCGTCGTTTTGATGCCAAGAGTTTGGCGGCATCTTGCACTTGTGCTATTAACGGCGGCGATAATTCTGCTAACATGAACCAACCCTTCCTAATAATGGATACCTTTCTCATGATAGACGGAATTTGGTGGCTTGTCATATTGTTCGCCGTAATCATAGTTTTGTGGTTAGTAGCAAAGTCACGCGGCTCAAAAACAGGTGAAGCAAACACTAAGCAATCAAAAGCACCTGTTCATGATGGCCTATACAAAACTGCGGCTATATTAAAGCAGTATTTCCCTAATTATCGGGTCACCCGGAAGACCAATCATTTATTACTCAGTGAGCAAAACCAAAAGATTGCGATGATTACCATTGATAAAAAGATCGCCATAGGACAGCGCCGATTGGGAGACGTACCTGTGATTAATTATCATCGCGTACCAAGCCGTGCACAGCTGACAGCCAATCTGCAAGATGTCGAGTAGCGTCAAAACCTACTATCCAAATCTAATTGTCAACGGTACGTTGTTAATTATTCAATATAACCACTCTTACTCTTTTATAGCGTTGATAGTAAAGTACGTTTATGCCCAATGGCTAAACCATTTACCTTTAATAAAACGCTATGGAGTAATCACAAATGAACACATCACTGTTAAATAAAATACTAGATACCAAAGCTGGATATGCCGCCTTGGTGCTTCGTGTGCCAGTCGGTTTGATCTTAATGGCTCATGGTGCCCAAAAACTATTTGGCTGGTTTGGTGGTGGCGGACTGGCGGGTACGGCTGAATGGATGAGCAGTATCGGTATTGAGCCTGGTTACTTAATGGCGTTGTTGGCGGGCAGTGCAGAGTTCTTCGGTGGTCTTGCTCTTGTATTTGGGCTGTTGACTCGTCCCGCTGCATTGGTTGCAGCTTTTACTATGTTGGTCGCTATTTTTTCTACCCATATCAGTAATGGATTATTTGTATCGGATGGTGGTTACGAATACGCATTAACCTTAATGGTGGCTTTGATTTCTCTTGCGATACAGGGCGGTGGTTACTTGAGCATAGATAGAGCCTTGTCAGAAAAAACGGACCGCATTTAATAAAGGTAATAAGCGATAAATAAACAGTTTTGCAGTGTCATATCTGTATTTATCGTTATTTTATCGGCCGCCCCATCATAAATAACAAGGTAGAAGCTTATGAGTCTTGAATCAACGTCAATCACGCAGCCTGTGTTCTTTATTCCTCATGGCGGCGGGCCTTGCTTTTTTATGGATTGGCAGCCTGCCGACACTTGGACCGAAATGGCTGAATTTTTAAAAAGTATCCCAACTCGTTTGCCAGAGCAGCCCAGCGCTATTTTAATCATCAGCGGACATTGGCAAACCTCGACATTTAGCATTACTGCTGGCAAGCGGCCAGATCTGATTTATGATTATTATGGGTTTCCTGAGCATACTTATGAGCTGACTTATCCAGCCTCAGGCGAGCCTGCATTGGCTGAACGAGTCAGTCAGCTGCTTAGTGACGCAGGTTTAGACAATGAGCAGGACACTGTCAGGGGATTTGATCATGGTGCATTTATCCCACTAAAAGTGATGTTCCCCAATGCAGACATTCCAGTCATACAGCTGTCATTGCGCCATGATCTTGATCCTAAAACACATCTGATGGCAGGCAAGGCGCTTGCCACTTTACGCCGCGAGGGCGTATTGATCATTGGGAGCGGCATGAGTTTTCATAATATGCGCGGCTATGGGGATGCAAACTTTACCGCGCCTTCAGAGCAGTTTGATGAGTGGTTGACCAAAGCGGTCGAAGCTGATCCAAGTGAGCGATTCACAGCGCTCTCTAATTGGGCACAAGCGCCTCATGCTTTGGATGCTCACAAGTTGGGCGAAGAGGAGCATTTGCTCCCGCTAATGATCGCAGCAGGCGCCGCAGAGAACGATAAAGGTTGTAAAGTGTATTCTCAGCAAGTGCTCAAAACGCAGTTATCTGCTTTTCAATTTGGTTAACTTGTGAAAAGTGAATACGATGGTTGTAGAAGGCGTTAGAAATAATGCTAGGAAAGGGGTAAATACAATGATTGGTGCGCTCGGCGGGAATCGAACCCACGACCCTCGGCTTCGGAGACTGTAAATATAAAATATCTTGTTACAATACTTTACATTATTTTCGGTCTAAATAATCGTATTCGCGTTCTTTTGAAGGGATTTTCATCGGTGGAACTGCCATACCACCAGAAGGAGGCATTGGGTCAGGTCTAGGAACGTGGGTAGGTTGTGGGTCAGGTTCATCATCTATATGGATATGACAATGAGGACAACAATTATCCTCATCATCTTTAGGAGTACATAATCTAACAACTAGACCGCACCACCAAGCAACAGCAGGAACAGTTAAGAAAAACAGAAAAAACTTAAGGAAATACTTTATTTCTTCTAGCCTTTCAAAATTAACATATTCCATAAAGAAACCTAATCTATTAAGTCAACGGCATTCACTAAATGCGAGTAATCAAGGTGAGCATAACGCATTGTACTTTCAATATCGCCATGACCCAACAAATCTTTGACAGTATATATTCCTACACCATTCTGAACAAGCCATGACGCATAGGTATGGCGCAAATCATACATAGTACAATTTACCCCAGCCCTTTTTTTGCATAGCTGAAAACCCTTACTATAACTTTTTACCCTATCACCAGTCCTGTGATTAGTGAAAACGTAATCGCCTATCGCTTGCGCTTGTCTCTCCAATAGCAAGATCAAGGCGGTATTGTTCAAATACTTATACATAGTACGCTTAGATTTACTATAGTAATTCCTAACAACAAACTGCATTTTGTCCAAATGAACGTTCGACCATTTGAGCGTCAACAACTCTATAGGCCTACAGCCTGTCATGGTCAACAAAACGATAAAATCATGCAAATCATTATTGCCAGTATCCAAGGCAGACTTGAGCAACCTTTCATACTGTGATCTATTCAGATAATTAGCGATGTAATCATCTTCGACAAACTTCACATTCTCAAACGGATTATTAATTTTCAATTCATAGTCCTCATTGACCCTGTTAATCGCAGCACGAGCAAACGAACACTCACGATTGATGGTGGCATTGGAGACATGAGCGCGCCTTAACTGCGCATACTGCTTAACGTCTTTTTTTCTCAAATCCTTCAAACGATAGGCATCAAAAAAGCGGAGGTTATCCGCTCTATACTGATACTTATTGTCTGTTAAATGATAGTCCTGATAATACTCAATGACTTGCGATAATAAAGTGAACATAAAAAACCTTAATAAAATGAATAAGGTTCTAGAGTATTGAAGAATCAACTAATGCCTAACGCTTGCCCAAAACGAAAAGATGTTTTGCGCGCTACGGCTACACTTCAAGAACTATGACTGCTCTATAGAAAAAGAGGTTAACTGTGGAAAAAGAAGCATTAAGAAGGGGTAGGTTTTGGTGCAGTAGCAACGGGAGGTGAGGCAACAGAGATAGAATTACCGACTTTGGGCAACATACCTTTTTCCGACAAATACCGAACACAATCATCATAGGAAATATGAAGAAGCAAAGCACCATTGGAATTGTACAAAGAACAACGACCAGCGAATTGCATACCCGACACAGGCACGAGGTTAACATCTTTGATGTAACCACCGCTTAAAGGATCAAAAACACCGTCAGAGGAATCAGGCGTCAAAGCATCAGGCAAGATAGAATCGGAAGGCTTAGGAGAAGAATCAGAAGTGCCCTGGATACTACTATTTTTCATAGGGTTATCGATAACATCAACAGCAGCAAGCGCAGACGCTTTCTTTTCATCACCACCAAACATGGCAGACTTAGAACCACCCATAAGGGACGTAATAAAAATAGTAATGCCAAGCAAAATCAAAATACCAAAACCAAATAACTGCTTATACGGAATACGCTTTTTGTGGGTGTCAATCGTGGTAGATTTATAGAGCTTAAACAAACGATCAGGCGGAGAAAAATAAAACTTCGTCTCACAATTAAACTTGTTCGCCATTGTATTGGGATAGGCACGAGTAGAACCAAACTGATAAACACGGGTCTTTACACCATAAGGCACAGTCAAGTGAAAATGAACACCGATAAGGTCTTTAATCGTGGGGTGTAAAAGGCTGGGGTACTGAGTAATGAACTTAAAATCAAAACCACGATGCCTATGGATCGTTAAATCTTGAATGATAGGCTCATTCCTATTTTTAACTTGGTCAAAAGGCGGAACTAACTGCACTTCGTCAATAACGATAATAGAGCCGTCAGGTGCTTTGCGCCAATCAACAAAACCGTTTTCATCAATCAATTCGGACAAGGAACGAACAAAGGGAGTTTTAAGGGCGTTAATGTTGGAATAGATGGTACGGACAGGAAGAATAAACTTAAACTTCTGCTCACCTTCACGTTCGTTAATACGTTCAATAATCTCATTAAAATAAGAGGCACGTTGATAATAAAAATCAGGGCGTAAGTCGTCAAAATCCTCGAGAAGAAAATCAAAATAGTCGTCAGGCAAAACCTCAATCTCACGCTTTAACGTATGAGCACCGCCAACCTCAAACTCACGATAACCAAAATCAGAACGGAATTTATCAACAAGTGGTAAATTCTGCTTATACAAGGTAATGTTTTTCAACAAATTAACCTGATTATCACGCTCCGCTTTATCAAGCTTTGAAACTGTGAATACGGTTTTTTTAGCGCCTGGTGTGCCTGTAATTAATTCTAACATGACTAAATCCTATGATACGCGCTGCTTAGTGCTCGTCGTCGTCGCCTCCTCCTCACACGTAACGCAGCTGCTTATTTTCCTCTCAACACTAGGTTTCCTGAGTTGAGCGTCATACGTGTAACATATGCACCGAAAATCAAACTAAAAAAGAGGTCAAAACCTGCAATATGGGCAAGAGATAAAATATCGACAGGAATACCACCAAGATTGTTTTTAAAGATATTCAACATCTGTGAAAAAAGAATCATAGATGCGCCAGCAGTAGCTAGCGTAAGACCTGCACCCGATAGAACATCTTTAAGCCAACCCTTGTTAACAGACTTTAAAAGACCTGCAAAACCGCTAAACATCTCTGCGACCTCCAACAATCAAAATAGCCATATAAGAGCCTAAAACAACAAGCACAGGCTTTATGTATGTATCAAGCAAAGGACAAAACTTAGAAAAAGGCATCAAGACAAATTCAAACTGAAAAATACGGAAATCAGCGGTAAAAGCAAGATCATCAGGACAAGAACCACCAAAATTAATGTCCGTATCAACATCTTCAGTATCAGGTTCGGGCAAATCAATCTCTGTATCAGAATTATCAGGTTCTTCCTGATACCAATCCATAAACTCACAAACGGTAGAAGCCCAATCACAAAATGCGGGAAATTCAATACCTGTTTGCTCAGTCTTAACACAAGTGCCTGAAGGCTCTTTGGTGTAACCAGCAGGACAAGAAGGTTCGGGATTTGGGTCAGGCTCAGGATTTGGGTCAGGCTCAGGATTAGTAGTAGGGTCGGGGATTTCTTCGGGGTCGGGCTGTGGGATATCAGACGCCGCATCAAGCGCAGCATCTAACAAACCAGCTTCGAGCATGTCGAGAGCTGTATCATTCATTACTTGCAAAGCAGGGGCGTTACCAGCTTCAGCATCTTTGATGACTTGCTGAGCAACTTGGTCGATTGGTATATAGCTAGGGGCATCGGAAGGCTCAACAGCAAGACAACTAGCATAATTCCCACGATAGAAAACTTTATAAGAACAAGTATCACCAACATTTTGACAAGCTTCACTGGACAAGCCCCAACCTTCTTTTTCAATGTCAACAAAACCATACGGATTGGGCGCAGCATTAGACGCTTGAACAGCAGCAAGAGGGCTAGTGTGAACAGTATTACCAAACGTCGCAGTACATTCTAAAGACAAACCAGTGGCACCACCGTCTTTATACTTAACAGCATTATTTTCGGGGTCAAGAACCCAATCAACAGATTTACCGAGCAAAATTAAAAGAGCGTTAGTGATAGCAATTTGAGGGGCACGTTTAAAAAGAGACTTACCAACGCTGTTAGCATTAGCACCTAACTTAATTGTAGATTTGGCAGTACGGCTGATAGGCTTACCATCAGCCCCAAGCGTAGAAATAGGGTATGTTTTAGCAGCATCAACTTGTACAGTTGATTTATTAATAGAGTCATTAATAATACGCTCACGTTGCCATTGATTAGGCTTACGAAAGTCATTAGGATCAGCAGCGAAAGACGGTACAGAGATAAAAACAAGAACAAAAGACAATAAGAAGGCAAATAAACGCTTAATCATAATAGAAACCTTTTTATTGTTTTTTAGAACGGAGAACACCAACGAAATAAGAAACGTTATCTATAAAAACCCTAACCATGTGAATAAAGACAAGAAAGCAAACAACGAACATGAAAAAGAAAATAGGAAAAAGAGCGTTAATAACTCTAATCATTTCATCATGGGTAACATATTCAATCATCGGAAAACCCCAATCAAAACATAAAAGGCATAAAAGATAAGAAGAATAGGAATCCACCAAAAGATAGAAGCATCAGACGAGGCATCAACAACAGCAAACATAAAAAACTCCTAAAAATTAGGGCTGTGAGAAAACCCACAACCCCAAAGGAAAAATAAGAAAAACTTAGGCGCTATTGGCACCACGCTTCATGTAACGATAACCTGCAAACATAGCAAGCAACGTAGCACCAAGCGTCATAACAGCGACAATAATCAACTTACCAGCATCAAGCTCTGCGGTTAAGTCAGCACCAATCTCAGCCAAAGCAGCATTACTAGCAACAGGCATAGCAGCGGTAACAGCAAAAGCAGAAGCAACGGCAACCCAAGACGCAGGACTAACCTTTTTCTTTTGCTCAACAACAGCAGGGGTATTATTTTCAGACATAACAAACTCCATTACATTGATTTAAGGGCTTTAAACAACATGACAAAACCCAAGATGATAGACAAAATAACACCAACATCATGACCTATAACAACCATCTGCTCTTTGGTTATCGCTAACTCAGAAAGAAAACTATAATTGTCATAGGGCACACATTCCAAATACGCTTGACTTGCTTCGTCGAAAGTTTGACAAACGTACATGAGAATTCCTTAACTAATTTTTCGGTGTGACAGATGCGACAATAGGCTGAACATCAACAACAACCATCTTAGAATTCTTACCACTTGTCACAATCTCCATATCAACTTTTGCTTTGATAGGGAAATCCAAATCTTTTAACTTATTGAAATTACTAGAAGCACCCCAGCTATATTCGCTAGTGGCAAAACCAACCATTTCACCGCTTTGGTCATTCATCTTTGTTTGAACATAAATCTTAGTAGAGTCATAAGAACGACCCTCAAATTCACCAGATGAAGATTTAGCGCCAGTAATAATCATTTCTTGAAACATGGTAATAATCCTTAAATAGGTATCTCGCACCGACTGCGTTGATCTGCCCATGGTGCGTAGGTGGGCGGATTCTTTATAAACTTCTCACATACTTTAAGACGTGGCGGATAATAATCAGCTTTATCAGTGACCAACATATCTAAGATTTTTGTGTCATCAGGGACTAAACAGCCTTTATCATCTTTTTTCACGAACAACTCACGATAGACGGCGAGATAACGACCAGCTTGTGTTTTCCAAATCGCAATAGACTTATCGACAGATATTTCAGATTCTTTTTGTACTGACGGAATACGTGAGACATTTTCAAATATTTCACCATTAGCAGCCTCGACAAGCTCCAAGCAGTACGGATAAGCACCAGCAAAATATTGTGTAGGGCTAATAAGCATCTCTAATTCAAGCAAGTGACCAGTAGAGCCGAACTCAACTTCACTACGAAACCACGGACTTTCAGCATCGCCAAACTTTTTACCTTTTTCATAGCCTCGATAGAGCTTGCCGTTCTCACGTTTGCCTATTTGGAGAGTACGACCAGCGCCTTTATGACGTTTCCAGTCACCTAAATGCTGAACAGTAGGCAGATTATTGGTAAGGGCAAACATACCCTGACTATCAGCATCATCAGCTATTTCAGGCGAGGAATAAGCACCGTTAAAATCATCATGAGCGTAATCAATACGTGTGAGCTTGGAACGGTGTGCGTCATACTTAAGCCAGTTATATAGGTTATATTCCCAATATTCGTTTCCATACTGGCAACCCGTACCCGTTATCATTACTAGGATGGTATTGTTTTGACCACCGAAACAGATATGACCTAGCTTTGCGTCATGGTATCCAATCGTGAAAGCAAATTCATAAAAGTTACGACCAGAGCCGTTATAAGTAATATTTGAGAAGTCACTGCCAAAAATATCTGCTAATTGTGCGGAAATATGAAAGGCAAACTCTTGGGCGTGTGGTTCTTTTTCTTCTCGTGTTAATTGTGGATCGTTAAAAATATTTGAATAAAAATCGCCAATCGTTTCTACACCGAAAACAAAGTTACAAGCGTCAACGATGACTTGTTCAGAGCCACAAGGAATACGGACGGGAATTAATAGATCATTGCCTTTTTTGTCTTTCACTAATAATTGTTGTGTAGAGGCAATTTGATTAATCTTTTCTCTATAGCCAGCAGTGTCATGAATAAGGCCAAGAGATTTTGCTTGTTCCGTCAAGATTGTGCGTAAGTCTGGTTGAGCTTGTGAATCTGACATCCGTAACCCCCGTGTTACTATTGGGGGTTTTGAAACTTCCGTCCCCCCGATATAATTCGTTTTTCTATTGGTCAAATATGTTTAATAGTTCTTGGTTGTGTTCTGAAATAATGTCTGTATATACGTTAATGGTTGATGAAGTTAAGCCATTGGTTAAAGCAACTGATTCAAGATAGGTTAATGTTTGTTGTCCTATGTCTGCTACGTTGCCAGTAGCTATGGTTTCACTTGCTTTTTCAGAGACGAGACGAGCTACCCAATCTATAGCAGCTTGTTCAAAGTCTTTTTTATTAGCGAAATAGTGCATAGTGAAACCTTTTTAGCCTAAGTAATATTGTGTTGTGGGTACTGCCTTTTTACTGGTTGTCTTATAACTTTATAAAGACCGAATAACGTAATATGCAAAGCCATGAATAGATAGAAAGTAAGAGCAATGATAAAAATGAGATAGATTTTGTTTTCTTGTAGAGCTTGGAGCATTGGATCAGAGACTAAAATATTCATGTCATAGAAAGGCTGATAGTTCATAACGATTAATCCGATTTAAAATGAAAAATTAGAATCAATAAAAATACAGAGTAAAGAGGCCAAAAGACCAAGAACAACCATTGTGGAAAAATTCATTGGTATTACTCCCCTCGATCATCAGAAGGGAAAAAGCAGTCATAACATGAACCTAAATCATCACGATAAAATGTAGAGCCACATTCACAGACAGGTACAGATTCTTTTAATAAAGCATGACGAGCAAGGATGCCCCCACCCACTTCATCCAATGGAGAAGTTTCAGGAGGGCAGGGGCAAAAGGCTTTAGGGTAATCCCTAAATATATGGTTTGCTTTGGCAAATTTGAGTAAGTCATCAATAGAAGTGAAAGCTGCTAGATTTTCATAATCACAACGAGCAAGAAAATAATGAAAATGAACCTCTTTGGAAGCGTCATAAGAATGAACTTTGATATAGTCCTCAACTTGGACAGTTACTTCAACGCTTCTGCGATTGCCTTCCAATACAAAAGATTTCATTTTGAACACCCCTGAATAGTGTAAAATCAAAAAATGATACCCATATTTGGGTTATCCCAAAATTGGGACATTAAAAGGCAAAAAAATATAGCCCAAATCACAAACAGATATTATCCCAAAATTGGGATATTGACAAGGGGTGCAAAATGCTTAAGAACATTATAGAAAAAGCAGAAACAAAGGCAGGTAGTCAAAAAGAACTGAGCGAAAGATTCAAAATCAACTACAGAAGATTATGTGATTATAAGGCAGGAAGAAGAACACCAGATGATGCAATAGTTATCAAGATGGCGCAATATATAGGGATAGACCCGATAACAGCATTGTTTGAAAGCAAAGCAGAATACGATATTGATAATGCGGAATTATGGAAATGGTGCGCTCGGCGGGAATCGAACCCACGACCCTCGGCTTCGGAGACCGATACTCTATCCAACTGAGCTACGAGCGCATGATAACAACAATCAGGACGTACTATATTAGTCAACGCGCTGCTTAAACGAGCGTTATAAGCGGCTATGGTGTCGAAAAATAAAGACGGCCTAGTCTAACAAATAAAAATCATAAAGCCAATGAATGAAGCCTGTGATTGATGTTTTTTGAGAAAAAACAGGATAGTCATTAAACAGGCATGGCAATTTACCTGCCTTTTCCCTTATAATGTCAGGGAGAATTCATATTTATAATCACCGATTACAAGTGTGCTGACACGCGGGATGGCTGTTTGCTATTGATGACGAGCGCTCATCAAAGGAGGACAGACAGAATGTCTGAGCCGTGTGGGCCTTTGTATACGTAATAAGAGAACGTGACGAATGAGAAAAGTAGTTATGTTATCGGCAGCTGCCATTCTAGGAATCGCTAGTATCGCGGTGAGCCAAGCTGAAGATATTGCAGGTACTTCTGCTGTAACTGTCGCTAATGTAGCAGAAGGGCAGGACGTTGTAGAGAACCTTCCTGAAAAATTAGGTGACGAACCTAAAGCCGCTGCTGTTACGACAGATGGTGCCGCGCAGGTGGACGGCGCTGCTCCTGCTGATGGAGCTACAGAAGTAGATGGCGAAGCTGCTGAAGAAACAGCCGCTGCAGCGCCTGCTGCTGAAAAAGAACCTATTCCGGAAGATACACCGCAGGTACAAAAGCTGATTGCGCTATATCCTAATTTGATCGCTCGTATTCAGCCTGTTGCCAAAGTTTGTTTTGAAGAAGACGAAGTGTGTGATGTGACTGCACGTGCAGCAGGACCAGCGCCAGGCGATGGCCCACGTGATGGTAAAGCAGTATACAATGCTGTATGTCACACTTGTCATGCGGCAGGTCTACTTGGTTCACCAATCTTAGGTGATGCTGGTGCATGGGGACCACGTATTGCAAAAGGTAAAGACACCTTGTACACGCATGCTATCAATGGTTTCAATGCCATGCCTGCAAAAGGTGGTGCTGATATCCCTGATGAAGAAGTCCAAAATGCGGTAGATTATATGGTTGGTGAAGCAAGCTAGTCTTTAATTATTCTATCACTAAGCTTTCACGACCTAGATCTATAAAGCGCCTATTTCATTTAATGAGATAGGCGCTTTTTTTAGTGATAAGTAATATCAATGTGGTACTTCTGATACGTTACAGTTGAAATTCGCAGACGACAGCCTCACTTTAGGGCATAAGATTATTCCTTCTAGATATCAGGGCGTGTTGAATAGTTATAAATGGCCGTTGCTAAGATGGTCATAGTCGCATGTTCAACACGCCCTGATATTCTATAAACGTTTTATCACATTCATAACAAATAAAGAGGTATTCATGTCTGAAGTACCAGCACTTGCTATCAAGAATTTGTCCAAAACTTATAGCAATGGGTTTTCGGCACTCAAAGATGTCAGTTTAACCGTTCCGCAAGGTGGATTTTTTGCATTACTTGGACCAAATGGTGCTGGTAAATCAACGATGATTGGCATTATTAGCTCGTTGTTTCAGCCCACTACAGGTAGCGTAAAGATTTTTGGCACCGACCTATTAGAAAACCCTTCCATTGCTAAGCAGTACTTAGGAATTGTGCCACAAGAATTTAATTTCAATATGTTCGAAAAAGTTGAAGATATCTTAATCACGCAAGCCGGTTATTTTGGTATTCCTGCCAAAGAAGCACGTCCGCGAGCGAAGAGATTGCTGACAGCACTCGGACTGTGGGATAAGCGTAACAGTAAGGCGCGTGAGCTATCAGGCGGTATGAAACGCCGTTTGATGATTGCGCGTGCCCTCATTCATAAGCCAAAGCTGTTAATTCTGGATGAGCCAACAGCTGGGGTTGATATTGAGCTGCGCCGCTCTATGTGGGAGTTTATGCAGCAGATTAATATTGAAGAAAACACTACGATTATTTTGACCACGCATTATCTTGAAGAGGCCGAGCAGCTGTGCAAGCGCATTGCGATCTTGGATCATGGCGAGATTCGTATCAATACAGAGATGAAGGACTTATTGTCGCAGCTGTCGGTTGAGACCTTTGTCTTTGATTTGAATACACCATTTGTCGGTCAGTTGGCTTTGACTGGGGTAACAGGTGTGTCCCAGCCCGATGACCAGACGCTTGAAGTGACTTTGACAGAAGGTGAGTCGCTAAATAGGGTCTTTAATCAACTGTCTGAGCAAGGCGTCACGGTGGCGAGTATGCGCAACAAAGCCAATCGATTAGAAGAGCTATTTATGCGCTTAGTAGACAAAAACATTCAAAGTACAGACAGTATGAAGGAGGCGGGATTATGAGTCAGCAAATGATGGATCATAATAAAACCATGTCGTGGAGTAAGAAGTGGATCGCTTTTCGTACCATCTGGCTAAAAGAGATTCGCCGGATTTTGCGTATTTGGCCACAGACTTTACTGCCGCCTGTTATCACCATGAGCCTGTATTTTGTGATCTTCGGTAAAATGATCGGTTCGCGTGTGGGTGAGATGGGCGGAGTGCCCTACATGCAGTTTATTGTGCCCGGTTTGATCATGATGTCGATCATCACCAACAGTTATTCTAACGTGGTATCGAGCTTTTTTAGTGCCAAATTCACATCCAGTATTGAAGAGCTTTTGGTATCGCCTGTCTCTAAACACGCTATTTTGATGGGGTATGTCAGTGGTGGTATTTTCCGTGGATTGGCAATTGCTATCATTGTCTCGATAGTGGCGCTATTTTTTACAGAGCTGGGTATTGAGCATTTATTTGTAACGATATTTACCGTTCTTGGCACGTCTATCTTGTTTTCGTTAGGTGGCTTTATTAATGCGGTATTTGCCCGGTCATTTGATGATATTTCTATCATTCCAAGCTTTGTATTGACACCTCTGACGTATTTGGGCGGTGTGTTTTACTCGATGGAAAACCTGTCACCATTTTGGCAAAATATCTCATTGTTGAACCCTATTGTTTATATGGTTAACGCATTCCGTTACGGTATCCTTGGCTACTCTGATGTCAATGTATGGTATTCAATGATCGCCATCTTCGTATTCTGTGCGATATTTTATGTTATCTCTTATCGCTTGCTGGTTAACGGCTCGCGCGTGCGACTGTAATCGCAATATGCCTGATTTGCTGAAAAATGTCGTTTAGCATAGATAGCTTGTAACTGATAGACGGATACCTTTATTATAAAAGCCTAACTTTGTTGGGCTTTTTTTATGGTTAAAATTTTAGTAAGTAGATGGTTGATCTAGAGTCAGGTTGTATACAAGAATTTGAGGGTTCATATTTTAAAATGAATGAAGGCGATACTGCTGCTTATCGAGTGCGCTTTAACTATGTAAAACCAAATCCTGCATCAGAATGGCAAATTACTGTTATGTAATTACAACGGGTTAATAGTGAGAAAGATAAGACTATTAATTGCGAATGTCCCTCATTAACACTATAATTCTCATCTTTTAAGATAAAAGGTAGTTTAAGTCTGCCTTTGTAATTGAGATAAAAAATGACCCAATCCGTCAGCGAACAAATCATTCGACAACAACGTCGCATAGAATCAAAACGCCGATTGGTATTATTGGCACTTGCAGCGGCGTGTTTAGTGGGTTTAGTACTTGATGTGATGACAGGGCCTTCAATGCTACCGATGGGGGACGTCGTTAGATCTTTATTACAGCTAGACAGCTTAGATGATACATCACATACCATTGTTTATGATCTGCGGTTGCCTATTGCGTTCATGGCTTTGCTAGTGGGAGCGTCGCTCGGTGCCGGTGGTGCTGAGATGCAGACGTTACTCAATAACCCAATGGCAAGCCCTTATACGCTAGGACTTGCGGCGGCGGCAGGGTTTGGAGCTTCACTGGTCATTGCGTTTGGTAGTTTCGGTTTGCCACTGCAATATGCCGTGCCTATCGGGGCATTTTCGATGACCATGCTCGCCTCTGCGGTGCTGTTTTTGTTTGCCTCATTGCAACAGTTTGCCGCCTCTACTTTGATATTAGTAGGCATTGCCCTGCTATTTATCTTTCAGTCGCTACTGTCCTTGGTACAATTCACCGCCTCATCTGAAGTCTCACAGCAGATTTTGTTTTGGCTATTTGGTAGTTTAACCAAATCCACTTGGACAAATGTGACGGTGGTCGCCGTCGTAAGTAGTATTTGTATCCTATTACTCATGCGAGACAGTTGGCAATTAACAGCGCTAAGACTAGGTGAAGAGAGAGCGTCAGCACTTGGTGTTAATCTGACTCGTTTACGCATCAAAACCTTGATTTTAGTGGCTATGATGACAGCAACAGCGATTAGTTTTGTTGGGGTAATTGGCTTTATTGGTTTGGTTGCGCCGCATGTCGCAAGGCTGCTCGTTGGTGAAGACCAACGCTACTTTTTGCCTGCAACCATGCTCGCTGGCGCAGCGTTTTTATCATTTTCATCAGTATTATCAAAAGTGATTATCCCAGGAGCCTTGTTTCCGGTTGGGATTGTCACGTCGTTTGTGGGTGTGCCTTTTCTATTTTGGATTATTTGGAGTAAGCGGTGAAAAACTGGATTCGTGGGACAATGGCGTTAAGCTTGATGTTAACAGCTTTAACCGCTCAAGCAGAAGTCAAAACCATCAATGATGTGCTAGGGCGTGACGTACAAGTCGATGTACCTGCTAAGCGGGTCGTGTTGGGGTTTTATTATCCTGACTATATTGCCGCCACAGGGGCCGAAAACTTCGAGCAAGTGGTCGGTATTTCACGAGAGTTTTGGGAAAAATTTAATCCTGGTAGCTGGAATCTATACAACCAAAAACTACCCAATCTAAATGGCATGGGCGATATCGGGAACGTGAATACCGGTACGTTTTCTTTTGAAAAAACCTTGGCAATGAAGCCTGACGTGGTGGTATTAGCCAAATGGCAATATGACACGCTAAAGGCTGAAATGCCGCGTTTTGAAGCAGCAAACATCCCAGTAGTAGTAGTCGATTACAATGACCAGACTGTGCAAAACCACACCAAAAGCACCCAGATTTTTGGTGAATTGGCGGGTACCGAGCAACGTGCCAACCAAGCCGCCCAAGAATATGCTGACGGCATCGCGGACATCCAAAAACGGGTAAAAGCGGCTCAAAGTGCCAAGCCTAAGATCTACATCGAGTTTGGTGATAAAGGTCCGCAAGAGTATAGCTTTACCTTTGGTAAAAATATGTGGGGCGCGATTGCCGATACGGTAGGCGGTGATAACATCAGCAGACCCTTTGTAGAAGACTGGGGCCCCATTAATCCTGAACAAGTCTTGGTAAGTAAACCTGAGGTTATTATTATCTCAGGCACTGAAGTGGGCATGAACCAGCCTGATGCTATGGCAATGGGGATTGATATCCCAGTTGAAGAAGCCCAACGTCGCTTAAAAGGCTTCACCACCCGTAATGGTTGGGAGAACTTGCCAGCAGTGAAAGATAACCGTGTATACGGTATTTACCATGTCGCTTCTCGCTCGCTGTCAGACTTGGCATCAGCGCAATTCATGGCAAAAGCCTTGTATCCTGAGACCTTTGCTGATGTTGACCCTAATAAAACGTATGCAGACTTTCACCAAAAATATCTACCGATTCAGCCCAAAGGCACATTTTTTATTCAATTAGGCTGTAAGGCAAGCGTTTGTGATGACACTGCTAATGACAATATCACAGCATCGACAGCAACGACCGAAGCTGATTCTACAGCTATTGCGTCTGAAAATACGACGTCTGAAAATGTGTCATGGTTCACGAAGCTAACTAACTGGTTTAAAAGTTTGTTTGCTTAATTGGTTTTTGAAAACTTGATAGAAGAAGTCGCTATGCTCAAGCTTGACTGTTTAAACATCCAATATGGTTCGCTCACCGTTGCTCATGCCATTGATGCCCAGTTTGAAGCGGGCAACATTTATACCATTTTGGGTGCGAACGGGGCGGGTAAGTCCAGCTTGCTCAAGGCGATTTTTGGTGAGCTGGCATTTTCTGGCGCTGTCTCTTATCAGGGCACTGCACAGAGAAAAGCCCATCTGAACGCATGGCGAAAACCAATTGCTTATATGCCGCAAGACAGCCACACTGACGCCGAGCTTAATACCCTTGAAGTGGTGCTACTCGGCCGTATGGATGCCTTGACCCGTCATATCAGTGATGAACTATTACACGAAGCAGTAGAATTATTAGAAGAGCTGAATATTTCCCATTTGGCACATCGTCCTATCCGCTTATTGAGTGGCGGACAGCGGCAGCTGGCTATGTTTGCCCAAGCCTTACTTCGTCGTCCTAAGATTTTACTACTGGATGAACCAGTCTCAGCACTTGACATGGCCCATCAAATTAACCTATTGGACAAAGTTAGGCATTACACTAGGCAACATCAGCTGATTTGCATCATGGTCTTGCATGATTTGAGCCTAGCCGCTCAATTTTCGGATGAAGTCATGTTATTATCTGATGGTAAAATTCAAGCTCAAGGTACGCCTAAAGCCGTATTGCAACCCGAGATTTTACGCCAAGTGTATCACGTGGATATTGAGATTCTGACAAGTCATCAAGGTTCACCAGTGATTCATCCGTATCGCAAGCGGCAAGCTAGCGTCTAACTGTTTTTCGGTCAGGCACGCTGCTAACAATCCCTGCCAAAATGACCGCCACAATCCCTAAAATCTCTAACCAGCCAATCCTTTCGCCTACAAAAATGACGCCATAAATTGCCGAAAACACGACCGTTAAATATGATAATGCAGCGACCGTGAATTTTTGCCCCACGTGATAAGCATGAGTCATCGCCAGTTGCGCGAGCAATCCCGTCACACCAATGCCTAAGATGTAAGGTAAACTCTCGCTCGTCAAACGACTCCAACCAAACCAGGTTGCCGCTATGGCTGAAACAACGGTCGCCACTGCCGAAAAGTAAAACACAATCCGCCACGCAGGTTCTCCCCTTAGGGATAATTCTCGCACTTGCAGCAGCGCAAAAGCTGTAAAAATACCGCCACTTAAAGTAATCAAAGTATCCAATAACCTATCGGTGGCGAAGGCCGGTTGTAACATCAGGCAAATACCACCCAGCCCCATCAGCAGAGCGATCCACGTTTTTAACGGCGGTTTTTCTTTGAGCCAAAAGATGGATAGTAAGGCAATAAAAACGACAGAGGTATAGTTCAGCGTCACAGACGTTGCTAGTGGTAAATGGCTTAAGCCATAAAACGCCAATAACAATGCCATTGTGCCTGCCAAGCTACGCTGCATATGACTCCAAAAAAATGGCGTCTTAAGGGTTTGTTTGCGCACAAGTGTCGCGCCAAAAATAGCCAGAGCAGGTAGCAAGGAGCGCCAAAAGGCCAACTCATATTCATTCATGTGCAAGTGAGTCGCGGCATTTTTGACCAAAATGCTCATCATGGCAAATAAGAATGCCGCAATAATCATCCAAGCTGAACCCAAAGGGAATCTTTTTATCATAAGTAGCGACAAGCAAAAAAACGCAATTGTAACACTCCAAGCCTTATACTTTTTGGCTAATTTAGGAAACGAATGATAATGATATTTGGCAATGGTTTGATTACCAAAAGGCGCACACATATAGGTCGTTTGCGGTAAAATAGCGACCTGTTAATACAATTCACATTATTTGGTAATCAAGGCAGTTTATGAGTATTCACGGTATTTTAGGGGAACAAACTACGGACTATCCCACTGAGTATAGCCCAGAGACGTTATATCCGATTGCGCGCAGTATGGGACGTGATGTCATCGGTTGGCACACAGAACAATTGACGCTCGGCGTCGATTGGTGGCAGGCTTTTGAGATGTCGTGGCTCAACACGCAAGGTATCTCGCAAGTCGCTATAGCACGCTTTAGCATTCCTGCCAGCTCGCCATGTATCGTCGAATCAAAATCGCTCAAGCTGTATTTGAACAGCATCAATTTTACTGAGTTTGCCACTTGGGAAGCTGTCAGAGTATTGATTGCCAAAGACTTGTCAGCGTGTGTGCAAGCGGATGTTACAGTTGAGCTGTTTGGCTTAGAGAATGATATATCAAGCCTATTGATTGCCCAGCCTGAAGGCGTTTGTATTGATAATGCCCTAGATGCCCTGTCAGACAGCACAGGCAAAGTTGCGCTATGCGAGCACCCGGATGCGTCCTTGTTGCAGGATCAAACGCAGGTAGATGATAGTAATTTAGAAGGTGGCAAGCCTCAGCCTTATACGTTTTACTCTAATTTGCTACGCAGTAATTGTCCGGTGACCAATCAACCAGATTGGGGTACGCTGGCTGTTTCGATAACGACTGACAAGCCCTTTAGTAATGCCAATATGTTGCGTTATATATTAAGCTTTCGTCAGCACAATGGCTTTCATGAGCAATGCGTGGAGCAGATATTTGCGGATTTGAGTCAATACTACGCGCCAAGTAAGCTCATGGTACGTGCTTGGTATACGCGCCGCGGTGGTATTGATATCAATCCGTGCCGCGTCAGTGACATTGGTTTGATGCCGAAGCCAAGTCGTTTGATTCGTCAATAGATAACTGTAGTAAGGTCAATATAAAAAAGCGCCTATCTCATTTAATGAGGTAGGCGCTTTTCGTTTTATATTCTTTGCTAATAAAGCTATTTACCGCTTACTTTTGCCAATACTTCTTCACGGCTTAGCATTTGCTTCTCTGTCTCACGGCGATTGACGTATTCGTACTTGTCTTCGGCAAGATTGCGATCAGAGACGACGATACGATGCGGGATACCGATCAATTCTAAATCGGCAAACTTCACGCCTGGACGCTCGTTACGATCGTCAAGTAGCACATTGATGCCTTGAGCTTTTAGCTCTTCGTAAAGCGCTGTCGCCCTTTGCATGACCGTCTCTTCTTTTGACTTCATCGGTATGATAGCCACTTCAAAAGGCGCTAGTGAATCAGCGACTGCTGGCGTATTTGGCCACATGATACCGTTCTCATCATTGTTCTGCTCGATGGCAGCGGCAATAATACGGCTAACACCGATACCATAGCAGCCCATCATCAGCGTGACTGGCTTACCATCTTCACCTGATACGGTACAGTTCAACGCTTTTGAGTACTTGTCACCCAACTGGAAGATATGACCCACTTCGATACCGCGTTTGATTTTTAGGCTGCCTTTGCCATCAGGAGAAGGGTCACCTTCTTGCACATTACGCACGTCTACAACGCGAGTGATGCGAGCATCACGCTCCCAGTTCAGGCCAGTAGTGTGTTTGTTCACTTCATTGGCACCAGCCACAAAGTCAGACAAAGCAGCCGCCGAACGATCGACAAATACAGGCATATCTAAATCAACGCCGATATAGCCTTTATGCAAACCTGCAACCTTTAACTCGTCATCAGACGCCAAAGTTAATGGTACATTGGCTTCTTCGATTTTTTCGGCTTTGATGGTATTGAGCTGATGGTCACCGCGTAACACGATGGCAATCAGTTGCGGCTCACCGTCTTCTGTATGACCATGCACGATCAAGGTTTTGACCGTTTGCTCTAAAGGAATGTCTAAATGTTCAGCGACCATTTTACAAGTGGGCATATTTTCTGTTAAGACGTTCTCGCGCTCTTGGCTTGGCGCTTGACGCTCGGCTGTGCTTACCGATTCAGCCAGTTCAACATTGGCTGCATAATCAGAGGTGTCTGAGAAGGCGATGTCGTCTTCGCCGCTGTCTGCCAATACATGGAACTCATGAGAGGCAAAGCCACCGATAGAACCTGTATCAGCCTGTACCGCACGGAAGTCTAGACCCAAACGGGTAAAGATACGCGTATAGGCTTCATACATGTCATGGTAAGTCTGCGCTAGCGATGTTTGGTCAACATGGAACGAGTAGGCATCTTTCATCGTAAATTCACGCGCGCGCATTACACCAAAGCGCGGGCGAATCTCATCACGGAACTTACTTTGAATTTGGAAAAAACTAATCGGTAGCTGTTTATAGCTGCGTAGCTCGCCTTGAGCAAGGTTGGTGATGACTTCTTCATGAGTGGGACCCAATACGAAGTCACGATCATGACGGTCTTTAAAGCGCAATAGCTCAGGACCATAATCGTCAAAACGTCCCGTCGTCTGCCAAAGCTCTGCTGGCTGAGTCATCGGCATGAGCACTTCTTGCGCGCCCACATTTTGCATCTCTTCACGAACAATACGTTCGACTTTTTGTAAGACGCGTAGCCCCATGGGCAGCCAAATATATAACCCAGAAGCAATTTTGCGAATCAGACCGGCACGTACCATCAACTGGCTTGAGGCGATATCGGCATCACTTGGGGTTTCTTTGAGTGTGGCAAATAAAAATTGACTGGCTTTCATAAATAAAGCGTAACCTTATCAACGATAAAAAATAAGAAATAGAAGGATGTTAAGCGTATGGCTAATCGTTTCGTTGCCGCCGCAAGTTTACCGTTATTACTTAGCAATAATCTGGGATATGTCATAGCGACTAAAATGCTTATAAAAAGCACATGAACAAAACCGCTCTATTAAAAGAGGGGTGGATTCTGATTGATGTATCAATATATTTAGTGGTTCATAGACTAACTATTGGTTCAAAGACCTAGTGAATTCATCTATGCCGACATTTTATCAACGCAATCTGACTATGTTAGGTAAAGTTCGTCTGAGACGCAATGATTTTTTATTTTTTCAAAGCGAACCTAGTCTAAAGCGTCAAATAAGAGACTTCTAACCGGATTTTTGCTCAGTTTAACTATAAAGAAAGACCGTTATAAGCAGTCTTGGTCAAAGAAAACAATGAACAATTATGTAAAATATTGGTAGCTATTACTTGAAGTTGAGATGTAAAAACGGCATTAATCTCTTAAATCGTTGTTTTTTCTGCATTTTATAAAAATAAACGTCAAATTTTAAGGTAGCTTATATGAAAAAACCGGATAATCGATCTTCTATTGATCACAATGCGACCAACTCACAAGCAAGAAGACCCATTGCGATGATGTCATGGGTAATATTGCTGATTGGATTAGCAGCGATTGCCTTTGCTATTTATAGTGTTCAAAATATCACCGAAGAAGAACCCATAGAGACCATCACTCGTGAGGGTGTGATCACGCAAATCCAGCAGCTTAACCGCTTGCAGACAGTCGCGTTTAGCGTAGATACCGTAATCACTAGCGAGCGTCCCGGTAGTTGGATGAAGCTTTGGCAAGATGAACAAAAAGGCTTGTTTATCGCTCGTGGTCGCGTAGAGGCGGGGATTGATTTGAGTGCATTGACGCCTGAGATGGTCCAAGTGGTGCAGCCTGAACCGATCAGTGGAGATGATGTTCAAAATACAGAAGCTGCCTCTGCATCGATGATGTCGCAAATCAATATTACCTTGCCGCCTTCAGAGATATTTTCAGTCTATTTGGACGACATTGAAATTTATGACTGGCAGACGGGCGCCTTTGGGTTGATGCAGGTTGATCCTAAGATTTTAGCGCAAGCACAAAGCATGGCAAAAAAAGAAGTGCTTGAACGTGCTTGCCGCGGTGATGTCATGAACATGGCGCTACAAAACGCACAAACACAGTTGCAGCAGTTATTTGCACTCACTGGAGCTACAGTAACGGTCACTACGCAAGGTGCAGGCGCATGCCAGTTGCCCGCAACCACTTCAAAAGCCAGTTAAATGAGCAATTGGTGTTATTGCTTTTTAAACTCTGCAATCGCAAGCTCGCGTGCTGCCTTGTGCTCGACCATCGGCACAGGGTAGTCAAGCTTGGCAAATTTGCCGCCCTTACTCAATGCTTTACGCAGTTTGTCTTCTGAGTGCAAAATACTGGTAGGAACCTCTTTTAATTCAGGTAGCCAAGTCTTGATAAACTCACCATTAGTATCATGATTTTTGGCTTGGCTAAAGGGGTTCATAATGCGAAAGTAGGGCGCAGAGTCTGTGCCGGTAGAGGCGCTCCATTGCCAGCCACCATTGTTAGAAGCAAAATCTCCATCGATAAGCTGCTGCATAAAATAGCGCTCGCCCAATCGCCAATCAATCAATAAATCTTTGGTCAAAAACATGGCAGTCACCATCCTTAGACGATTGTGCATAAAGCCTGTTGCACTGAGACTCCTCATCGCAGCGTCAACCAGTGGCACACCAGTTTTGCCTGAGCACCATGCTTCAAAATCCTCATCATGATATGACCAATTGATATTTTTATCTGTCTCATCTTTATACGCTTGATGACGGATTAGCTCAGGCTTGTCGACTAGAACATGACGATAAAAATCACGCCATGCCAGCTCACTGATCCAGCGATTGATATCGTCATTATCACTATTGTTGTCGCTATCATTGCCGTGCAATGCTTCTTGCGCCTTGTTTGCTTTTAGATAGCAAAGTCTGGGACTGATCGCCCCAATTGTCAGGTAAGCGGACAGTTGACTGGTTGCATGTAGGCTTGGCACATCACGGCTCACATCATAGTTATGAATATCATCAGCGACGAACGCTTCTAGACGCTGGCAAGCAGCCGTCTCTCCAGCAGGATAAGCATCACGTGCTTGTTTAAGCTGTGCTTCCATATCGATATGCTGTAGCGACTCAGAGTCTTGCAGCGACCGTTGATACTCGTCAGTTATCTTTTTGCCAAGAGTTTCTATTTCTTTGACAGTACTTGCACTGTCTTTTGATGCCTTTAAGTCAAGGTTGTTGTTTTTGACCGTTGGTGCTTCATGAGCTTGAATGGTACTGACATCCAAGGTATGACGCCATTTTTTATAAAATGGCGTAAATACTTGATACATGGTGTCGTCGTTGGTGGTAATGCTATTTGGTGGCAAAACACATTGATCGTGCCAGCGGACAAACTCAATGTCGTTGTCTGCAAGCTGTTTGGTGAGTTGTTCGTCACGTCCAATCTCATTGCCTTCGTATTCGTGATTGGCCATGACACAGCTAATGCCATTTGCCGTACAGAATTCGCTTAGCGCATCAATACAGTCAGAAAAATTGGGCGCAACCTGCACGGTTAGTTGGATGTTTAATTGCGTTTGTAAGGTTTGTGCGAGTACGGGCAAGGTACGGGCGATATGATCCATCTGTGCCAAAGACATATCATGCGCTTGCCACTGCTCAGGCGTCAGAAAAAATAGCGCACTGACTTGAGCGTTGTCTTCGTCTGCCCGTTCACAAAGCGCGGTCAAGGCCGTATTATCATGGACTCGTAAGTCACGGCGGAACCACATCAAATAATGCGGCGGACTTACGCGAGTATGCTTATTGTTGTTATTCTTTTGGTCAGCCGTTGCCGTCTTAGACATTCAAGTACCCTTATCTCAATCATAAACAAAATTAGGAATAAAAGTATGCTAGGATAAGTTTTTTGATGCAATGGATTTGCCCCTCAATTAACAAATTGTCATCATAGCCACTTTGTTATAGCTACTTTGTCGCATTTGGCATTATTTAGTTTGACACTGTCATATTTTAGCACTGTCATACTAAGTGTCGTATTCAAGGTTTCAACATGTACGTTAAGTTCTGCGGTTTTACTCAGCTTAGTGATATCCATACAGCAACACAATTGGGTGTGGATGCGGTGGGTTTGGTGTTTTATCCACCAAGCCCGCGCGCTGTGACGCCTATGCAAGCGAAGACACTAAGCGCGGCTGTGCCAGCTTTTGTGAGTGTGGTGGCATTGGTTGTGAATATGCCAAAAGATGAGCTGATTGAGCTGGCAGATACGGTGCCTTTTGATATTATCCAGTTTCATGGTGATGAGACTCCTGAAGAGTGCGAGCAGCTCGCAAGCGCCATTAATAAGCGCTGGATTAAGGCGCTGCGTATCAATGCCGAACAGCACACACTTGATAGCGTTCGCGCTCAGATTGATAAGTTTGCAGCAGCAGGGGCGAGCAGTATTTTATTAGATGCTTATCATCAGCATAAATATGGTGGTACGGGCGCACGCTTTGATTGGAGCTTGATACCAAAGGATAGCTCACTGCCTATTATCTTGGCAGGTGGACTAGACTCGGAAAATGTTGCTGCGACATCAGCGCTGCCTATTTATGCAGTCGATGTCAGCGGCGGTATTGAGCAGGATAAAGGTAAAAAAGACGCTGCTAAAATGCGCGGCTTTATGAAAGCGGTAAAACGTGATCGATGGCAAAACGAGACGCTTAGCGAACTTTCGAATATAGAGTAGCCAGTCCATCCCAATAAAATGACCCACTACTCAACCTATTTCTCCCATATTTATACTAAAAAATATCCCTTATTATATTAGGAATGATCATGAATCATGTTGTGAATAAAGATTTATCTAATACTACGAAAGCCGTCAATACCTTTACCAATCCTGAAAACGTGCAAGACTTTAACCAGTACCCAGATACGAGCGGACATTTTGGTGTACACGGTGGGCGCTTTGTCTCTGAAACCTTGATGGCAGCACTCGAAGAGCTAGAGACGTTATATACCAAAGTGAAAGCCGACCCTGCGTTTTGGGAAGAGTACCACAATGATTTGGTCAATTATGTCGGTCGCCCAACACCGCTATATCATGCCAAGCGTTTGAGTGACGAGATTGGCGGCGCGCAGATTTATTTTAAACGTGAGGATTTGAACCACACGGGCGCGCACAAGGTGAACAACACCATTGGACAAGCATTGCTTGCCAAGATGTGCGGTAAAAAACGCATCATCGCGGAGACAGGTGCAGGACAGCACGGTGTGGCAACTGCTACGATTGCAGCACGTTTAGGACTAGAGTGTATCGTCTATATGGGTGCTGACGATGTCGAGCGTCAGAAGATGAACGTCTATCGTATGCGCTTGCTTGGTGCGACCGTCGTGCCAGTCACGTCAGGTTCTCGTACGCTCAAAGACGCGATGAATGAAGCGATGCGCGACTGGGTCACCAATGTCGATAGCACCTATTATATTATCGGGACAGTGGCAGGCCCGCATCCTTATCCATTATTGGTACGCGATTTCCAAGCGATTATCGGTAAAGAAGCACGTATCCAGCATTTAGAAAAAACAGGCAAATTACCAGATGCCTTGGTCGCCTGTGTCGGTGGTGGCTCAAACGCCATTGGTTTATTCTTTGACTTCCTAAATGATCCTGAAGTCAAAATGTATGGCGTTGAAGCAACTGGTGATGGCATCGAGTCAGGTCGCCATTCAGCGCCATTGGCTGCGGGCCGCATCGGTGTGCTGCACGGCAACCGTACCTACCTGATGGCAGACGATGATGGTCAAATTCAAGAGACGCACTCTATCTCAGCAGGACTTGATTACCCAGGCGTAGGCCCTGAGCACAGTTTCTTAAAAGACATGAACCGTGTCGAATACGTTGGCTGTACGGACAAAGAGTCGCTAGAGGGCTTTCATGAATCCACGCGTAAAGAAGGCATCATCCCTGCGCTAGAATCCGCTCACGCGGTTGCTTATGCATTGAAGCTTGCTAAGACGATGACACCTGATCAAACGATCATTGTTAATATGTCTGGTCGAGGTGATAAGGATCTGCATTCAGTGATGAAAGCGGAAGGGATTGAGCTGTAGTTGTCAGTATTTTGATATGCTATTGCTTCATTACCGATAAGAAAGACCAATAAGAAAAATTGCTTAGGACCCTTTATTTTTGGATATTTTATATTTAATAAAGGGTCAACTAAGCCACTGTATATGAATTAAGAGAATCCTATGACCCGAATTGAAAGCACTTTTGCAACGCTTAAAGCACAAAACAAAAAAGCCCTGATTCCTTATGTGATGGCAGGCGATCCGAATCCTACAATCACTGTAGGCTTGCTGCATGACTTAGTCAAACATGGCGCGGATATGATTGAAGTTGGCTTGCCGTTTTCTGATCCAATGGCAGATGGTCCAGTCGTTGCCTTAGCAGGCGAGCGCGCGTTAGCAGCCGGTACGAGCACCCGTGACGCTTTAAAAATGGTGGCAGAGTTCCGTCAGCAAGACACACGAACACCCATTATCTTGATGGGCTATCTCAATCCGGTTGAGATTATTGGTTATGATAATTTTGTCGCGCTATGTGAGCAGTCAGGCGTCGATGGCATTTTGATGGTGGATCTGCCGCCTGCAGAAGCAGGTAGCTTTACTCAGCATTTGACTGAGCATGCGATGAATGAGATTTTCTTATTGTCACCTACCACTTTGCCGGAGCGCCGTGAGCAAGTACTGACTCATTGCGGCGGCTATATCTATTACGTGTCTTTAAAAGGGGTGACAGGTTCAGCCACCCTCAATACAGACGATGTGGCAACCCAAGTAAAAGCAATTAAAGCCGAGACAGATTTGCCCGTCTGTGTGGGTTTTGGTATCCGTGATGCCGCGTCAGCCAAAGCGATTGGCGCGCATGCAGATGGTGTGATTGTAGGCAGTGCCTTGGTACAGAACTTTGCGGACATAGATGCCAACGATGCCACTGCGGTTGCAAATGCACAGCGAAACATTATGGATAAAATGGATGAGCTGCGCGCGGCTCTTGACAGTTTGAGTGCTTAGCTTCGTTTGAAAGGTATAAGTATTAAAAGATACAATTTTTGGGATGTCGTTATGGCTGAGGTTTTTATTAATAGAGCGTTCAACACTTGGTTGTGTAAGTGGGAACGTTCAAATTTATCAAAATAAAAACCGCTGAGTAGAGTGAGTCATTATTGCTTTTGGGAAAATGTTTATAAAGACAGTGTTAAATGGCTTTGCTAAACTTAGTTTACGTGTGTAAACTAACCTCACCTATAAATTGTTACAGTTGCACAAAAGTGTGCCTTATAACTGCTCATGTTATGACTGTGTGACTCTTAAATCTACTCTTAAGGACAAGTGAATGAGCCAACTTGCCGTAAGCCTTTAATAGTGGCGAATAATATGACTGATACGATAACAAAACCCGATTCTAGTAATAATAATGCAACTGGCCTTGAGCAAAACAGCAATATGGCTGGACAATCATGGTTCAATCGATCAATACCTGGTATCAAGCAACAGCTGACTGCACCATTGACCGCAGTAGAGACCGAACCTTCTACTGAGTGTAGCAGTTGCCATTCAATGATTACCAATACTGCGCTGATTTTTAACTGTTACGTGTGCCCGCACTGCGATCATCATTTGCCGATGAGTGCTCGTGAACGCCTAAACTGGTTACTTGATCAAGTTAATGGGGAGCTTGGGCAAGAGTTTACTGCCAAAGACCCGCTCAGCTTTGTGGATAGTAAGCCATATCCACAGCGCATGGCAGAAGCACAAGAGAAAACGAAAGAGAGTGAAGCACTGATTGTGATGTATGGCAAACTGCGCAATCTCGATGTCGTCACTTGTGCGTTTGATTTCCGCTTTATGGGCGGTTCTATGGGGTCGGTGGTCGGTGATCGGTTTATACAAGCAGCCGAAAAAGCTCTCGAAGATAAAGTGCCTTTGATCTGCTTTGCCGCTTCTGGTGGGGCTCGTATGCAAGAAGGTCTATTGTCCTTAATGCAAATGGCGCGAACAGCTGCTGCTATTGAGCGTTTAAGAATTGCAGGCATCCCTTACATTGTGGTATTGACCAATCCCGTGTATGGCGGTGTGACTGCATCGCTTGCGATGCTTGGTGATATCCACTTGGCAGAGCCAAAAGCGATGATTGGTTTTGCGGGCAAGCGCGTTATCGAGCAAACCGTGCGCGAGACGCTAGAAGAGCCGTTTCAGCGCGCAGAGTTCTTATTGGAGCATGGGGTAGTGGATGAGGTGGTACATCGTCATCAGCTTATCGATACTATTTATCGTCTATTGGCCAAGTTATGCCGTGTACCCAATGTAGACGCTCAATAGGCACATGAGTCTATTTTGTGTATAACGATTTAGCGTTATGCTAATATCTGCCAAATAGGTAAGACCCACGAATAGCATTTATCGTCATATCACGGTAAATGCTATTTTTGCTTTCTGCCAAGCCAGTTATACTGTCTTTGTTTTTTATTCTCAATGTTTATAAGCATCTCTAGATAAAATTGATACGTTAATAATCGCGTGCGACTGGTATAAATTTTTTTGCGTGCTGCTAACACAGAGGCTGCAAAAAACTCATCCCAGTCGCACTGTATCGTTGTTAAATCGAATCGACTATTCTAATGCTTGATGACCAACGTTTATATAGGTTGCGCCCATGTCTGACTCTTTACTCTCTTCTACTCAAACCCCAAATAACGAAGCCAGCTTAACTGAGTGGCTTGATTATATGCAGCAGATACACGTCTCTGCGATAGATATGGGGCTATCGCGAGTACTGCCAGTCGCTGAAGCGTTAGGGGTTGTGCAATCTGCAAAAGACGACGCTTATGTATTTACGGTGGCAGGCACCAATGGCAAAGGCTCAACGACTGCTGTCATCGCGCAAATGTGTCAAGCCGCAGGTTATAAAACAGCACTATATCAATCCCCACATTTAAGTGTGTTCAATGAGCGCGTACGCATCAATGGCGAGATGGTCAGCGATCAGACTTTAATTGAGGCCTTTAATAAAGTAGAAGCAGCGCGCTTACAGTGTGATTTGACGTTGTCATTCTTCGAGATGACGACACTGGCAGCATTGCTCATATTTGCCGAAGCGGATTGCGACGTTTGGGTATTAGAGGTTGGGTTGGGCGGACGTTTAGATGTGGTCAATATCATCGATCCTGATATGGCAGTGATTACCAATATTGGTATCGATCATGTTGATTGGTTGGGTGATAATGTAGAAGCTATTGGCGCAGAAAAAGCAGGGATTTTACGTGAAGGTATCACTTTGGTTTATGGTAGTAAAGACATGCCAAACAGCGTGCTGCAAGCCATTGATACCCATCAAGCGACTTGTTATCAAGTCGGTCAAAATTTTGATTACCGCGACATCGATTCACAGACATGGCAGTACAGTAATGCGTCTGTTACCATGCAGCTACCGCGTCCAGCCCTATCGTTAACGAACACGGCCAATGCTTTATCAGCCGTATTGGCAAGTTCATTAAATGTGGATATGCAAGCCATTGAACAAGCACTGCAAACAGTTAAGTTAGCAGGTCGATTTGATTATCGTGAGGCAAAAGAGCGTCATTGGCTGTTTGATGTGGCACATAATGAACAAGGCGTTGAGTTTCTATTAAAACAGTTGTTGCCATTTTGGCAGCAGCATTTGGTCAATCAAACCAGAGACAGCCAAGCACCTGCAACGATTAAAATGCTATTTTCAATGCTGGGTGATAAAGATATTGATAAAGTCGTACAGCGCTTGACCGAGGCGGGTTTGCCTATTAGTGAATGGTTTATTGCTGAAATTGATTACCCACGTGCAGCAAGCACTGAACAGTTACAAGGCGTCTTAGTGAGCTATATTGATGAGACTCAGATACATGAGTTTGAGCGATTAGCAAATGCAACACAAGCGGTTATCAATGCCAGTCAACCACAAGACTTGATTGTTGTTTGTGGCTCTTTTCATACCATTGGAGAGGCATTAACGGCTCTCGACATATGATAATTTAACTTAAAGCAACAGTGATTTAATGTTAACCTTAGCATGAGCATGGTAGCAGACAGTATGAAAAATATGCTTTATAATCAAAGTGCTTTAGACAGACTCAATAAAGTTTGAGAAACAATGGACGTCATCGACAGTAAGGTCTGCTGATCAACGCTATCTAATCATGTGTTTTTGAGACGATAGCGACGCCACTCAATCAACCATATCACCAACTAAGAGACGTAAACGGATGAATTTTTCGAGACAAGCCTTATTGGGCATTGGGATGATTATAGGCGGTAGCGTGATGCTATACGCGATGGTACAACAAATTGGTGACAATCATAAGCCACACCTACCGTCCGCATTGATAGATAAGCCAAGTAGCGAGCAAGACTCTCTACAGCCATTAACAACGGATATCGAGACCGAAAAACGTATCTTGGCACAAAAACAAAAAGAGCGTGCAGCTCGCGTCGCTGAGCAAGAAAGACGTGCTCAGCAGTTTTTGACAGAACAAGAGGCTGCTGAAGCGCAAGCTTTAGCGAAAGCGCATGCTGAAAGTCAGCAATACGTTGCTAGCACTACACCAGCCGCTGAGGACAGCGATAGTACAGAGTCCGCACAAGGAACCACTCCTTCAGCAACAACAGCGCTGACATCGCCCATAACCCCAGAGGCTTCGCAAATCTCAGAAGCGTCGCAGCAACAAGAAGCCCAGCGACAAGCCGCTCTTAGAGAAAAAGCGGCTGTGGAAAAAGCCGCCGAAACTAAAAGAGAAGCGGAGGTAAAAAGGCAAGCCGAAGCAAAAAAGCAGGCTGAGGTGCAAGCGTTGGCTGAAAGGAATAGAGAAGCTGCAGAAGCGGCTAAAAAAGAACCACCAAAATCACCTTCTGATTATCAAGTCAAAAGAGGGGACGGACTTATTAAGCTGGCAAGACAGTACAATATGCCTGTAGAGGTCTTGGCTCAAGCGAACAATATCTCACCGTCAACCTCACTAAAGCTGGGTCAAAGCATAAAGATTCCATCGCGCAGTCAAGTACAGCGTTTAGAGCGGGAAGCCGCCGCTGCTGAAAAGTCAGCTGAGGCGAAACGTGAAGCCCAGCAGAAACTCAGTGAGGCACGTAAAGAAGTCAAAGAAACCGATGCCAAGGGCAGCTTTGGTGTACAGGTAGCGTTGGCAAATGATCAGGGTAAAGCGGATGAGTTGGCAAAAAAACTCCAAGCCGCAGGTTATCAGGTAAAAACCAGTCCTACCAGTCGCGGCGTCCGAGTCATTGTCGGGCCTGAGCGCGGTAAGATTGCTGCTTTGGCCTTAAAAGATAAGATCAACAGTGATCCTAAGGTCAATACAAGTGGTGCGTGGGTTTTATACTGGCGCTAACATCATATATGAGTTTCGCTAGTGAGGTGGTCTTTTGATCGACTCAAATAATTAATATTTATATAACCAGTTGCCTTATTGCTTTTTTATGATCAAACACGACACTTGCTGTCGTGTTTTTTGCGTTATTGTTTGCCGATTGGCGCAAGCTTAGCTACGATGAGTAGTGATTTTCTTTATTTTTTTTCGTATAACCTGCCAGCCTACAAAGGCTGTTTGGTTGTGACTGACTAACTGATGAATGTCTTAAGTAAGGTTATGACAGATAGCCAGTCACTCTCACATTGTATAAGGTAAAACCATGTCATTTGGCGTTATATTTTTAATCTTGGCCGTCGGTTTCTTGGGGCTGATTGTCTTACCCAAATTGTTAACAAAACGTCAAAGCGTTGAGCCTGAGCCACAGCCTGTCCGCGGTGATGATTTAGCGATTTGGCCATTTGCACCCATGCCTATTATGACTGACACTGAGGTGATATTTTTTAAGAAGTTAAAAAACGCCTTGCCGGAATATCATATCTTTGTTCAAGTTCAACTGTCACGTGTCATTGAAGCCAACAGTGATGAGACGTCCGAGCGCAGCTTTTGGTTCAATCGTATCTGTCGCCAAAGCGTCGATTATGTGATTGTTGATGTGGATGCTCAGACCACGCTGGTTGCCATTGAGCTTGATGACTGGACACACAGTAGCAAAGCCCGCCAAAAAGCGGATGACAAGAAGGACAAAGCTTTGGCGAGTGCAGGCATTCCCATTGTCCGCTTTCATGCGGAGCGTATGCCGAGTGCTGATATGCTCAGATATGAGCTGATGCAGGTAATTGAGACGTATTAATAAAGGCGGCTTTATGACGGTTTATCAATAGCTACTTATGAACAGTCACTAGTGCCTTTTAAAACTTAACTCGAATCCTATCTGGCTGTGAGTGATAAATAACAATTGGTCTATCGCCTTCAAAGTATAGTCCGGTTCTGAGTGGTTCGTCTTTAGAGTAGGTAAGGGGTGGCTGGTATCTGTCATGGTCATCATAAAAGCTGCGTTTGTTAAACCATTCTACATAGCGCGCCTTTCGCAACCTAGTTATGTCAATTGTCGCAAGATTGATCAGATCGTTTTTATCGCACCACTCATGTATTGGGAAATTAGGTTGCAACCAAGTGGGCCAATCATGATGACCAAAACTGGTGGTGTTGATGGGCAAAAAGAACCGTCCTTTAATAATGCCATAACGCTTACCAATTCTGATGCGTCCATGATCCTCGGTATCGACCCAGACGCTACGAAACTGTTTGGTCTGCATGTGAGTCATCTTGCGCTGCAAATTATCATTGGAGTTGATCCCAACCCAATTCTCAGGGGCAAAAGGCGCGGAACCCATAAAGAACTTTATGGCCAGCTCCCAATGCTCGGTAATCTCTTCCTCATGATTGTACAAGATTAAATCCAGCTCACCCGTTGTTTGCTTACCGTTGTATAACTGCACATTATTGGCCAACGTCTCATATGAATGCAGCTTACGCGCGTAGCCATCTTCTAACCAAAATGATAATAACCCTTCAAAGTGAAATCCCAAACGGTTAGGACTGGGTCTTTTCATTAAATAGCGGGTCAGCTCTTGATAAGCGTTGGTTGTGTCCAACTCTTCTAGACGCCCTTGATACGCCTCAAACTGCGCTTGCCAAAAGCCAACGCTATGCACAGCAACTGTATGGGTGTTTTGATGCGGTGCAAAATCTAGCCATGTCGTTAAGACATTGGGACATGCCAGTACGTACGCCAAATCACGGACAAAAGGACGCTGATACGCATTCCAAGGTGTGTCATCTGTCAGGGTAGGATCAGGCGTGGCGAGAGTCTCGGGCATAGGATGAATCACATAATAATAAAGCATTTACCCTAACTGCTCACCTACTAAAAGTCTAGTTATCGTGAGTATCAGTCAGGGCAGTGTACGTGTTGTCGCTATGAAGGAAGGGCGACAGTAATGTGGTAAATATAAACACTGATATCGGGCGGTGATAGTAGGTAAGGCAATAGAATACTGAGCACTGTTCTGAGTAAAAAACGCTGCCACTTTTTTGGTTTGCGGGGTTGGATGTTAGGTAGCTTTTGTGAGTTCTTGTTTGGGTGGGTCATTGTGTGTAGCTCCATGTTGCGCCGTAATAATGTTCGGCGGGTTACATGAAGATTAATGCTAAGGGTATGGTGTGTAGCAATGGACTGTTCTTAAAAAAGGGGTATGATATGAGGGTATGCTCCTCATAGATTTATTAGTTTTAGACAATAAAAAAGCATCGTACTGCTATAAGTTACCTATTTCCTTACGAATTTCACTTATTATAAAGCCTGCTACAAATCCTTCAGCATTCGCTATATGCTTGGCTGCTTGATACGCGCTTACCTTTTTAGTGCTGTCTTCACCGTACTTAAGAGGCGTTAAGTAATACTTAGCTATAGCACTGTCGCTCATATTTTCAATATATCTTAATTGCAATACTTTACCTTCTACTGGCTTATACTGACATAAAGTTGTTATAAGATTTTCAACTCTTAGAGCCTGATCATCAGTTATAAATATGGTAGTACGTGTTTTGCTCCTTTCCCCAACATGTTCCCGTATTAGTCTAGCCATAGGACTAGTATATCCTAGCCCTGTACCATCTGCTAAAACCCAATGTCCCCACGCTGCTAACAAGTTTTGTACTTCTGAATCTAAACAGATTGTCATATCCTAATACCTCATAATTGTATTTTAAGATAGTAAGGGTTGCTCATAAGGTTTAGGCAATAAGCAGTTTCAAAGAAGTAGTATAATGTTATGGGCTGTCATATCAATTTGCTGATATATTGATATGCTCAATGGCTTGTAATTGTTCAGCTAATTCACTTTGCTTTTTCTTAGTATGAGCAGTATTTATTACCATTCTTACACGCTTTCCTAGTGTGCTTTTTGGATTAAGATTAATCTTCTTAGCTATTGCCTCAAACTTACCATTATGTGAAGTGATATGGCTGTCTTTTAATTCATTATCCCAGTAAATACGTTGCCATACCATCAATGCCAGATGTAATTCAGGCGGATAGATGTGCTCACTCATGTTTTGCCAGTCAAAGGGCTGGGCTATGGATACAGATTTAGTGTTTGTTAGTATCGTATTGGCTATGTTTAGTTGCTCTTTGAGTTCGGCTATAGTGGTTTGCGCTTGATCTTGGTCGGTAGTAAGCTGTTTTATCTGCTCTTTAAGATTGTCAATAATTTGTTCATTGGTTTTGGGTTCACCTTGTTCTAATGTGGAGCTGCCCATCATAAAGCTAGTATTAGCTTCCTTCTCCGTTAGTTGACGTTCTAGCTCAGCTATACGCTTTTTGTCTTCCTTAGATAGGTCATTCAGCTCACTAGCTACATGGGTTTTGAGCATATTATCTAACTCTAAATCTTCTAATTTATCAGTTAGATTAAGTACTTTAACGTGTGCTGCTACACCTTCCTCTTTCATTTCTGCCATTTGGTCAGCATAGGTTGGTGTACCGTCATTGAAACCCCTATAGACAAAGTTATTGTTTGCTAGCCATTCCTTAACCTGTTCGGTTGATATTTGTTCTTTTTCATTGATAGGTTTCAAAACATCAGCTTCTATTGCATTTTTCACCATATCTAAATAAGCACAATACATATTACTATTTTGTTCATAGGCTGGGTTTTCGTTAGATAGAAAGCATGCTATATGATGAGGTGTAAATAGGGCGTAGCTGGCTAATATCTTTTGATTTCCTACCAAGCTTAATTCACTTCTACGAGAAATTTCAGCACTTGCCCTTTCTTTTATAGCGTCCATAGCACCTAAATAAAAATCAAATTCATTTTGTGCTGTTCTTTTTTCTTGCTTTATGTCAAAAACAGTTATTAGTTCGTTCCTAGAAAAACGTACGTCGTCAAAGTCAATCTGAGAATACTTAAGCTCATCGAGTTTATCAAGTTCTCCGATAGGAGGGTTCTTGAATAAAAATACTTTATCATGAACTTCATATGCGCTGCTTTGATGTTTAATAATATTTTGAATGGTAAACGGTGAATGTATTTCTATCCATTCTGGAACATCAGCATCACTATGCATCGAGTAAGACTCATAGTTCCTAGTTTGGTGTATGAAAAAATCATCATGTGTGAAATAGGCTTTCATTTTGTCATAACGTATGCTGTTCTGATCAGGATAACCAATATAGCCACTAAATAGGAATACTGGTGTAAGCTGTTCAACATTACTTAACTCCTCAAGGGTTGACCAGTCTATTTTTTCGCCTGTCAATTCAAAAACAAAATCAACGGTTTCTCGCATAGATAGATATGGCTTCACTAGCACAATACACACCTCTACACCCTTAAATCAAAGTTAGATATAAGACAAACCAACCTAAAGGTGTGTGAACGGCTGGCTTTCGAACACTTATCGTGCCTTGCAAGGTTTTTATTATTTCTTCCTCAAATACATCATACAATCCCTAGCCAAATTTAGCACAAAAAAAAGCCAACCATTGAAAATCAATGATTGGCTTTTCTTATTACTACTATGTTTGGTCGGAACGGCAGGAAGTAAAGCAAAGGCTGTATGCCTTGAAATATATAGGTTTTATTGGTTCATATATTAACGATACCAACAATAATACCAACAATAGATTTTAATAATGCCCTTTTTTGGCTGTTTGCTGCTTCATTGAATATTATTTTGTAATTGGTGAACTAGATATATAGTTATTGAAGCTGTTTCTGCAAATCAAGTAATTCTTTTAAGCTATCAATTTCATTTGGATAGCTTTTAGCAAAGTTCATTACGGCTTGTTGATCTGTCAAGTCTAATTGTTCAAGCTCTTTCATTGCAGCTAGATGTTTTTTGTAGGCTTTCTTTTCCTCTCTCGCTTTGCGTATATTTACACCATCTTGATAGGACTTCGCTAAATCTAATTTATTGAAATCAATAACAGCACTACTATAGTCTAAAGGTGCGTTATTAACAGGAGTTACACTATAGGCAGAGCCAGCTACAAGGCAGCCAAGTATAAAAACTGATATCTGTTTCATTGTCTAACGCCTTTTTACTATATGGTTGATAATTTGACTATAACGATATTTGTATAGCTAGGCAAGAGTAATAGTGAGCTTAAAAATATCAATTACATGGGGTTGTTTCTCTAATGACTGCACGCGCTCAATTAATACCGCTCTAATAGGTGCAAATAACGCGCGTTTTCTTTGCATCTGCCAATTCACGCCATTGGCGGTTATCTGCTCAATAGGTTTTTGAGCGTTATAAAAAAGGCGTTCACTTGTCGCAAAACTACCTTTAACCTGCTTTAACTTCTTTTTGAAACGGTTTTTATTTTGCGCGTGTAAATAGAGGCGCTCTTATGTGGTTTGCCTGTTTAATCTCGATTTATAGCCCCCCTTGATACCTGTGCGAAAAGTCCTCTTTTTATGGACTCCGAAAACTAGGCAACGGCAAGGTTCAAGCCAGCATTGCGCGGTGTGTGATTTGGTTTTGAATGTAAGGTTTTATAAGGTTTGCGATATTAGCAATGTACGGTTTTGTACGGTTCTCAATAACAAGTTTTGACAAGTCGGCATGGTCTGCCAACGTTAACAAATGTTAACAGGCAAAGCGGTGCTGTTCACTTTTCGATGTTAGGTTTTGTTAGGTTCTTAATTCCGCATTTGGGGTGCGGAACGTTGGGTTTTATTGGGTAGTGAGTGCTGCCAATAGGCAACATTAATATGAGGTTTTATGAGGTCATAACCCTTGTGGTGATCTTGGGGCGATCCTCACGCGTGTACTGTTCCATAAACTACCCCTTTTAAGGACTCCAAAAACTAGATAAACCCAAAATAAGGAGCATCTATTTCAGCGTTTGTTGGTGGCTGATTTAATTTCGAATGTAAGGTTTTGACAGGTTCTAATGTTTTTGAAAATCATAAATAGCTTATCGCTATGATACGCGTCAATGTTGGTTCGGGCACAAATATTCATACATGGTTTTCATATTGAGATAGTAGAGGCTTAGATATAAAAAAAACTAATGATAAAACCAATATTGTGATAGTTTACTAAGTATCAATACTTTGTTTTTTCTCATATAGTAGAGTCTTTATTAATCAACTATAACGGAATAATATTATGAAAAAATTATTAATAGTACTCTTTACAGTGACATTTGCTTCTAGCGCTTTTGCTCATAGCGGTGGAACTAATTCTGCAGGTTGTCACAATGATACGAAACGTGGTACTTATCACTGCCATTAAGTACTAAACTGCAATTTATTTTTCGTAGTACGGAATTGAATGCGGTATTTTTGAGTCGTAAGGATCTGTTAAGAACCTTGCGGCTTTTCTATATTTTTGAAATAAAAATAAAACCTTAGGGAAATCTTAGGGTTTTTGGACTCCATGAAAAGGGCTTGGCAGTGATTGCCTACGTTGTCCGAAAATTCAAGTTTTATCAGGTGATAGAACCATAATCGGTTTTATCTGTCATGTGATACGGCTATGGCATAGGGTTTCATCTGTACGCCTTGTACTGTCTTCCCATGCGTTAATTATATAATGCTACTAAATGCTGACCTCGTATCATGTGGTATTAAAAGATAGGCTCAAATCTGGGCGTATCTATTTAGGTTTACAGCCCCTTGCTAATTTGACGCTAAAATAACCTCTTAAACTATATCTAGCAAGCGTTTGCGCTTCATTCGTGTTTTAGTGATCCGTAAACACTGGTAAACCTAAATCATGCTTAATACCCCCACCTTTGGGGTTATCTTTGACCCGTTACAGCCCCTTGCTAATTTAGCCCTAAAACTGCCTTATAGCCCATGATTGGTAAGTGTTTGCGCTCCATTCACTTTTTGGCAGTTCGTAGCGGAATAGTTAACTTGAACCACGCTCAATACGCGCAAAATTGCTCATATCTCATTTTTGACGGCTTTACCCTGTTTTGGTGACATCATGGCGCTGTGGGCTAATGGTAGTAAGGTATCACGCTAACGCTTACACCATTGGGGGCTGGTGATCGGTAAAACGTGGTAAAAGTAATGACACTGTTTGGCTGTGTGGTGATCTTCTCCATAAAGGTTTTAAACCTTAACATAACTTAACATGCTGGCAGCCGGCAAACTGGTTTGAATGTTAACAAATGACAACATGCAGCCCGTGTTTATTGAGCGCCTAACCTTAGGTTTCCCCTAGGTTTTTGCAGCCCATAAAAAAGGCAGACGATAAACGGCTGCCTTTGGTGTCAATAATCAAAAACAGTTAAGCTTCTAGTTCTGCCTTAGGGGTTAGGGTAACCTGTAAGCCCATACCATCAATAATCTTTAGCATAGTGTCAAAACGTGGCTTCTCTGCCAGCTCGTTCATACCTTTTGTGCGTGCGACATCGTTTAGTGCTTCGATAAACTCACTAGGTACACCTCCAGCTAATACTTCGTTTAAGTAGGCAATGATTAAAGTTTCATCTGTCAGGTATTCTGCGACATCAAATTGGCTTGTTTTACCTAACTCAATAGACTGGGTTAATACTTTAGCGTTGTCAGTCATTGGTTATTGTCCTTTTGTATTAAGGTTAATTATTTTTGCCGTACCTTATGTTTTTGCATGGGACAGACGGGACAGACGGGACAGCCCTTACGTGGTATGGATTACAGCCGTCCCGTTTATGTTTTTAGCAATGGGACAGACGGGACAGAAAAGCTAAAATGTAAAATCCTGTCCCGTTCGTCCCGTTTTGGTTTTTAACAATGGGACAGCGCAATCCCTTGCTGCATATAGCCTGTCCCGTTCGTCCCGTTTGTCCCGTCCTTTTTCATAGGTTCACAACAAAGTATGTTAGCAGTAACCGCGTAAACAGATGGGCGGTGCTTGCCATTAAATAAAGTATCAGGCGTTTTGTAGATTTTACGGTCACCTTGATTAAGTAGTAACAAGTCGGCTTCCTCTAATACTTGCAATACTTTGCTTTTGCTAAAAGGCGCACATACGCTGTTAAAAGTTTCTTTGGAAAAGTAATAGTCCCCCGTGTCCATATTGCGATAACCTACACGGTTGGGGGTTCTCTCCTCAAAGTCTAAGCGTGTATTTCTATAACAAGGCTGAAAGCGACTTGATCCGTGCTGTTCAATAAACGCCTTGATATGTTCTATGATTTGGCGCTGCTCATGCTCACCATCACGCCCATAGTTATCAAGCCAATTATCTAAGCAAGTCATCACGGCTGCGGTTGCTTGTCCTACTTGCCAGCCTGTTATACCTGCCTGTGTTGCCAGTTCTCCAGCTGCGCCCACGATAGCGAACCGTTTAGCCACTCTATGCGCTTGTGCTGTCAGGTCGCTATATTGACTCATAAAGTCACTGACAAGCTGACCTGCGTTGGCGGTGGTTGCTGTCTTGTCACTGGTGATATGTTCTAGCCATGCTATGCCAGCTGATCCATAGTAAGCGTGTGATAACTCGTTGATCTTATCGGCTTGGGCTTCGCTTGTGTCTGCCAGCACCAAACTATCAAACGTCTTTAACCCTTTGCCAGCATCAGCATTTATATGCGCCACTCTAACCTCAATACCTGCATTGGTTTTCTGTGCTGCTTGTGCCATGAAGTTTTGTAGCGACTCCTCACCATTAGACAAAAAGATAATGCGCCATGTTTTAGCTATGCGATTGTGTCCAGTGGTGGTGCTGCGTCCCTTACCTTGACCATTAGCCAACATATAAACGGTTTTACCTACTATTTTGGGATCACATTCGCTGATTTCATCAAGTGGTAAAAAGCTGTCGTTATGCTCGCTTGCTGTGCCCTCCAGTGCGTTATCAGTGCTACGCCATGTCTTAACGTACCTGTCAGGGTTGCCCCATACGCTAGCAGCCAATTTTAGCGATAGGGACTTACCCATGCTTGATGATCCTAAGAGGTGAAAACCGCCCCCGTCATACTCTAATAACTCCAGTAATTGACCAGCGAACGCGCAAGCAATAGAGAAAACAAAACGGCTTTGTTCGGCAAGTGGTTTGCATAAGTTATCACGCCATTGATCTAACGTGCCTTGCTGCGCTAGTGTGCTGTTTATGGCATTAGCAGACTGATAGACGATAAGCTGCTCACCATCGCTGCCTATTGCTCTGTCAGGTAATACATATTGCTTATCATGCCAGCCCAGCTTATCCACGCATAACGCCCGTTTATGAATAGGGTAGTTTTGAATATAGGTGTCTAAGTAATTGCGCTGTTTGGGGCTGGTGGTAATGTTCAAGCCTTGACTAGCCAGTTCTTTGCGGTATTCCCTTGCATCACCTTGTAGCAGCGATAACGGCATTGACCATGTATGCAATACGCTGTCATCATCGCGCCACTGCAATAACCGCCCCCATGTACCGCTGCTTGTGTCCCGTGTCTTAGCGATAACCTCAATCGGTGAACAAACAAACGCCTTAAACTTAAACCTTATGTTTGCTGGGTCATCATCGTTATACTTCACAAAAAACAGCCCGTCATGGTATAGCTCAAAACGCCCATCACTGTATGTCATCGGTTCATTAAGCTGTGGATCATCGCGCCATTCAGTATAATAGGCAGTGTCTTGTAAATTGATTAGCTGGGTGTCATCAGCTGCCAGTATCGCTTCATAGCTGTCATCTTGTAGCATGGTGACGATATGAGCCACCGTAACCAATGCTTGCGCCTTTACACCTGCCAATAGGTTGATTAAACCCTTATCATCAAGCGTCATAGGTACAGTAACCTGTGATCCGCTGCTCCAGTGCTGCACCATCTTTTTGAGGGACTGCTTTGTTTTTTGAGGGCTGACAATGATTGTCTTGTCCATCAGATGGCTGTAAACATCAATACCGCTATCAGTGTCATTAAAGGCTATGATCTCATTGGCTTTGTTTGGCTCACCAATGACGATAGCGCCATACCCTGTAGGATCAATGACAATGGGCTTTGCTTTACTGTTTGGTGTGTAGAATACCGCGCCTACAATATCGCCTTGTTTATCGGTCAAACGTAAGGCTATCGTGTCAGCTGTCGGTACTAAAGACGCGTCATTTGTAGTAAGATCGTCTGTAATGCTTAACAAGCTATTGGGCGGTAATAGCTCATATAGCTTTGTCAAAGTAGGATCATCTGCCAGCCCTTGCCGTGTGGCTGCATCAAAACTATTTATTACCACTGGAAAGCCTGTGCTAGATGCACGGGCTTTTTCATGGGTGGCTGTTTGTGGTGTGGTGGTCATCTAGTCCCCCTTGCTTGTGACTGTTTCGGCTGGCGCTGCTCTCTATATTTTTTATAGTAGCTTTTGCGCTTGGCGTGCTTACGGCTTTGCTTTGGTGGGTAGGTTTTCATTATTTACCCACCTTGCTATAGCCAGTCATTACTAGGGTGTCGTTAATGCGCTCTAATTTTTCATATAGTAAGCTTGCCCATGTGTCGGTAGCATCATGTGCTAGGCGTGCCAGTGCTGGCGCTGTGTGCGCTTCTATCTTCTCATAGTGTATGAGTGCTAGTAACTGTCCAACATCATATAAGGCAGTAGCAGCCCCGTTAATGTCACAAGCAATATCTGATAAATCATGTGACGACATTAAAATCACTTCGTCATCATCGGCGGTAGTAGTGTCTATTACTGTGCGCTGGCTTGATTGGTTGCCACTGTATAGCGTGGCTATTGCTTGGCGGTTGGCTGGCGTGTCGTGGAATAGTGACGGCTGATAATCGCCTGTTTCTTTGTCGCTTGCTGGGACAAAATAGCCTTGCTTGTCATAGTTAAAATAGCTGCCATCGTGAATAAGTGCCAGTAAGTCACGCTTACCGCGTGGATCATTGATAAGTACAAACGGATTAAGGCTTAATGATAGGCACAGAACGCTGTTACCTGCCTTGAATGGGGCTGGTGTGCTGTTGGTAGTGGTTTGAGTGTTTGAGGTCGTACGGATTGATTTACCCATGATGGATAACTCCTTGCGTTGTTTTTTGAGTGAATGCCACGCTATACGGTAAAAGTATAGGGTGACGGGTCTTACTCTCGGTCACGCAAGCAACCGCCCTGCATATTCGCCTTACGGCTATTTTATTTTGCAGCGTCAACCCGTCATAGTCGGTTAGCAAATAATTTGCTATAGATATGATGGTTTGCCCCCTTGTGGCGCTTAGGTGCGCTTGTGGGGCTGTGCTTGAATGGATAGTGACAGCTTGAGAGGCTGCGCTATTATCAGGCACAAAAAATGCCAATGGATAACGGTATGGCTTACCGCTTGCGTGTTTTCTTGAGAGGTCTATATAGTAACCATTGTTGGTATTGGTTGCAATCGGTTTTGCATTGACTGGCTGGCAAGCGATTAATGACAGTAATAAGCCAATACCTGCCACCCATGCCATGAATATGGTAAAGCTAAGTAGTAAGCCACGTTTATGTGGCTCATTGCGATTGTGTGTCCCGTGGCTGGCTCTTAAACTGGTTCTGTTATCGTTGGTCATTTCTTACGTCCTCCACGTTAAAGGCGATTTCTGCTATGTTTTTCGATAGCTCTTTTAATGACTCCACTTGTCGGCTGCCTGTTGGTAACAAGCTACCTAGCATCTGCGTTTCTATTTCTGCTAATTGGGTCATGGTGTTAATGATGGTCACATTGGCGTGCAAGGTGGTGATAAGCTGATCTATAAAATCATCAGCTATCATTAAAAAACCCTCACCCTTTAACCTGTCTATAACCTCGCTTACTAGGTCATCATTACTCATGGTCTGTTACCTCCGTTTGGTACGGTAATGCGTGCTCACAAAACATGTCACTAACAATACCTGCCAGCTCGCTATTGGTCAGTAGTGCTGCTTTGACTGCCACAAGCACGCCTTGGCTAACATCGTCTTTTGTATTGATAGCATCTAGCGCGGTGGCTAGGTGGTCAGTATCGCGGTAAATGTCCTGTATGCGGTCATTCATAAGCCGTAAGTACAGACTATCTACAGTCACTAGGCGGCTGGCTGGGGTGTCGATTGATATGCTAGGGTGGTTATTCATTTAGTTCACCTCGCTGTTAGATAGTTCGCTTTCAAGTAATGTCTGTTCATCAAGCCAATAGACCGAAAAACGCTTGTCATTGTGCGTGACTATCTCGCTTTGAATGGTTAGCCCTGCGGTTCTTAGGTCGTGAATGCGCTGTGCTAGGCATGTGATTTGATAAAGGCGGTATGCGTCCCAAGTGGTGATCGTTGCCCCTGTCATCAGGTGCGCCCTAACAATATCAATCTGTGTCTTAGGTGCTGGCTGGTTAGTCACTGTGGCGGTAGCGGTGGCTGTAGTAGTCATGGCTCTATACCTCGCTAGTGGTTGAGGTGTGAGAGTTAAGCCATTCGTGTATGTCTGCGTAAGCCCATGCGGTCATAGTAGGGCTTAGCTTCTTGCCAGCTGGGAAACGTCCATCTTTTGACCATTCAAACAAGGTGGTTTTGCTAAAGGGTAGGAATGGTAAAATGTCCTTTGCTCTGCCCATGCCAGTAGTAGGCAGTTGCATAGCTGGACTGTTTGCGGTGGTTGGTTCTGTATCGTGCGAGGTGTCACCAGTAAAAGGAATAACTGGCGTGTTTTGGGTGGGGTGTGTCATGTTCATAGCTCCATGTAGTTTGTTGAGCCGTAAAGGTGTTCTACGGCTTACATGGGCTATGTTATGGGGTGGGTGATTGTAGCTAAATACTTATGCATGCATAAAATGTTGAATGCATGAATAGAGTGTTGAATGCATGCATACGATATTATTTTATGAGAAATTACCTTTATCAGCCTCGCTTAGTAAACGACATACAGTAGGAAATGAGGGTTTTTTGTCTGTATCAACATGCAACTTAATGTAGGTAGCTGCATCGGTATAAGTACTAAATCCTTTATCTTTCATAATTTTAAGGTATTTCTTTTTACGTTCTTTTTTTTCCTCTCTATGGGGTTGCCACCTTGCATCAGACGCTTTTTTACTTCTAGCTGAAATTTCGTCTTCTAGATAATCAGTAATATCAACTTGTACATCAACCATTATTCCACCATACATAACGATTGCTACTTCATGATGTTTGAAAGAAATATCATAAAAGCCAAGATTGTAAGCTAGATATGACAGACTTTTATACATTATAATTCTTAGTACCTCAGCGATATTACAGCTCAATAATCTATGTTGTTCTTCTATTGTAAAATCAGCTAATACACTATTTACTAAAGCATTATTTCCCTTTATATCTAAATCAAATTGCCGCGCTATATTCTTAAATGCAGACATAGCAAAGACATTTAAACTGCATTCACAGTCATAATCACACCCGCAATCAGGGCTACCATTAAACGTATTGTCTTTTTTATAGTCTATTTCACTATTTTGTACGTACCTATTTATAGCTTCATCTATGTTAGTTAAGAAAGTATAGTTATTTTCGCGTTGGGCATCAGTACAATCATTATCAAAGAAGACTAAATTTGCAATTTGTTCATAAGTTGGTTTTGATAAATTAAGTTCAAAAGCTGTATTTAATAATTGATACTTACGCGCTTCATCTTTATACGACACAATTCACACCCCTACACCCTTTAAAAATAGGTGCAAGGCAGTGACAGCATAAGGGTGTGTAAATAGCTGTCGTTCGGGTAATTAGTCCTAGCCTTGCATAGTTGGTGCTAAGCCTTAGCCTAGCTTTTGTTTGTGTTGCTTAAAGTCTGCACGGATCACGTTGTCCAACTTGCCAGCGTAAGCATCATCAATGAAGTTTGCCCATTCATTCATCATCTTGGTTCTGTAGGGTAAATGCTGCGCTCCGTTGTATGCTTTGCTGATCTTGTTCTCTTTTTCATGTGCCAGCTGTAGCTCTATCGCTTCGTGCATGTATTCTTGTTCGTGTAGGGTAGTGCTGGCAAGTCCACGGAAGCCGTGCCCTGTCATACGTCCTTTATAACCCATGCGCCATAGGGCAGTGATAAAAGCATTGGTACTGTATGGCTTACGGGTTGAGGGATTAAAGAAAACGTATTGATCCGAAAACCCTAGCGCCTTGATCTGCTCCAGTAGTGCCATTGTTTGCGGTGCAAGTGGTACTAGGTGCGGTCTATCCATTTTCATTTTGTCGGCTGGTATGCGCCATAACTTAGCTTTATAGTCTATCTCTGACCATTCCATGAAGCGCAATTCTTGAGTACGCACAAACGTATAGCATAAAAACCATAAGCCTAGCTTTACCAGTAGATCACCATCATAGGCGTTAATGTCTTGAAGTAGTTTAGGTAATTGCTGGCTAGTCACACGGCTGTGGTGCTTCACCTTATGCGGTTTTAGTGCTTCGGTTAGGTCTGTGGCTGGGTTATGAGTTACTAAGCCCTCGCGTATGGCTTGTTTGAATATCTGCCCCGTTTGACGCATTGCACGCCTTGCCATATCAGCTGCGCCCCTCGCTTCGATAGCTTTACCGATAGCCAAAACATCAGGCGCGGTTATGTCCTCTATGTTCATGTGACCAATGACGGGCTTAATATCGCGCTGGTACTGTGAGTAGTCACGGCTATAGGTAGTAGGGGCAATATGTGCTTTGCGGTCACCGTGCCAACGCTGGGCTATAGTATTGAACGCCCTTGATCCGTCATTGTCGGCTTGTGTCTTTTTCTTATCGTCTTTTGGGTTGATACCATCAGCTATGAGCCGTTTAATCTCAATATTGCGCTGGCGTGCATTTTGAAGGCTCATTACTGGATAAGTGCCAATAGTGAGGGTTTGCTGTTTGCCTTGCCAGCGGTAGGCGCTGATCCATGACTTCACGCCCGTATAACGCACCCATAATTGCAGCCCGTTACCATCACTGTGTTTATCAGGTCGTTTTGTGGCTATAGAGGTGCTACTAGGTTGTAGCTTGTTGATACCTGTATGGGTTAGGGGCATGGGTCTATCCTTTGTTGGTATTGTCCATGTTGGTATTGCTCGATACCAACAATAATACCAACATTCTATATGGAACGCCATACACCTATAAGATAGTGAAAACCTGAAAAACGCCCAAAATAAAGGGCATACGGTCTGTGACGGTATGCCCTAATATTGTGTTTGGTCGGAACGGCAGGATTTGAACCTGCGACCACTACACCCCCAGTGTAGTGCGCTACCAGACTGCGCTACGCCCCGAATGACTGACTATTTTACGCAAAATTTGGCACATTGCAAGGGCTATTTATAGTAGCCAAAATCTACCATGGCGTTTTGCTTATCATAGCCAGCATGACTACTGATTAACAGATACCCTTAACCCAATAGCTCTTTTAGGATCTGATTGACTTGCTGCGGGTTGGCACTACCGCGACTCGCTTTCATGACCTGTCCGACCAGACCGTTAAAGGCTTTTTCTTTACCGCCGCGATACTCGTCGACCATCGCTTGGTTTTTCGCAATCACGTCTTCTACGATGGCTTTAATAGCGCCTGTATCGGTTTCTTGCTTGAGACCTTTGGCTTCGATGATTTTGTCAGCTGCGTCATCTGCGTCGCCACCTTCGCGATCATATAATGCCGTAAAGACTTTTTTGGCCATTTTACCGGACAGTGTGTCATCATTGATACGTTTGAGCAGTCCTGAGAGCTGCTTGGCACTGATAGGTGCCTCAACGATGTCTGTATCGTCTTTATTGAGGGCACCAAGTAGTTCACCCATGACCCAGTTACCAGCCATTTTGGCATGCGCTTCGCCCACATCGGCGACGACATCTTCGAAGTAATCAGCCAGCTGACGGCTTCCCGTTAGGATGCGAGCGTCATATTCTGATAGACCAAGCGCTTCTTCAAAGCGCGCGCGGCGAGCAACAGGCAGCTCAGGCATCGCCGCTTTAATCTCGTCAACTCTATGCTGTTCAATAACCACAGGCAACAAGTCAGGGTCAGGGAAGTAGCGATAATCGTTGGCATCTTCTTTGGTACGCATGGTACGCGTTTCATCACGCTCTGGATCATAAAGCATCGTGGCTTGGACAACCTTGCCGCCGTCTTCGATAATGTCGATTTGACGCTCGATTTCACGATTGATGGCGCGTTCGATAAAGCGAAACGAGTTTAGGTTTTTTAGCTCAGTACGCGTGCCAAGCTCATCACCAGGCTTACGCACAGAGACGTTACAGTCACAGCGGAACGAGCCTTCTGCCATGACCGCATCCGAGATCCCAAGCCATGTGACCAGCTGGTGAATGGCTTTGATATAAGCAAGCGCTTCATGGGCTGAGCGCATATCTGGCTCTGAGACGATTTCAATCAATGGCGTGCCAGCACGGTTCAAGTCGACACCCGTCATACCGTCGATCGCATCATGTACAGATTTGCCCGCATCTTCTTCTAAATGCGCGCGGGTGATGCCCATGCGTTTCGGATATTCATTCTTCTCACCTTCGTTGACCACGACATCAATATAACCCTTACCAACGATAGGGTTGGCCATTTGGGTGATTTGATAACCTTTCGGTAAGTCAGGGTAGAAGTAGTTTTTGCGATCAAACGTATTGTATAAACCCAGCTCAGCATTGACACCAATACCGAATTTTAGGGCGCGATCAACCACGCCGCTATTTAATACTGGTAACACGCCAGGCAGACCTAAATCTACAAGACTCGCTTGACTGTTTGGCTCATGGCCAAAATCTGTCGGCGCGCTTGAGAATATTTTACTTTCCGTATTAAGCTGACAGTGAATCTCGATGCCGATGACCACTTCATACCCATCGACGAAAAGCTCTTTACGAACGGTATGGTTATCAGTAGTTGCTGTGTTCATTATACCGTCTCCTTTGCGATGGCAGAGTGTTGTAAATGGTGGTCTGTGTGTTGCTGGAATAGGTGCGCGGTAGACAGCAACTCACTTTCGTGCCAATGTTTGCCGATCAACTGCAAGCCGATAGGCAAGCCTTCTGATGTAAAGCCAGCAGGATGACTGAGCGCAGGCAAACCGGCCAAGTTGACAGCGATGGTATAAACATCACCTAAGTACATGGTGGCAGGATCAAGTTCTTCAGCAAGCTTGTAAGCAGCGGTTGGAGCAGTTGGACTGGCAATGACATCACAATCAGTAAAAGCGTCTGCAAAGTTTTCAACGATCAAGCGGCGTATTTTTTGAGCTTTAGTATAATAAGCGTCGAAGTAACCAGCAGAGAGCGCATAAGTGCCTGTCAAAATACGGCGTTGTACTTCAGGGCCAAACCCTTCAGAGCGTGAGCGCGTATAGAGATCGATTAAATCCTTTGGGTTTTCACAACGATACCCAAAACGCACACCATCGAAACGTGACAAATTAGAAGAAGCTTCTGCTGGTGCTAGCATATAGTAAGTGGCAAGGGTGATATCAGGATCGATGATGTTCACTTCTACGATTGTAGCGCCTAGCTCTTCATATTTTTTGAGAGCCGCACGTACCGCTTGTTCAACCTCAGAATCTAAGCCATGACTAAAATATTCTTTTGGCACACCAATACGGAGACCCGCGAAAGGCTTGTCGCCCGCAGCTGCTTCTGCATCTTCAATGTCTTGTATATAGTCAGGGATCTCATGTTTGATAGAGGTTCCATCGAGTGGGTCATGACCGATCATGGGTTGCAGTAGATACGCACAGTCTTTGGCGCTGCGTCCCATGCTACCTGCCTGATCGAGACTTGACGCGTAAGCAATCATACCAAAGCGTGATACGCGGCCATAAGTCGGTTTGATACCAGTCAAACCACAAAACGAAGCGGGCTGACGAATAGAGCCCCCTGTGTCACTACCGGTTGCGACAGGGACGAAGCCTGCGGCAACGGCGGCGGCGCTACCACCTGATGAACCACCAGGGACACGTTCCAGATTCCAAGGGTTTTGCACCGTACCGTAGTAAGAGCTGCTATTGTCTGAGCCCATCGCAAACTCGTCCATATTGAGCTTGCCTAAGCTAATCATTCCCGCTTTTTGAATATTAGAGACGATAGTAGCGTCATAGGGTGAGATAAAGTTATGTAGCATCTTAGAGCCACAAGTGGTCAGCACACCTTGAGTACAAAAGATGTCTTTATGGGCCATAGGTAAGCCTAATAACAGACGATTATCGCCTTGTACTCGCTTCTCGTCCGCCGCTTTTGCTTGTGCGCGTGCTGTCTCAGAGGTATGAGTGATAAAGCTGTTGACCTTACTGTCTAACGCATCGATACGCTTGATATAATGGTCAGTCAACTCAAGGCTGCTAAATTGTTTGTCTTGCAAGCCGGTAATAAGCTGCTCGGTACTTAGTAGATGAAGCTCAGACATAAAGTGTCGTCCGTCAAAGTGTTAATAAAATAAATAAAATGTGATAAAGACCAAAGAGAGATAGCAGCCTATTCAATCACTTGTGGGACAAGATATAAGCCTTCTTCAACAGCAGGTGCGACTGACTGATTGCGCGCACGGTCAATATCATGATTAGCGAAATCAGCACGCAACTCTTGGCAAGTTTCATGAATGTTTGCTAGAGGTTTAACATCTGTCGTATCAACGTTGCTGAGGGTAATCATCATCTTTAATACTTTAGTGATTTCGTCAGCATAACTGTTTGCTGTACTTTCATCGACACCCAAACGGGCAAGGTTAGCAATTTCTAAGATTTCTTCACGGCTGACGGTGCTGTCAGACGTTGATAGTTGTTGTGACATGGTTTCTCCAGTTAAGGACAGTTTTCATTAAGTGTAGGTAATAAATAGTCACTGATATAAACGAACCTTAAGGTATGCAAATATCAGCGTTAAAACAGCCCAACAGTAAAATAAAAGCGTTTATAGAGTTGGTTTATTATAAAGCATCTGACCCAATTTTACAGAGCATGACGCTTGATTGATGCACAATACCAACCAAGCCCTCAGAATTTGCAAAATTAAGCCTATAATTCAAAATTACCGCGTAATTGCTCACCAATTACGTTCTGAAATACGTTACAGTATGCACATGCTATAAAGCAAAATTATCATCTGCCTGTAGAACTTTGTTAGTTATTGAAATAAATGATGTTTCATGAATTTAAATGGTAGCTATTACTATTTCAAACTTTGTAACAACTTTTAGCGTCTAAGACCAAAATCCTGGCTTCCTGATGTAAATATCTGTGTTTTTTTCGAGCTAAATCGGTATAATTTAGCTCAGTTTTGTCATTTCATCATTATTGCTTAGGTTTGACGTGTTGCGATGCTTAACTGTCGCGACAAATAATGTCTATCGACGACCTGCTCAACACTGACGAGTAACACCTCAGTCAATCTCATTCGCCTCATTCGTAAGACGCTGGATACATTAGCCATGAACCTGTTTGGATTTTTATCAAATAATATCGCTATCGACCTCGGTACTGCAAACACCCTTATTTTTATTCCTAACAAAGGCGTCGTACTTGACGAGCCTACGGTGGTTGCGTTACGAAGTAATCGTACCCAAAACCCTACCGTTGCTGCTGTCGGTATCGATGCAAAGCAAATGCTTGGTCGTACGCCTGCTAACATCACAGCCATTCGTCCATTAAAAGATGGCGTGATTGCCGACTTTGAAGTAACACAAAAAATGCTTAAGCATTTTATCGCCAAAGTAAAAGCCAAGCGCTTTATGGCACAGCCTAATGTGGTCGTTTGTGTGCCTTGCAAGTCTACTCTGGTTGAGCGTAAAGCGATTCGTGAGGCGGTATCATCAGCAGGCGCGAGTAAAGTATTACTGCTTGAGGAACCAATGGCGGCAGCAATTGGGGCTGGCATGCCCGTTCATGAAGCCAGTGGGTCTATGGTAGTAGATATCGGCGGCGGCACAACTGAGATTGCAGTTATTGCACTGTCAGGCTGCGTGTATGCCGAGTCGATTCGTATTGGCGGCGATATGTTTGATGAAGCCATCATTACACATGTACGTCGTACGCATGGTTGTGTTATTGGTGAGACGACCGCTGAACGTATCAAAAAAGAAGTCGGCTCTGCCTTGAATGAAGACAGCCAGTTAGAAGTAGAGGTTCGTGGTCGTAGTATGGCAGAAGGAGTGCCAAAGACCTTTATCGTGAACTCAGAAGAAGTGCAAAAAGCATTGAGTGACCCATTAAGCGGTATCATCAGCGCCGTAAAAGCAGCACTTGAGCAAACGCCACCAGAACTGTCATCAGATATCGCTGAGCGTGGTATTGTATTGACAGGTGGCGGCGCACTGTTACGTGACCTAGATAAGTTGATTTCAAGAGAGACTGGTCTGCCTGTGACCGTTGCCGAAGATCCACTGACTTGTGTTAGCCGTGGCGGTGGTATCGCGCTTGATTTCATTAATAACAAAAGCTTAAATATGATTTTTGTCTAAATCGTTTTAGTGGAGCATGGCTCTACTACAATCATATTTGTCATGCTTGCTTGTGGTTGGCATCAGGTATCGGGTTAAAAAGGTATAAAAATAAAGGTAGCCAATTGCGCTGCCTTTAATTACATTAGCAAACGCTAGAACCCAGTAATGGTAACTGATTGTTCTACAATTTATGAGTTAGATAACTTATGATCCCAAGTATTTTTGCCCGCCAGCCGTTAGCACTTCGTAAGACTGCCATTGTATTGATAGCGGCCTTAATACTGATGTGGTTCGATAGCAAAAATCCAGAATGGTTTAATCCAATACGTAGTACCAGTCATGCCGCCATGCAACCTATTTATGAGCTGTCATTATTGCCGAGTTATGCTAAGCATTGGGCAAGTGGCAGTGTGCAGTCTAAAGAAGCGTTACGTCGCGAAAACATGCAGCTAAAATCACAACTGATCCATGCACAAGCCAAGCTTCAGCAGCAAGATTATATCTTGGCACAAAACGCGCGTTTGCAAGGCATCTTATCCACCACCAAGCCTGAGCAGTTCGATCTCAATTTGGCACAAGTCATTGGCACTGATGCTAATTTACTCAGACAAATTGTGGTACTTAATAAGGGTGTTCAAGATGGCGTGCAAGTTGGGCAAACGGTCATTGATGAAAATGGCATATTGGGACAGATCATTAATGTCTATCCCAATACTAGCCGTTTACTTCTCATTACTGATGAACAGCAATCGGTTGCCGTCACGGTAAAACGGACAGGTCAACGTGCCATCGTTACAGGGAAGGGCATACCAACCTCATTAAGTCTTGATTACGTCTTCAAAACCTCAGACGTACGCGTGGGAGATGAGCTAATTTCATCAGGGTTGGGTGGACGTATACCAGCGGGATACCGCGTCGGCCGTATCGCTCATGTTGAAGATGTACAAGCGGCCAACTTTCGAAGCATAGAAGTGACGCCAACAGCGAACTTTATCGACAATGCTTATGTCTTGATTCTTCAAGATAAGCTAGTAAACAAAAATAACATCGGCATCAATAAACGCTGATCAAATAGCAACCTGCTCATAATCACTCGTTAGCCTGTTTCTGTTTACCAACGGCTTTTTAACGGTAGCGTGTGTCTCATTACTGGTTTATCACACTTTAATGGCAGTTGTTCATATTCCTAAGGTAAGTAGTCATGTCGTATCCTGATTCTGAGAATGCAACGGTACTTTTGATTACCACCATTATTCTAAGCTTTATCGTTGCCTCATCGCTCAATATATATCCGCTCAATCCAAGTATGGCATCATTGCGCCCTATGGCGCTAATAATGGTGCTGATCTTTTGGTTGTTATTTCAGCCGCGTTATGTTGGTATCTTTACAGCATTTACCATTGGTCTTATCGCTGATTTATTGATGGATACTCATTTGGGACAGCAAGCTTTTGCGGCTGTGGTCGTCGCTCTTTTCATCAAAATTACCAGCATCTACGTTAGACAATTAAACACTCTCAGTGCATGGCTGATAGCAAGCTTAGGATTGATTGTTTTTCAATTGAGTCTGTGGATACTACAGATGTTCATCCAAGGTGTTTTCGTTGCACAGTTCGCCATATCCTTATTGATAAGTATCATAAGCTGGCCATTGGTACTATTGGCGCTACGAAAATTTGTGCGTTAGCTATTTATACGTTAAAAATTGCTACAACCGTAGTAGTGACAATTGCTAATGACCTATTCCGATTTGCTCATTCCTAAAAGCTGGGTCCTAGAAGTATAGTATAGACACACTTATAAATTTATATATTAAGAGAAGAGTAATGGATATTATTTTAGCTTCTGGTTCGCCGCGTCGTCGTGAGCTACTAGCAAGAGCAAAGCTGGATTTTAGTCTTTTAAGCGTAGATATTGATGAGACGCAACAGCATAATGAGTTGCCAAAAGCCTATATTGAGCGCATGGTAGCGACCAAAGCAAAGGCTGCGATACAAGAGCTGAATACAGCCATCAAAATAGGTGAAGAGCACTTTGCTGAGCAACTTATCATCTTAACCTCAGATACGATTGGTGTGCTGCCAGATGGTCAGACAGTACTTGTAAAGCCAATTGATCGCAATCACGCTTATAGTATGTGGCAGCAGATGTCAGATAACGTTCACGAAGTGTGGACAGCCGTTCAAGCAACAAGGGTATCTTTACTGCCTGCGCTATCTAATGCACCAGACAAAGCATCAAACTATCAGGTTATCCATCAAAAACAAATCACTGAACGCACAGAGGTAAGTTTTATACCGCTAACAGTAGATATGATGAGCGAGTACTGGAATAGTGGTGAACCTGCTGATAAAGCAGGTGGTTATGGTATTCAAGGCTTGGGTGCAGCGTGGGTCAGTCGCATCAATGGCAGCTATACCAATGTCGTTGGATTGCCATTGGCGCAAACATTGGCTCTAATTAAAGAGATGCGCGAAATGAATATAGCATCTGTTAAGCCTTCAAAGATGGATAACTAGTCTGTTGCACATAATGACACGGTAGGATAATGGGCAAGCGCGAGTCGCATTTGTTACACTGTATGGCTAATAGACGATCAACACCTAATAAAGAAGCTGAAAGATAAGAGAATACTATTATGTCCGAAGAGCTGCTGATTAATATCAGTCCAATGGAATCCCGTGTCGCAGTATTGGATAACGGCATCTTGGGCGAAATTTATATTGAGCGTCACCATAAACTGGGTTTGGTTGGCAATATTTATTTAGGCACGGTTGTACGTGTCTTACCCGGTATGCAGGCGGCATTTGTCGATATTGGTCAGTCGCGGACAGCATTTCTACATGTTAATGATATGCAACGTGAGCCTCGACCAGTGGCAGAGACCAAGCCTAAAGCTGGCGAAGATAGTACCAAAGGTAAAAATAAAGACACTGATAAAGACAGTGCGATTCTAGAGGCCTCTACCGACGGTAGGGATTTTGCACCACCTATGGTTAGTACGCAAAGTACTGAGATAATACCTGCTTCTAAAACACTTATTCAGCACCGCTTGCATGAGAGTCAGCGCATTTTAGTACAAGTAACCAAAGATCAGCTAGGTAGCAAAGGCGCTCGTCTGACAACCAACATATCGCTACCATCACGTTACTTGGTTTATCTGCCATCAAGCGAACATATCGGTATATCGCAGCGTATCGATGGGGAAGAAGAGCGCACGCGTTTAAAGACTGAGCTTAGTAGTTTGATGCAAACGGTCAATCTAAAAGGCGGTCTTATTGCTCGTACCGCCGCTGAACGTGTGCCTGTCGACAAGCTAGAAGAAGATATCTACTATCTATTGCAACTGTGGCGTACTATTTGCGCCCGCCGTCAAGAAATAAATCATCATCAAAGCTCAGAGCTAATCTATCAAGAGCTGTCACTACCACTACGATCTATCCGCGATTTGGTACATGCGGATACCGAAAAAGTCATCATTGATAATACGCAAGTCTATGAACAAGTAAGATACTTTGCTAAAGAGTTTGTCCCCTTTGTATACGATCGAATCGTACATTACACCGCAGAGCAGTCGCTATTTGACGTAAATCGTGTCGAAGATGACTTGCGTGACGCCTTAAAGCGCCGTGTTGATCTAAAATCTGGTGGTTATCTGATTATTGATCAAACTGAAGCAATGACTACTATCGATGTCAACACTGGCTCTTTTGTTGGAGGACGTTCGTTAGAGGACACTGTCTACAAAACCAACCTAGAGGCAACTCATGCCATTGCTCGCCAACTACGCCTGCGCAATCTAGGCGGTATTATCATCCTAGATTTTATCGACATGCTTGAGCAACAGCACAAAGACGATGTGCTTGAGAGTTTACAATCGCAGCTTGCACAAGATTATGCGAAAACCAAAATCACTCAAGTGAGCGAGCTTGGCCTAGTTGAGATGACGCGCAAGCGTACTCGTGAGTCGTTAGGGCAGCAGCTATGTGAGCCGTGCTCAACCTGTCAAGGTCGTGGTTTTGTAAAAACTGCAGAGACGGTTTGCTTTGAGATATTCCGCGAAATCATGCGCTGCGCCCGTACTTATAACTCTCCTAAGAAATTCACCGTCGTAGCCCACGCAGCAGTTATTGATTTACTGTTAACTTCAGAATCGGATACAGTGGCAGACTTAGAATATCTATTGGGTAGAGTCATTACTTTTGATGTGGAAAACCTCTATACTCAAGAGCAATATGATATCGTTTTAGACTAATATTTACTGATTTTGGAACAGGCGCAGATAGGGTAGGCATGGGTAAAAAAGCTCATATGTTCCCATTAATATCTGAAATCATTGTAAATATTGCCCTTGCAATGATAAGAATACTATGTATAATATACACCACTGAATTATATATGCGCAGCAAATAAAAAAGCTGGCGCTATGACAGCTAGAGCATCGTTTCTAGCACTATTTCATTATGCCTTTGCTGCTTTCCAATATATAGGAGGGTCGGCGGGGCTTTAAACTATTTTGCTTTTGGCACGCTATAAGTTCGGATAAAGAACTCATTCTGGTTAAGAACAGAAGGCCGCTTGAAGTGAATATTTAACCAAACTGCTTTTGATCATAATCTTGCGAAGCAAGAATGACAAAAGCACATATTAGGAGCTTGCTGGCATGGCTAACCAGAGAATCCGTATCCGTCTTAAGTCTTTTGATCATCGTCTAATTGATCAATCTGCACAAGAGATTGTTGATACTGCAAAGCGCACCGGTGCGCAAGTTTGTGGTCCTGTACCGTTGCCGACTCGCATTGAGCGCTTCAACGTTCTAACCTCACCACACGTTAATAAAGACGCTCGTGACCAGTACGAAATTCGTACTCATAAGCGTATGGTTGACATCGTTCAGCCTACTGATAAAACTGTGGATGCGCTAATGAAGTTAGATTTAGCGGCGGGTGTTGACGTTCAAATTGCTTTGGGTTAATGCACATTACTCACCCAACCCATTAATATAAGATATAAAGAGGTCTAAAATGGCGATCGGTTTAGTCGGTAAAAAATGCGGCATGACTCGTATCTTCACTGAGACAGGCGTATCTATCCCTGTAACAGTAGTTGAGGTCGATGCAAACCGCATTACTCAAGTAAAAAATACTGATGTAGATGGCTATCAAGCTATCCAAATTACCACAGGTACCCGTCGTGACAGCCGCGTAACAGCCGCACAAAAAGGTCACTTCGCTAAAGCTGGCGTTAAAGCTGGCCGCGGTGTTTGGGAATTCCGTGCCAACGAAAGCGATCTTGAAGGTCGTGAGATTGGTGGCGAGATTCTAGCTGACTTGTTCGAACAAGGTCAGATGGTTGATGTTACAGGCCAAAGTAAAGGTAAAGGTTTCCAAGGTCCTGTAAAGCGTCACAACTTTAGCATGCAAGATGCTACTCATGGTAACTCAGTATCTCATCGTGCACATGGTTCAACTGGTCAAAACCAGTCACCAGGTAAAGTATTCAAAGGCAAAAAGATGGCGGGTCAGATGGGTAACAAGCGTGTTACTGTTCAAGGCCTAGAAGTGATTTCGGTTGATGCCGAAAAAGGGTTACTTGTCATTAAGGGTGCTATCCCAGGCGCCACCGGTGGCGATGTCATCGTACGTCCGTCAGTCAAAGCCTAAGCAAGGGGATTAACGTGGATTTAAAAACAGTTACAGGTGCGGCGGTTGAGCTTTCTGATACGGCTTTTGGTCGTGAATTCAACGAAGCATTAGTGCATCAAGTCGTCACCGCATATCTTGCTGGTGCTCGTCAAGGTACACGTGCGCAAAAAACCCGTGCCGAAGTTTCTGGCGGTGGCATTAAGCCATGGCGCCAAAAAGGTACTGGTCGCGCTCGTGCAGGCTCTATTCGTAGCCCTATCTGGCGTTCTGGTGGTCGTGCATTCGCTGCAAAACCGCAAGATTGGTCACAGAAAGTAAACCGTAAAATGTATCGTGGTGCGATGCAGTGCATCCTAGCCGAATTGATTCGCCAAGAGCGTTTGATTTTGGTAGAAGAGTTGAGCGTTTCTGGACCTAAGACCAAAGAGTTGATTGCAAAGTTAAATGAGCTTAATGCACCTCGTGCACTAATCGTCACTAAAGAAGTTGACGAAAACTTATACTTAGCTGCTCGCAACATTCCACACGTCAATGTACTTGGTACAAGTGAAGTGGATCCAGTGAGTTTGATCGCTTTTGATAAAGTGATCATGTCAGTTGAAGCTGCGAAACAATTTGAGGAAGCACTAGCATGAACAACGCAAGACTTTATCAGGTCTTAAGAGGGCCTGTATTCTCAGAAAAATCTCAAATGCTTGGCGACTCACTTGGTGTGCAGGTATTTAAAATTGATTCTAATGCTACTAAGCTTGAAGTCAAGAAAGCAGTTGAGTTGATGTTTGAAGGTGTTGAAGTCACTAAAGTGAACACTTTGAATGTTAAAGGTAAGACAAAGCGTTTTGGTAAAAGCATCGGCCGTCGTAACGACTATAAAAAAGCCTATGTTACCTTAAAAGCTGGTCAAGATGTACAAATGGCTGATGCTGGTGAAGACGTAGCGAATACTACTGCTTCTACTAGTGAAACAGCGAACAACGAATAAGGATTACACTCATGCCTATCGTAAGAGCAAAGCCAACATCACCAGGCCGTCGTTTTGTTGAAAAAGTGGTGCATCCACACCTTTACAAAGGTCGTCCTTATGCAGCGCTTCTCGAATCAAAAAGTAAGTCAGGTGGTCGTAACAATAATGGTCGTATAACTACTCGTCACATTGGCGGTGGTCATAAGCAACATTATCGCATCATCGATTTCAAACGTACTAAAGACAATATTCCAGCAACGGTAGAGCGTATTGAATACGATCCTAACCGTACTGCTCATATTGCATTACTTAAATATGCTGATGGCGAACGTCGTTACATTATCGCTGCTAAGAAACAAGCAGTTGGCGATACAGTAATGTCAGGCGAAACATCTCCAATCCGTCCAGGTAACTGCTTACCACTGAAAAACATCCCATTGGGTACTGTGATTCACAATATCGAACTTAAAATCGGTAAAGGTGCACAGATGGCTCGTTCTGCGGGTGCCAGTGTTCAGTTATTAGGTCGTGATGGTATTTATGCAATTCTTCGTATGCGTTCTGGCGAAACACGCCGTGTACACGTAAATTGCCGTGCGGTTATTGGTGAAGTTTCTAATACTGAAAACAACTTGAAATCACTTGGTAAAGCCGGTGCTTCACGTTGGCGTGGTATTCGTCCTTCAGTTCGTGGTGTCGCTATGAACCCGGTTGATCACCCACATGGTGGTGGTGAAGGTCGTAACAAAGGTCGCCATCCAACCAGCCCTTGGGGTCAGAAGTCTAAAGGACTTAAAACGCGTCACAATAAGCGTACTGACAGTATGATCATCCGCCGCCGCGCCAAGAAGAAATAAAGGAAGAATTTCATGCCTCGTTCATTGAAAAAAGGTCCATTCATAGACGCGCATTTGTTTGCAAAAGTTGAGAATGCATTAGATACCAACTCACGCAAGCCAATTAAGACTTGGTCGCGCCGCTCGATGATTTTGCCACAAATGGTTGGCCTAACCTTATCTGTTCACAACGGCCGTACTCATGTACCGGTTATCGTGAGCGAACAGATGGTTGGTCATAAACTAGGTGAATTTGCCCCGACTCGTACGTATCGTGGTCACGGCATTGACAGAAAAGCTAAGAAATAAGGTGCTTACCATGGAAGTAACTGCAAAATTACGCGGTGCCGCCATTTCGGCACAAAAAGTTAGACTCGTTGCTGATGAAGTTCGCGGCAAATCTATTGAGCGTGCTTTGGATATCCTAACGTATAGTAATAAAAAAGGCGCTGTATTTGTTAAGAAATGCCTTAACTCAGCCATCGCCAATGCCGAACATAATCACGGTTTAGATATTGATGACCTTAAAGTCTCAACCATCTATATCGATGAAGGCATTACGCTAAAACGTATCCTACCACGTGCCAAAGGTCGCGCTGATCGTATCAGCAAGCGTACTTGTCACATCACTATAAAGGTAGGAGAATAAGTTATGGGTCAAAAAGTACATCCAATCGGAATTCGTCTTGGTGTTGTAAAAAAGCATAATGCAAACTGGTATGCTAACCCTAAACAATACTCAGAATACCTCATTAACGACATTCAAGTCCGTGAGTATCTACGCAAGAAGTTAGATAATGCTATGATTAGCAATATCATGATTGAGCGTCCTACTGGTGCTGCTAAAATTACCATAGCCACTGCGCGTCCTGGTATTGTTATCGGTAAGAAAGGCGAAGATATTGAAAGACTTCAAAAAGAATTGACCAAAATTATGGGCGTACCTGCTCAGGTCAATATTGAAGAAATCACTTCACCTGATCTTGATGCACGTTTGGTAGCAGACGGTATCGCAAGCCAGCTTGAGCGTCGTGTTATGTTCCGTCGTGCGATGAAACGCGCTGTACAGAACAGCATGCGTTCTGGTGCTAAAGGTATTAAAGTTGAGTTGTCTGGCCGTCTTGGCGGTGCTGAGATCGCTCGTACTGAATGGTACCGTGAAGGTCGTGTGCCATTGCATACACTTCGTGCTGATATTGACTATGCGTCAGTACGTGCAGAGACAACTTACGGCACTATCGGTGTAAAGGTTTGGATTTTCCGTGGCGAAATCCTTGACGGTATGAACAGTGTTTATAACCCCGTCAACGAAGAGAAGCCTCGTGCGCCAAAACGCCGTGGTCGTGGAAACGGAAACCGTCGAAACTCAGACAGAGGTTAAACTATGTTACAGCCAAAACGTACCAAGTTTCGTAAAATGCACAAAGGTCGTAACACTGGGCTAGCTCATCGTGGAAGCACCGTTGCATTCGGACAAATTGGTCTAAAATCGTTGACTCGTGGTCGTATGACTGCCCGTCAAATTGAAGCAGCACGTCGTACCATCACTCGTAAAATTAAGCGTGGCGGTAAGATTTGGATTCGTGTATTCCCAGACAAACCAATTACTAATAAGCCATTAGAAGTACGTATGGGTAAAGGTAAAGGTCCAGTCGAGTATTGGGTATGCGAAATCAAACCTGGTAAAGTGCTATATGAAATTGAAGGGGTACCAGAAGAGCTTGCACGTGAAGCTTTCACGCTTGCTGCAGCAAAACTGCCCTTTAAAACTACCATTGTTAAGCGGACGATAATGTAATGAAGATCAGTGAATTACGTGATAAATCATTAGAAGAACTGACCCAGTTACTTGATGAAAAGCAACTTGATGCTTTCCGTATTCGTATGGCTAAAGCAACTGGTCAGTTGGGTAATACCCATGAAGTCAGAGGCAATCGTCGCACGATTGCTCAGATTCAGACTTTGATTAACGAGAAACAACGAGGCGACTCATGAGCGATAACAATCAAACAGCTACCAATGCTAGCGTATTGACAGGACGAGTTGTCAGCGACAAGATGGACAAATCCATCACAGTTTTGATTGAGCGTCTGGTTCGTCATCCTTTGTATGGCAAGCAGCTTCGTCGTTCTACAAAAATCAAAGCCCATGATGAGAATAACGTTTGCCAACAAGGTGACCTTGTCCGCATCAAAGAAACGCGTCCAATTTCTAAAACCAAGTCATGGACTCTGGTTGAAGTGGTTGAAAAAGTAGAAAAAATCTAAGTAAATTGCATTAAAAGCCAGAAGCTGTTAAAATAGCCGCCTTTTTAAGGATGCTGATTGCGCCGAGCGTATATCACTCACATTAAGAGTAAGCAGCGGTTATTAATATTAAAATGCCGACTACTCATACTGTGCTAGCGGCAGCAACTGGTTTTTATTGCTCATACGTGTGGAGTAACGCTATGATTCAGGTTGAGTCAATGCTGGAAGTTGCAGATAATAGCGGTGCAAGGCGAGTTCAGTGCATTAAAGTACTGGGTGGTTCTCATCGTCGTTATGCATCAGTTGGCGACATTATTAAAGTAACGGTTAAAGAAGCCATTCCTCGTGGTCGTGTTAAAAAAGGCGACGTGATGAATGCGGTAGTTGTTCGTACCAAAAAAGGCGTTCGTCGTCCTGATGGTTCAGTGTTACGTTTTGATGACAATGCTGCGGTATTGTTGAACCAGAACAAAGCACCTATTGCAACTCGTATTTTTGGACCGGTAACTCGTGAACTACGTGGTGATCAGTTTATGAAAATTGTATCACTAGCACCAGAAGTATTGTGAGGTAATCCATGTCAAAATTACGTAAAGGCGATACAGTTATCGTGATTGCTGGTAAAGATAAAGGCAAGCAAGGTACTGTACAAGCTGTAAAAAACGATCGTATTAAAGTGGAAGGCATTAACATTGTCACAAAACATCAGAAGCCAAATCAGGCAACTGGCGTTGAAGGTGGCATTCTTAAGCAAGAAGCTTTTCTGCATATCTCAAATGTCGCAATATTAAATGCGCAAACCCAAAAAGCTGATCGTATTACTTATCAATTCGGCGAAGACGGCAACAAACAACGCGTCTATCGTTCGAACGGTGAAGTAGTGGCGACTGCGTAAGACACTAAGGGTGTAATGGTAATGGCAAGATTAAAATCTTTATATAACGATGAACTAAAGCAGCAAATCAAAGAAGAACTTGGTTTGGCGAATGTGATGCAAGTGCCTAAAATCACTAAAATCACATTGAACATGGGTGTAGGCGGCGCGTCTCAAGACAAGAAATTACTTGAAGGTGCAGTGGCTGATATGACTGCAATTGCTGGTCAAAAGCCTGTTGTCACTAAAGCGCGTAAATCAGTTGCTGGTTTTAAGATTCGTGAAGAATGGCCAATTGGCTGTAAAGTAACGCTACGCGGTGAGCAAATGTACGAATTTTTAGATCGTCTCGTTGCCATTGCAATTCCTCGTATTCGTGATTTCCGTGGTTTTTCACCTAAAGCCTTTGACGGACGTGGTAACTACTCATTGGGTATTAAAGAGCAAATCGTATTCCCAGAAGTAGATTTTGACAAGATTGACCGTATCCGTGGTATGGATGTGACAATCACCACGTCAGCTCAGTCTGATGAAGAAGGTCGTGCGTTGCTTAAAGCATTCGGCTTCCCATTTAAATAAGGTAAAGACGTTATGGCAAAGAAGAGCATGATTAACCGCGAATTAAAGCGCGAAAAAATGGTTGCTAAATATGCTGAAAAGCGTATTAAGCTAAAAGAAACTATCAGTGATATGAATGCAAGCGACGAGACTCGTATGGAAGCGATGTTAGAGCTACAAGCTCTTCCACGTAACTCATCACCAGTACGTCTACGCAATCGTTGTGCTATCACCGGTCGTCCTCATGGTTACTTCCGCAAGTTTGGCTTGTCACGCAATATGCTGCGTGAGCGTGTCATGCAAGGCGATGTGCCTGGTGTTCGTAAAGCAAGCTGGTAAGGAGTAACTATATGAGTATGCAAGATACCGTTGGGGATATGCTAACCCGTATTCGTAACGCACAAATGGCTAACAAAGTATCGGTAGCAATGCCGAGTTCTAAATTACGTAAATCAATTGCTGATTTGCTGGTTAGCGAAGGTTATGTGGCAAGCGCTGTTGTTACTGAAGAAGACAATAACAAAGCAACCCTATCTATCGAACTAAAATACTTCGAAGGCAAAGCTGTCATCGAAACTATTCAACGTTTTAGCCGTCCTGGTTTACGCCAGCATCGCGGTAAAGACGCTATCCCTACTGTTAAGCAAGGTATGGGTGTTGCTATCGTATCGACCAGCCAAGGTATCATGAGTGATCGTGCTGCACGCGCTGCTGGTATCGGTGGTGAAATCGTCGCATTTGTTGCCTAATTAGCTTTATTGCTTTAGGTAATAAAACGATAAAGTCTATTTGAACCCATTTAAGCTTTTAGAATCTGTCAAGATCCGCTAAAAGCTTTAGGTAAGCTAGACATCTGATGTTAATAAAATTGAATGATGTTTAATGGGTACAATTATGCTAAACTAGCAGGCTTTTTAGCCTGTTAGTTTTTTCGCTAATATAAAGAAGTTAATTTTTTAAGGAATATTCCTATGTCTCGTGTGGCTAAAGCCCCAGTGACGCTACCAAGTGGTGTAAGCGTTACTTTGAACGATCGGCAGGTCGAAGTTAAAGGCAAGAACGGCATTATGTCTTTACGCCTGCATGAATTGGTCGAGCTGAAACAGGAAGATGATGCTATCATTTTCTCACCTACAGTCGATTCGAAAGAAGCCATGATGCACACTGGCACCATGCGCGCTTTGCTTAACAACTATGTTAAAGGCGTGAATGAAGGCTTTGAAAGACGTCTTCAGTTAATTGGTGTTGGTTATCGCGCTCAAGTTGCTGGTAATAAGGTAACCTTAAACGTAGGTTATTCTCATCCAGTAGAATATACGTTGCCTGAAGGTGTGTCAGCTGAAACCCCAACGCAAACTGAAATCATTTTAAAATCAAATGATAAGCAGCAGCTTGGTCAAGCAGCGGCTAACATCCGTGGTTTCCGCCCACCTGAGCCTTATAAAGGTAAAGGTATTCGTTATAGTGACGAGCATGTGATTCGCAAAGAAGCTAAGAAAAAATAAGGTGAGTTCAAATGTTTGATAAAAAAGCAGCTCGTCTGCGTCGAGCTAAGAAAACCCGCGCGCATATCCGTGTCTTAGGCGCTCATCGCTTAACGGTTAATCGCACGCCAAAGCATATTTATGCCCAGATTATCTCTCCGAACGGTGGTGAAGTGATTGCTCAGGCATCTACCTTGGACAGCAGCTTGCGTTCAGGCGCAACTGGCAATGCTGATGCAGCAACGTCTGTAGGCCAAATGATCGCAGAACGCGCAAAAGCAGCTGGTATTACTAAAGTTGCATTTGACCGTAGTGGTTTTAAATATCATGGTCGAGTAAAAGCTTTAGCGGAAGCTGCTCGCGAAAATGGATTGGAGTTTTAATCATGGCTAGAAATGATAAAAATGATAAGAACGAACAGACTGACGGTCTAGTAGAACGCTTGGTTACCGTTGATCGCGTTGCAAAAGTTGTTAAAGGTGGTCGTATTTTCTCTTTCACTGCATTGACTGTAGTGGGTGATGGTAATGGTCGTGTTGGTTTTGGTCGTGGTAAAGCACGTGAAGTGCCAGCTGCTATTCAAAAAGCACTAGAAGCTGCCAAACGCAATATGATTACTGTTGAGCTTAATGATGCAACTTTGTATCATCCGATCAAAGCACGTCATGGCGCAAGTAAAGTCTATATGCAACCTGCATCTGAAGGTACTGGCGTAATCGCTGGTGGCGCAATGCGTGCTGTATTAGAAGTTGCTGGTGTCAAAGATGTTTTGACTAAATGTTATGGTTCTACCAATACTGCTAACGTTGTTCGTGCAACGTTTAACGGTTTACGTGATATGTCAACTCCAGAGAAGATGGCAGCTAAACGTGGTAAATCTGTAGACGAAATCTTGGGTTAACTTAGACTAGGTGAGTTACGATGAAAAAAATGAAAGTCACTCAATTTAAATCGGGTGCCCATCGCCTAAAGAGCCACAAAGCGAGCTTGAAAGGATTGGGTTTACGCCGTATTAATCATACTGTTGAAGTAGAAGATACTCCTTCAACTCGTGGTATGGTCAATCGCGTTAACTACATGGTAAAAGTGGAGGAAGCGTAATGGGACTTAGATTAAATGAATTATCACCAGGTGTTGGCGCAAAGAAAACTGCCCAACGTCGTGGTCGTGGTATCGGTTCAGGTCTTGGTAAGACTGGTGGTCGTGGTGTAAAAGGTCAGAAATCTCGTTCAGGTTCTAGCATTCGCTCAGGATTTGAAGGTGGTCAAATGCCTTTATATCGCCGTCTACCAAAATTTGGTTTTACCAGTAAATTAGCAATGAAGACAGCTGAAGTGCGTTTGTCTGAATTGAATAAAATTGATGGCGATGTAGTTAGCATTGAAACACTTAAAGCTGCTAATCTTATCCGTCATGATATGAAGCGTGCTCGTGTTATGTTGTCAGGCGAAGTTACTAAAGCTTATACTTTTAAAGGTATAAAAGTAACTAAAGGCGCCAAGCAAGCAATCGAAGCTGCTGGTGGTAGCATCGAGGAGTAGTAACGTGTCAAAACAATCAATGTCATCGACTGGTATACCGCTTAATCCATTTGCTTTCATACGCAAGTATGACGAACTATGGACACGATTATTATTCTTAATCGGCGCATTGATTGTTTACCGTTTAGGGTCACATATTCCAGTACCGGGTATTAACCCAGTTAATCTAGCTGATCTGTTTTCGCGCAACGAAAATACCATCTTGAGCATGTTTAACATGTTTTCAGGTGGTGCACTAGAACGTATGTCTATCATGGCACTTGGTATCATGCCATATATTTCAGCATCAATTATTGTACAAATGATGTCTGCAGTATTGCCATCGCTTGAAGCTCTCAAAAAAGAGGGTGAAGCAGGACGACGTAAGTTAAACAAGTATACCCGTCAAGGCACACTTGGTTTAGCACTGGTACAGTCGTTAGGAATGTGTGCGGGCTTAATCAGTCAAAATCTTACCTTATCTAGCGGTCTTACCTTCTATATCCCAGCGGTTACTTCTTTAGTAGCAGGTGCAATGTTCTTAATGTGGCTCGGTGAGCAGATTACAGAACGCGGGGTTGGTAATGGTATTTCAATGCTCATTTTTGCGAGCATTGTGGCTGGTACCCCAGGTATGATTTCGCAATCTATCGAACAGGTCAATCAAGGTCAAATGAACTTGATTGTACTATTTATTTTTGTGTTGCTAGGCATCGCGGTTACTGCAGGCATTGTTTATATTGAACGTGCTCAGCGCCGTGTCCCCGTAAACTATGCACAAAAACAACAACAAGGACGCAAAATTTACGCTCAACAGCAATCACATTTGCCATTGAAGCTTAATATGGCAGGAGTTATTCCCGCTATTTTTGCCAGTTCATTATTGTTGTTTCCAGCAAGTCTAGGGCAGTGGGTTGGTCAATCAACTGATCCTACTTTCACACAAAAGATATTACAAAATATGGCATTGGTGTTGTCTCCAGGGCAACCGCTGTATTTAGTATTGTTTGGTGCGATGATTATTTTCTTCTGTTATTTTTATACGGCATTGGTATTTAGTCCGCGTGAAGTAGCTGAAAACCTTAAACGTAGTGGTGCGTATATTCCAGGTATTCGTCCAGGACAACAAACTCAGCGTTATCTCGATCATGTGTTAAACCGACTGACCTTTATTGGCGCGATGTATATGACGGTTATTTGTTTAATGCCAATGGTCGTCCAGTCATCGTTTGGTGTACCGTTTCAACTCGGTGGTACGTCTTTACTGATTATGGTGGTTGTGGTAATGGATTTCATTTCGCAGATACAAGCGCACTTGATGACTCATCAATATCATGATCAGACGTTAATTCAATCGCCCACTCAACCTTAAATGAGCGGTACGATATTTCAAGGAGCATGCTATGAAAGTTCAAGCATCAGTTAAGAAGATTTGTGGTAGCTGTAAAGTTGTGCGCCGTAAAGGCCGTGTACATATTATTTGTACCGCAGAACCTCGCCACAAGCAACGTCAAGGTTAATATCTAGTAATATAAGGTCATAGACTTTTGTTACTATTTAAATTAATACTTGAAAAATGACGGCGGATGGGATATCATCCGCCACTTGCCGTGTTTATGCAGAATGTTTTAAGTTACTATTTACTAATAGATTTTTAAGTAAGTCAAAACAGCAATAGTAGTTATAAAAATTCTAGCATTAACAGCAACAAATCTGAAAAATAATGCCTTATTGATAAATAACGCTTATTTTTTTTAATGGAGAGAAATAAATGGCTCGTATTGCCGGCGTAAACATTCCGGATAATAAGCATGCTGTTATTTCATTAACTTACATCTTTGGTGTAGGTCGTACCACTGCTCAGAAAATCTTAGAAGCAGTTGGCATTGCCCCTACTACTAAAGTTAGTCAGTTAGATGATACACAGTTAGATGCTATCCGTGCACAAGTTGCAAACTACATGACCGAAGGCGATCTTCGTCGTGAAGTTTCAATGAATATCAAGCGTTTAGTTGATCTTGGTTGTTACCGTGGCATCCGCCATCGTCGTAACCTACCAGTAAGAGGTCAGAACACCAAGAACAACGCTCGTACTCGCAAGGGTCCGACACGTCCTCTCAAAAGATAATTAACTTAGGAAGCTAAAAGATGGCAAAAGACACTCGCAGTCGCAAAAAGGTGACTCGTCGTTCAGTATCGGAGGGCATAGCCCATATCCATGCGTCTTTTAATAACACCATTGTTACGATTACCGATCGTCAGGGTAATGCATTGGCTTGGGCCACTTCAGGTGGACAAGGCTTCCGTGGTTCACGTAAATCTACACCATTCGCAGCTCAGGTTGCAGCTGAAGTCGCTGGTAAAGCGGCTCAAGAATATGGTGTTAAGAATATCGACGTTTTGGTCAAAGGACCAGGACCGGGTCGTGAGTCTGCGGTAAGAGCACTAGGTGCATTGGGTTATAAAGTTAACAGCATCTCTGATGTAACCCCAATCCCACACAATGGTTGCCGTGCGCCGAAAAAGCGCCGCGTCTAATATTAAAGACGAAGCTTTTTATCCCAAAAGCTTATAGGAGACATAAACATGGCCCGTTATATTGGACCAAAACTAAAATTATCACGTCGTGAAGGTACAGACTTAGGTCTTAAGTCTGGCGTTAAACCATACGACGTAAAAACGAAAAAAGCTGGTCGTCCACCAGGTCAACATGGCGTTAGCCGTAATAAGACCTCAGAATATGCTCTACAGTTGCGTGAAAAGCAAAAAGTTAAGCGTATCTATGGTGTATTAGAACGTCAGTTTGCTAATTACTATAAAGAAGCTGCTCGTAAGCGTGGTGCTACTGGTGAGAACCTATTAGCTATGCTAGAGAGCCGTCTAGATAACGTGGTATATCGCATGGGCTTTGGCTCAACTCGCGCTGAAGCACGTCAGCTAGTCAGTCATCGTACTGTTATGGTAAAGAAAGCTGGTCGTGATGAGTTTGTTCGTGTAAACATTCCATCAATTCAGCTTCAAGATGGTGATGTCATCGCTATCCAAGAGAAGTCTCGCGAACAGCTACGTATCAAAAACGCTATTGAACTAGCGACACAACGTGGTATTCCAGAATGGCTAGATGTTGATCACAGCAAACTACAAGGCACGTTTAAAAATGCGCCTGATCGTATTGATCTACCTGCTGAAATCAACGAAAGCTTGATCGTTGAGCTATACTCTAAATAAATAACGTATTGCTCAATGTTATGAAAATGGCATTGGGCTGTTAACGTTAATTAAACCAGTTTAATAAATCGAGGTGACATCATGATGCTAAATGCAACTGAGTTTCTAACGCCGAACGCCATTAATGTGGATACGGTTAATGAAACGATTGCGAAAGTCACGCTCGAACCGTTAGAACGCGGCTTTGGGCATACCCTAGGTAATGCCTTACGTCGCATCTTGTTATCTTCATTACCGGGTGCTGCAGTCATTGAAGCTGAGATTGATGGTGTTGACCATGAATACTCTACGCTTGAAGGGCTACAAGAAGATGTGCTTGACTTGCTTTTGAACCTAAAAGGCTTGGCAATCACGCTTCATGACCAAAATGAAGTATTTTTGACCTTGGATAAACAAGGTCCAGGCACTATTACTGCTGCAGACATCGCGTTGCCGCATAATGTAGACATTATCAATCCAGAATTGGTATTGGGTACATTAAGCGATCGTGGTCATCTTAAGATGCGTTTGCGTGTAGTGATGGGTCGTGGATATGAGCCAGCAAACCAGCGCCGTGAAGATGGTGATACTAAAGCAATTGGACGTTTGAAGCTTGATGCAAGTTTTAGTCCTGTGCTTCGTGTTGCTTATCAGGTTGAGAACGCTCGTGTAGAGCAGCGTACTGATCTTGATCGTCTTATCATTGAGCTTGAAACTAATGGCACTATAGATCCAGAAGAAGCAATTCGTAAAGCAGCCACTATTTTACAACAACAGATTTCTATCTTTGTTGACCTAGAAGCTGAAGAAGCGCCTGAGCCTGTGAAAGAAAAAGAAGAGGTTGATCCGGTGCTATTACGCCCTGTGGACGATCTTGAACTAACGGTTCGCTCAGCCAACTGCTTGAAAGCTGAAAACATTTACTATATCGGTGATTTGGTACAACGTTCAGAGACTGAACTATTAAAAACCCCAAATCTTGGTAAGAAATCATTAACGGAAATCAAAGACGTTTTAGCGTCTAAAGATTTGGAGCTTGGTATGCGCCTAGATAACTGGCCACCAGCTGATTTACGTGTTGATGATCGCTTTTCTTATCGTAGCCGTTAAACTTTAAGGATTTTTGACTATGCGCCATCGTAAGAGTGGAGTCAAGCTGGGTCGTACCGGCAGTCATCGTAAGGCAATGTTTCAGAACATGACCAACTCATTATTTGAGCATGAACTGATCAAAACAACTTTACCAAAAGCGAAAGAGTTACGTCGCGTTGCTGAGCCATTAATCACTATGGCTAAAGAAGACAGCGTTGCTAACCGTCGTTTAGCATTTAGCCGTATGCGTAGTAAAGCTATGGTAGGCAAATTATTTGGTACGTTAGGTCCTCGTTACCAGACGCGTCCAGGTGGTTATTTGCGTATTGTAAAATGCGGTTACCGTGATGGTGACAATGCGCCAATGGCTTATGTAGAATTGGTTGATCGCGACTAATTTTATACTGATATTATAAGTTATAAAAAAGCTCCAATTGAATTGGAGCTTTTTTTTGTTTGATATTTGGTAATATTTTTAGCAACTACAATAATAACGAGTCGACATTAGCAGCACCTTGTCTGATCACTTCGGGTTGGCTACTGGTCATGTCTACAATAGTGGTCAACTTCGTAGTTTTTATACCAGCATTGATTAAACCATCTATTTGATTGCCTAATAATTCTTCAATCTCGAACGGATCATCAAGTATGTCATCTCTGTTTGGTAGTATCAAAGAGCTGGTTAAAATCGGCTCGTCCATGGCTTCCAAAAGTGCTTGAGCGATAGGGTTACTTGGCACTCTAATGCCAATAGTCTTTTTCTTAGCATGGGCAAGTTTTTTTGGCACGTCCTTTGTAGCATTTAGAATAAAAGTAATGGGTGCAGGTGTATGTGCTTTTAGTTGTTTGAATTGTATATTATCTACAGTGGCATAATTGGCAATTTCACTTAGATCACGGCAAAGCAGTGTAAATTGATGTTTGTCGTCAAGTTCTCGAATCTGTTTAAGCTTTTCTAGCGCTTCTTTCGCACCTAAACGACAACCAAAAGCATAACTGGTATCGGTAGGGTAAATGATGAGCTGGTCTCTACGTAGCAAATCAGCAGCTTGCTCAATGAGACGAGGTTGTGGGTTATCTGGGTGAATATAAAGTACTTGCATAATCGTTCCTCATTTTATAATTATTGATTCTTAGTCAGATGAACATAATGTTGTCTATCAAATTAGTCTGCATATATAAGGCTTGTTAGATACACATTAGCTTCATTCAGAAAAACTGATACATCCATCAGTATAGTGCAAAGCGGATGCAGGTTTAGTGGTAAGGCGTTACTGTCCGTAGAAAATCGTTAACGCAAAACAGATGAATAGCATATAGTTAAGACGATACATTTCCTTTAGCGTAGGTTAATTAACAGTCCAAGTGTACTCATCGAAAGTACAAACGCTAAGAAAGGCACGTAATAAAATTTTTGCATCGCGTGGTAGAGTATTTGGTTTTGTAATATATTTTTCAGCTTGTAAGTAGACGTCGTTGGCGAACGTACTACCACTGGTATCGAACGTCGCAAACAAGTTGTCTTGTGAAACTTGAAATTTGCGTCCGCAAGCCAAAGTGAACAGACATTCTAAGGCTTGCGGCTTAATCTCTACGTGCTCAAAAGCTTGCTGCTGAGTCGCAGAACGACCATCTGGTGCGTACCAGTAACCAAAGTCGCTAACAGTCCTACGAGCTTTTCCTGCAACGCACCAGTGACTTATCTCTAGTAAACTCTTAACTATAAATGTACATTACTAAGTTATTGATTGATAAAGAAGTAATTGTAATGATGTAAAATCAGCTTCTTGATAAAAAAATGTACAATATTCCTCATAAAAGGAGATATTGTACATTAAGTGAGTCATTGGAATTATCACTTTTCAAAGCACTAAGAAGCTTATATTAGCCGTGTATATACAATCGAGACATATCAATATTTTATTTTTGATGAATAGATCGGGACTTTTTGTTGGTTCTTCTCTTAGTAGATATTCTTTGTTTTTTCAATAAAATTGGGAAGGCTAGAATATTTACTATAGTTATCATCGGCTGAATAGTAGCCTGATGAATATACTTCACATGACTGCTTTGAAATTTTAAAATTAAGTAAGTATGAATTTGCAATATGTAGTTAATAAACTAATTATCCCTTAACGTAGAAAAATCTGTATGCATTAATGTTTCTAAAGCTATTCTAGCCGTAGGAGGAGGATTCGTAATCATCTCTTGATAATTAACTTCTAAGTTTTTTAGAAACACCTCTGATATCGGTCGACCTGAAAAATCATCAAAGCTAGGTGAAAAATGTATACCTATAGCTTCACACATAGCCTTTTCTAAGCCTTGAGGTCTTGCTTCAACCAATTGAAATAGCTCTTGCTCTTCACTTGTTCTACCACATTCAGTATACCAGTAACCATAGTCATCTAATTTGCGTCGTTTTTGCCCTGCCAAACAGTAATGAGCAATTTCATGTAATAGGCTTCTTGGGTAGTTTTCTTTAAAAAAGATCTTCGCATTTGTATCTGCTTTTGGCGCTTCATAGTAGGGTTCATCTACTCCACCAATTATGGTTAGAGTAGGAAAAAGATGTTCAAATAAAATTTTTAGTTTGTTACACAAATGATCGTCATTCATAGGAATACTTTTAAGGCATCTTAATAGCCGTAATATGAGAAATAAAGCTTTAGAGAGGCTTTATTCATAGATTGTATTTGAGCTAAACAGGAACAAGATTAAGCTATTTATTAGATCTTTTCACTAATCTTATATGTGGAGAATCTGCTAACTCTCTTTGAAGTTCAAAATTCTGTCTTAGAATGTTAAGATAATCTTGCATTATAATGTCATATTCTTCTTTTATCATGTCGTATTTCAAATTAGCTTTGATTTTGAGCTCTTTTTCATGTTTTAACTTAGTAGAAGTATTAGGTTTTTCTTGAGCACGATTTTTGCGTTCTTCTTCCGCTTTTGTTATTGCTTCGCAAAGTTTTGGATATCTCTCATTACGGACATACCCTTTTCCTTTACCTGCCTCTCTACCTACAGCGTCTCTAGTAAACTTAAACCGTGATGACTTTGTATTGACAATTTTGGCTGTACCATCTTGTAGACGATTCAAAGCATCCCAATAAGCCTGTTCTGCCTGGCTAGTTTTCATGTTATTTCTCTTGATTTACTTCTAATACTGAAAGAAGACTGTCTATTTTTTTAATACTCACTTCGTATTCATGATGAACACGCTTTGGAATATCTAAAGTGAGTTGAGACTTATAAAAATCTTTAGTTTGTAGCAAAATACTTTTGGATTCTGGTGAAAACACCGCATTTTCACAGCTAATACAAGCAGATGCCAATACACCAGCACCTTTATCACAAGGTTTAATAGACATACATCCGCCAACTAAAGTAGATCGATAACGAATTTTGCCATTTTTGACTGCTTTCTTAGTACTATTTCTATTATCTAAGAACTTAGGAAGCTTATTCTCTACTTTTCTTTTTTGTAGATTTTTACCAGCTGCACCAGTTAGTGTCACCCTGCTATCTAACAATTCATGCAAATTATCTGACTCTACTCTTGCTTGGGCCTCCTGCCATTCCTTTTGCATAGCTTTGACTTCAGGGCCGTTGCCTAAAATATTTATCGCTCTAGAGTTTGAGTCCGTGTAATAGACTGTCATCATCATGCTTATATGTTTTAGCTGGGATTTAAGAGTAGGATATGAAACATAACCACTAGAAGCAGCATACACGGCTAAGGAGCGTCTAAACTGATGAAAGCCTAAAGGCCAAGGCTTACCTAATTTAATATTATTAGATATTTCATCGCCGTATAAAAATTGACTGACTTCCTTTAAGTCTTGTTCTGAAATTAATAAGTGCTCTGATGACATTATTTTTTGAATGAGGTTGCTATTTAAGGCAGTTGTTGCATAATCAAAATGCGGATGAGGCTTTCCAGATTTCCCATTTTCAATTGAAAAAAACAACGGTAACTTACTCTCATCTTCTGCCACCTGACTCTTATTAGCAGACCAGTTCAAAGCTCCTTGAGTGATAAATTTAGCTGCTTCAAAAGCTTCTTCAACAATTGAACCTGTTACCCATTTTGTAAATCTTGGTACTCCATTACTTTCCAATTTTGTTGTAGTTGACCATACTACAGGTATATTCCCAGTATCGGAATGAATATGTCTTAGCCCGTTGAAAGGGATAGATAGTAATTCATTTTTACGCATACCTGTAAACGCAGCTATAACAAAAGCGCTTTTCATCTGTATTTGACCTAAGCTGATTGTTAAACTTAACCAATTAGCATTCTTGATGATGTTTAAATCTGTTAATTCTGCTAAAATCTTAGTTAGCTTTGTATCTGTCTTCAAAGCAGTTTGCCAATAAAATCTGATTAAGCTTTTTTGTGATTTAGTAAGCTTACTCATAGGTACACTCTGATCTAATCTTAATGCTTCATCTCTTACTTTAGTACGTGCAGAAAAAACATATGAGATCTGCTCAGCGTGCTTATTAAAAACCTGCAAACTTTCAATGGTATCTTTTAGCAGGTTCTGATAAATACGTGAAGGAATGATCATGGTTTGAAGACTTTGAGAAGTCTCAGGGAAAGATTTTCTAGTCTTTCTTAGTTTGCTTGAAAATTCTTTTGAAGGTTGCATGTTACACCAAAAATTACTTTGATTTAAAACAGATGCTGTATCAATAAATCTTTGTATCTTGCCTAAATGCAAACCTATTTGTTTCTCCGTCGAACTATTAGTTACTAGGAAGTCGATTGCACTACTGTCAGTAAATATATTATTAAAGTCAATATTATTGTTTACACAGTAACTAATTAGGAAGGATATAGCGACTATATCACTATTCAATTTTGACATAGAACATCCATTCATCTCACAATTCCAATTGAGAGTAAATACCTTCAAAAACTTAACTGCTGATTTGAATTTTTTGCCGTCGGTATTAATAGATGAGGATAGGTTCCGAATTTTAGTTCTAAAATTAATAGTTCTATGTGAATTGCTAGTAGCACTATAGTCCCAAATATCATCAGAGAATAATGATAAAGCATCTCCACTCTTGGAAAGCGTTACAATCAAACCAGATGATGGGTTTTCGATTAGGTCTTTAGATATTGGTTGTATCTCTTTAACGAGGGGTTCACGCATCATTGTCTTGGTCATAAACTTAAGCTTTTTCTGTTAGATTCTGAGGCTACAGTGAGAAAATTTATATGCTCATCCCAATACTCATTATAAATTTGCATTTTTATTTTTTGTTCAGCATCATCAACGAGTTCAATTACTCTATTATCTTTTCCTTTAAGAATATTGATAATCTCGTCAATTCTAAATAGTGATGGTTCTATAGAGAGAAGATGATATTCAGGATCATCACGAATCATAGAAGACTTTAGTAGAGCCTCCTTCAAACTTAATAGTTTATGTATATCTTCAAAATCTATATGAATTGCAAAAAATTCACAGAACAAACAACTTTCAAATGTAGCACAGGAAGGGTTGGGGGCTTCATTATTAAAGCCCAATGCCTTAACAGGATCATTATCTGATAGGTTAGAACAAGATCCTGCTGGTATTTTCTCCGTATCATAGTTAGTTGAAGTCTTGATAGATATAGTTTGTTCATTAGTTCGATTAGACCTAAGAACTGCGGTAATCATTTTTTCGTGATAATGATTCATCTCTATTGCTTGAGACTCAATATCGATCGAAGTGTAAGATTTAGCTACTGTAGTTAAAGAGTTATTCAACTTCCTAGCTACTAATGACAAATTTCCTTTAGAATGTTTTATGTAGTATTCCGCACATAGGTTTCTAATGTCTCTAGCAGTAACCCTTTTAACCCCTTTAAAAAGTGGAGTATTGTCGTCAATAGAACTGACAGAGCTACGTGCAAAACGCTTTAATTGACGATGTTCTCCAATACGCATAAACAAGTATTCTTGACAGTCTCCAGGAAGATGAAGGTTATCAACCCACTCTCTAAGTTTCAAATACTGTATGAGATAACGTTTTAAGTGAGAAGGAGCGGAAAATTCAATCTGTCTACCTGCTCGATATTTATGTTTTTTAGCAAAAGTTGATAAGCCAAGGTTTTCCAAATTTAAATCAGATATTTTCAAATCAAGTGTGGGTTGTATATTAGCAGCAGTGAAAGAAAGGTAAATGTAATAAAAGCAATATGTACATAGGTTATAAGCATAAATTTTTCTAGAGTCTAAATTCTCATTGATCCATGTATTTCTGTTGTTTATTAATGTGTTTTTATAGAAATCTTTCTTAGTATGCTCACAATTATAATAATTTGATAAAGCATTTTTTACCTCATTAAAGGGTAAGGGTTCACCACTATTGTAGAAGCAATTAGGTAGTTTCTTTATGCCATATTTTCTAGTTGAATCCCAATAATAATCATTACTTGATGATTTTGCTAAAGTAATAGGTATAGGGTAGATTTTATTTAATATGGCGTATGAGAATTCATTAAAGTATGTAATGCAGGTTTGTAAGAAGTTTTTGAAGTCTTCTAATGAGGAGTCTCTTTCTTTACTGTTATGCCCCATATGACGATGCTTGGGAATAATACTAAGTATATCGATATCAGATAAGTTATAAGCGATTTTTATGAAATCTCTTGCAGTATTTAGCTTGTCATAAAGAGTTGTAGTGCTTATAGATTTTGCACCACTTAAACGCGCCTTTTGATAGAGATTAATTTGATAATATTTATAATTAGATGCTAAATCATCTAAAGTAAGAGGCTTAGAGCCTTCAAAATCACAAAAATCAAAAAAATATCTTAAATTATGAAGGTAACCTCGCACCGTTTCATCTCTCAACCCTTTTTGAAGGATTTCCCTAAGGTACCTTCTCAACCATTCTACACGTTCTATAGACAATGTTGATTCATCAACTAGGCCCGTAATATAGCTCTTAGTTTTATCTCGGGAATGACCAGAATCGTTCTCTCTATTGGTATAGCAGACTCTACCAATATCGACTTTAAAGGACACACCATCAGCTCTTGAACCTACAATTACTGTGTATTGAGGATCAACGATATCTTCTATTTGCTTAGTGCTTATCTCAATAAGCTGCCTGTCATTGAAAGAATTAGACATTATATTCGCCCTTATCAAATGTTACGCCGAACGTATCTTGTATATCATTGAATTCTTTTACTTCCGAGTCGAATTTTAGATAGGCCTCAGTGGTTGTTAGGCTTCTATGGTTTAACCTTTGTCTGACATGATCAAATATCTTAGAATCAGGGTATTCCTTAGCTCTAAGGTTTCTTACGATATTCATCCCATAGGTAGCACGCAAATCATGGAATGAAAAATTTTGAAGACTTGGTTCAAATTTTTGAACCTTGGAAATGAATTTTTTTAATTCATTTCTTAAAGATTGGCCGTTTTTAGGTACCATAACGGGCGCTTCAGTGTTCCAAACTGGTTTAGGGTTGTTACGATTACGATCTATAATTTCTCTTTCAGCAGTTAAATAGGGGTTTCCAGTTCGAGTTAAAAACACATAGTTATCGTCAGTATTTGCATAAAAGCTGTTTATATTTTGTCTTCTATGTTCCGCTCTTTCGCAATCTATATATGTTGCTAAATGATCAATTAGGTTACGTGAAAACATTAAGCGGTTTAGTCGCCCACCCTTTGAATCTGTTCTGTATTTATATCCAGTATTTATCACGGCATAATTTGAATCAGCATTTTGTTCTAAGTAGTGGAGAGCAGTTTTGATACAAGCAATAGAGAGAGTGCATACGCTTTGTTGTCTAGCTCCTGTTCCGAGAGCTATTCTTATCATTAGCTCTAACTCTATTGACGCATAGTTTTTATCAAATGCCCTGAAAATAATTTCTTGTTCTTCAGAGCTTAAAGGACGCAGACTGCCTCCATCTCTCAACTTACCTAGTGATGGTAAGGGTTTTCTGCTGCTTCTTAGCTTGAGATCATTTGTAATAACACTAATATTCCTCATTATTCCTACATTATTATGAATAGGTATAGAAACCTTCCTTTCTCTAAAGGGCTTATTCTCTATATCAGACTGAGATACGAATGATTGATGCTGTATATAATTATAGAAATGAGCAACAGAGGACAGAATGTTATTAATGTATTGAGAGCTAAAGTCGTGCTGTTCTATTACAGCCTGTAAAAAAGCTTTGAATTTGCGAGGAACTCTTTGCTGATACTGGGTAGGTAAGTCTAAAAAGTGTTGGTTACTATGTTCTAGGTACTGTAGATAGTATTTTAGGTGGATAGCTCTTGCGGATAACGTTTTCATATTTGAAAGCGCAGGAGTGTCTAGTTGTCCCATGAGATATAGGTTACCTATTTTCCAAGGTAAACCATCTGATTGAATGATAACAGGCATTCTGAAGTGATAATCTGAGTTAGCTAAAGAGCTAAAAGTGTAATCGTAATCATTAGCCTGAGCAGTCTTTGACCAATTTGCATTCTGCAATCTAAACCGTCTTAGATAAATTACTTTTGCATTAGAGTCAAAAAGGTCTTTAAGAGAAGGTTTCATCTCTTTTCTAGTTCACTGAGTTCTTTGGCTTTAAACATAAGCTTTTCTATATATTGAGATAACGAATGGAACTGGTTCTTTGCATCATTTATGGCAAAATTCTTAAGTTCTTTAGGTACCCGGACGTTCATCTGAACCTTCTGATTTGACATGTATTTACCTCTTTAGGGTTTGTTACATAATATGATAGCATTATGCTATCATTGCCGCAAGTTCCTTATGGTAATATTATTTGTTTTAAATTCAATATTCTATTTGGGCTTTAAAATGTCAAAAAATGTGCAGTTTAATTTAAGAATTCCTACTGAATTGAAAGCCCTGATCTCCGATGCCTCAAAAGTTAGTGGACGTTCAATTAATGCCGAGGCACAGTATCGACTAGAAAAATCTTTTGAAGGTCAAGAAGGAAGTTATATCGAAGCTATCGACGATTTAAAGAGTTTTTTTGATGCTCATTTACGTAGCGATCGCTTAAATCTACTATCTGGCAAACTAAATTTCCTCTTGAGTGAAGCTAAGGCAACTGATAGTTTTCATACCCCAAGTATTTCTAGAGTTGCTGAGGCCCTGGGATACAATAGTGTGGGCGTTACTGAGGATTGGTTTGAAGGGCGAAAAGAGCCATCGTTTAACGAATTAGAAAAATTAGCCACATACTTTGGATGCCAAAAGAATTGGCTCGTTCATGATGAAGGAAGGCCTTTCGCAAAAGAAACATTTGAGTTTGGTTATGATATTGAAGAGAATGCTAGAAGCTTATTAAAAGGTAATAATGAAGATGAGGTTAAGTTGGTCTGGTTTGCTCGGAACAATACTGAAAACGGTGAACTAGTTATTATCAAGCATTACGATAGTTGGCATGGTTTGGTTCTAGACTCTCGTGTGCATGTCAGTGACAAAGTAGGTATAGGTGGCTCTGAAGACAGAGCGCTCCTATCCTTAACATTAAAGTATCTTTGTAAGTACCATATCTCAAAGATCAGAGGAGCAATAGTTTCAGAACCAGACTTTAACGAATTAATTTGGGCCAAACAAAATCCGATCAAAGTAATTGATAAGTATCGTCACAATTCTTGGATTGAAGATATTTGGGATAGGTCAATGTATTCAAAGAAAGCTAATAGTTACTGGAAAGGATGGAGTGAGATGTGCATGTCTAATGAACTTTATATTAGTGGACATGAGATTTTATCTAAAATATCTATAAAGTAATTTGAGATAAAATAAGTATGCCATACTAGGGCGTGTCATCAATTAGCATAGATATTTCAGAATAAGCTATACTTAGATCGTATTTAGGAATTTGAGCTCAATGACTATGACAAGACGACATGCCCTACGTGATGACCAATGGGAGAGAATTAAAGACATTCTACCTGGTAAACCAAGTGACGTTGGTGTTACTGCAAAGGATAACCGCTTGTTCGTAGAAGCGGTTCTGTACCGTTACAAGACCGGCATACCTTGGCGTGACCTACCTGAACGCTTTGGCGACTTCAGAGTGATTCATACTCGTTTTAGTCGCTGGTCAAAAAAAGGCGTATGGAAGCAGGTTTTTAATCAACTCTCTGAACAATCCGATGACGAATATGCCATGCTAGATGCCACGATTGTTAAAGCCCACCAGCACAGTGCTGGAAAAAAAGGGATCAAGCCATTGGACGCAGCAAAGGTGGACTGAAGACTAAAATACATACTCGAACAGATGCATTAGGCAATCCTACTGGCTTTTATCTAACAGGTGGGGCAGCTCATGACCTGTGTGGCTCAGATGAATTGCTTGATGTCAGTATTAGCCAAACGTGGCTTGCCGATAAAGCTTACGATGCTGATGCCCGCGTTATTGAACCGATTAAAGCAGTGCAAGGTAATGCAGTTATACCATCTAAGTGTCATCGGCTGCAGCCAAGAGACTTCGATAAAGAGCTTTATAAAGCGAGGCACCTAATAGAGAACTTCTTTGCCAAGATTAAGCAGTATCGTGCGATTGCCACTCGCTATGATAAGTTAGCCAGTCATTTCCTTAGTGCCATTCACTTAGTTTCTTGTGTCGTTTGGCTTAATTGATGACACGCCCTAAAGAAAATCAATAAATATGGACGTGCAAGGTAGCCATTACTCGTGGTAATGCGCCTTTAGCAATGTTGCTTTATTGTAATGAAAATAAGGGCACTATACTAGCGTTATTGCGAGCAAATACTGATGTAAATAATAAGGTAAGTAGTAATAAATAATGCTAAACCAAGGATTTAGCGTCTATGTTAAAAAGGCTATTTAGTAAGATTGAAAAAGACAACGTCCTATTATCAAAGGACGTTGTCTTTTTAATGGGTAGAAATGATGTGGAATTTATCTACATTTAAACGATTAATTTAGCGCGGTTAAGGTTTGCTCAAACGCTGCGCGCCCGATTTCACCCACTTGCTGATTGACCAATTGCCCGTCTTGATAATACAGCAATGCTGGCGGACCAAATAGTTTATAACGCGCTAAGATTGCTTTTGAATCAGCCGTAGTCTCCGTGATATCAAGTCTGACCAATTGCCAATCTTGCATTTGCGCAGGGCGATTATGAAATAAGTTTTTCTCCATAATCCGGCATGCAATACACCATTCGGCGGTGACATCGACCAGCACTTTAGGATTGGCGGCGACAATGGCATCTAACTCAGCAAGCGTAGTAACAGTTTTATCTGTTGCATTACTCATGGCTGGTTGATCAGCAGTCGTCTGCATCACCGGCGCGGCGCTTAATGACGCGAGCGGATGCAAGCTGTCGTCATTGCCCAATGCGGCGCCGACGATTAAACACGTCGCCCAAATACCAGCGATTAAGCCTAGCGCTTGGGTCAGCATCCGACCTTTGCCTAGCCAGCTCCACGCCCACATCGCCACGACCATAAACCACAGCGCCCAAACCATCAGCATCACAGGCGAGATAAAGACGCGTTCAATTAATAACAATGCCACGGCAAAAAGCAACAAAGCAAAGCCCTGCTTGACCCAATTCATCCACTCGCCTGCTTTTGGCATGATTTTACCTTGGGTCGCGCCAATTAAGATAAGCGGCGCCGATAAACCAAAACCGAGCATAAATAAAGCGGCAAAGCCAAGGAGCGGACTTCCAATCGTTGATACAGCAAGCAGCGCCCCAAATAAGGGTGCCGAAACGCATGGCGATACCACGAGCGCCGATAAGAATCCCGCAATTAAACTGCCACCCGTACTACCAAGTTTGCTATCCCCCGCTTGGCTTAGACCCTGCATTTTACTACTGATAAATCTCGGCAGACGAATGCTAAATACGCCCAACATATAAAGGGCTAATAAGACAAAAACGATGGCAAACCCAATTAAAATAATCGGATTTTGTAGCCAACCGATAATGCCTAACGATTCGCCAAATACCGCAATGACCGCGCCTAAAATACCATAAGCGATGGCAACACCAATAGCGTAGCTGGTCGTTAAAATAACACCGCGTTTTACCGTTGGATTGTCTTCACGCGCGACGATATTGGCAACAATCGGTAGCATCGGTAACACGCATGGCGTCAATGCCAAGACCAACCCTGCCAAGAACAATAACACCAATGCCAACCACGGATGCGAAGCTAAGCCAAAAGGGTCACTATTAATGGCGTTATCAACGACAACGGTATTGTTTGTTGCAGTTGTAGCGCTATCGTTTGCTGGCATATTACTTGTGACATTGTCGCCTACAACTTCTTCATCGGCACCAGAGATGGTATTGCTAGTACCAAGCTCTGCATCTAATGCTTCATCATCTAACAAAGCGTAATCAATCACCTCGTCATCTGGCGTAGTTTGCTCTGTAGCAAGACGATCAGTATCAGTCGCCTCTGTAGATGCTTGCGCAGTTTCTGCATTGCTGTTATTGCTCGCAGAAACTGTAGCAGTGCTACTTGAACTATTGGCTGCCGATTGTGACGCAGCAATTTTGACCGTGGTTTTTATTTTCTCCGGTGGATAACAAAGTCCTGCTTTGGCACAGCCTTGCCAACCTATCGTTACAGCGGCATTATTTATCGCCTTGCCATTACTACTGCTCAAAACGGTGCTAGCAACCATATTGGCTTGGTCAAAGACCAATACTTGACCAAAGGTCGGATCATCTATGGAGATAGGCTTTTGGCTAAAGCTAAAAGGTGCAGCGCTCACGCCAGCAGGCAACGTTAGCTTAATTTGGTCTTTATAAACATAGTGCTCAGGCGTAATGTCAAAGTTAATGGCTAAGCGCGTGCCATTATTGACAGGTTTACTACTGCTACTGACCTGAAACGCTTCATCAACAGGCAAAAATTTCGGTTGGGTCGCGCTTTTATCACTGCTAAATAAATCGCCCAATCCTGCCGCTTGCGATGCCACTGGCACGGCCGTCAGCCCAGTCGCTGCTAGCCCTGTCAATAATGAACCCGCGCTGAAAGCGAACGCCAACAGATAAGATTTTTTCGACGATTTATTTTGCGTTAATGACGGAGACTTTTCTGCGCTCTTAAGGGACATGAAGGGCTACCTATTATTTCCAATATTCGAATTGACCAATTCACTGTCTGTATGGACTTGTCTATTTAC
>NZ_JBQSYC010000006.1:0-153494 GCF_052378885.1 Psychrobacter sp. AOP22-C1-C5 | reverse complement strand
ATATGAACTATCGCGGCGTAATCAACATGCTCATGCTTTGTGGTTGTATCGGTAAGTCTGGCGGCGGTTGGGCGCATTATGTTGGTCAAGAAAAACTGCGTCCACAAACCGGCTGGTTGCCATTGGCATTTGCGCTCGATTGGATGCGTCCACCACGCCAGATGGCAGGTACCAGCTTTTTCTATGCGCACAGCTCACAGTGGCGTCATGAGACTATTTCTGCCCATGAAATACTATCCCCACTCGTCAATAAGACATTTTTTCCTGAGCATATGCTTGACTACAACATTCAGGCAGAGCGCGCAGGCTGGCTTCCTTCTGCTCCGCAATTAAACTGCAACCCATTAACTATCGCTGCTAAAGCCAAAGCAAGTGGTAAAGACGTGGAAGAGTATGTCGTCGATTCTCTCGAAGATGGCAGCATCCGCTTTGCTTGTGAATCTCCAGACAACCCAGACAACTTCCCGCGCAATATATTTATCTGGCGCTCAAACCTATTGGGCTCATCAGGTAAAGGTCATGAATATATGCTCAAGTACTTCTTGGGTACCAAAAATGGCTTGCTCAATGAAGAAAATGCCGCAGGTCAACTGCAACCAAAAGGAGTAGATTGGGTAGAAAAAGGCCCTACTGGTAAATTGGACTTGGTTGTCACGTTAGACTTCCGTATGTCTTCTACTTGCCTATATTCTGACATCGTCTTACCGACCGCAACTTGGTATGAAAAAGACGATATGAATACCTCAGACATGCATCCCTTTATCCATCCACTCACTGCCGCTACAGACCCTGCATGGGAATCTAAAACGGATTGGGAAATTTATAAAGGCATTGCCAAGAGCTTCTCGGAAATCTCAAAAGGTCACCTCGGTGTTGAAACTGATGTCGTCACCTTGCCGATGCAACATGATACTCCAGGTGAGCTTGCACAACCATTTGGTGGTACTGATTGGAAAACGGCTGGCGAAAAACCTGTACCCGGCAAAAACTGTCCGATGATTCTGACCGTTGAGCGCGACTACCCGAACACCTATGCCAAATTCACCTCCCTTGGTCCTGCCCTAGAAAAGCTAGGCAACGGCTCAAAAGGCTTGAACTGGGATATGAAAACCGAGGTCAAACAACTGGGTGATTTAAACCACTGTGTGACTGAGCTGGGTATTTCTGAAGGTCGACCACGTCTAAACACCGCTATTAATGCTTCTGAAATGATTTTAATGCTCGCCCCTGAAACCAATGGTCATGTAGCAGTCAAAGGTTGGGAAGCATTGTCTGAATTTACCGGTCGCGAGCATGCGCATCTTGCCAAATCTAGCGAACATGAAAAAATTCGTTTTAAAGACATCGTGGCTCAACCACGTAAAATCATCTCAAGCCCAACGTGGTCAGGTATTGAGTCGGATGAAGTGAGTTATAACGCCGGTTATACCAACGTCCATGAACTGATTCCTTGGCGTACGCTGACTGGTCGTCAACAGTTTTATCAAGACCATCCTTGGATGCAAGCGTTTGGTGAGCAGATGCAGCAGTATCGTCCCCCTATCGATACCAAAACCACTGCGATGGTAAAAGATGCCAAGCCGAATGGTAATAAAGAGATTGTACTGAACTTTTTAACACCGCACCAAAAATGGGGTATCCATAGTACTTACTCTGAAAACTTATTGATGCTGACTCTGAGCCGCGGTGGCCCTTGTGTTTGGATGTCAGAAGTTGATGCCGCAAAAGCAGGTATCGTCGATAACGACTGGATTGAGCTATTTAATGCTAACGGCGCGCTTACTGCTCGTGCCATCGTCAGCCAGCGAGTCAAAGAAGGCATGACCATGATGTATCACGCTCAAGAAAAACTGGTCAATATCCCAGGTTCTGAGCAGACCGGTACGCGTGGCGGTATTCATAACTCAATGACCCGTACTATCTTGAAACCGACGCATATGATTGGTAGTTATGCCCAGCAATCTTATGGCTTTAACTACTATGGCACTGTGGGTTGTAACCGTGATGAATTTGTCGTGATTCGTAAGATGTCAAAAATCGACTGGCTAGAAGATAAGCCGGATAACGAATTACCTCGTCCATTACCGATCAGCATTGAAGGGTAAAGCCGTTTCTTTTATTCAAAAGTCTTCTGTTTAAGAGACATCTACTTAATAGATAACGTCAAAAAATGAAGCGCGGCTTTTGTTATTACTATTTGGAGCACAGATCCATGAAAATTCGTTCGCAAGTCGGCATGGTGCTTAACCTTGATAAATGTATCGGTTGTCATACCTGCTCAGTCACCTGTAAAAACGTCTGGACCAGCCGTGAAGGTATGGAATACGCGTGGTTTAACAACGTTGAATCCAAGCCCGGTATTGGTTATCCCAAAGAGTGGGAAAACCAAACCAAATGGAAGGGCGGTTGGATACGTAATGCCAACGGCACGATCAATCCGCGCATCGGCGGCAAATTCAGAGTCTTGGCCAATATTTTTGCCAATCCTGACTTGCCAGAAATCGATGATTATTACGAGCCGTTTGATTTTGATTATCAGCATTTGCACACCGCTCCCATCAGCAACCATCAACCTATCGCTCGTCCGCGCTCAGCCATCACAGGTAAGCGTATGCAAAAGATTGAATGGGGCCCTAACTGGGAAGAAATCCTCGGCACAGAGTTTGAAAAACGTCGTAAAGATAAAAACTTTGACAACATTCAAGCAGAGATTTATGGCGAATACGAAAATACCTTCATGATGTATCTGCCGCGTCTGTGCGAGCACTGCTTAAACCCCACTTGCGTAGCGTCATGCCCTAGTGGTGCAATCTATAAGCGTGAAGAAGACGGCATCGTGCTGATTGACCAAGAAAAATGTCGTGGTTGGCGCATGTGTATATCAGGCTGTCCTTACAAAAAGATTTACTACAACTGGAAGTCAGGCAAATCTGAAAAATGCATCTTTTGTTATCCCCGTATTGAAGCGGGTTTGCCAACAGTTTGTTCAGAAACCTGTGTCGGCCGTATCCGTTACTTAGGCGTATTGCTGTATGACGCGGATAAAATCGCTGAAGCGGCGAGCATGCCGAATGAGCAAGACCTGTATCAAGCGCAGTTAGACATATTCTTAGATCCGAATGACCCTATCGTTATTGCCCAAGCACTAAAAGACGGCGTGCCGCAGTCTGTCATTGACTCTGCGCAGCGCTCACCCGTTTATAAGCTAGCGGTGGATTGGAAACTTGCCCTACCGCTCCACCCTGAATACCGTACATTGCCAATGGTCTGGTATGTGCCGCCGTTATCACCGATTCAAAATGCTGCTGAAGCGGGCAAAGTCGGTATGGATGGCCTCATTCCAGATGTAGACAGCTTACGTATTCCACTGCGTTATCTTGCCAACATGCTTACCGCAGGCGATGAAGCACCAGTACGTTTGGCATTGAAACGCCTACTTGCCATGCGTAGCTACAAACGGATGCAACTGGTCGAAAAACAAGAAGTACAAAGTATCTTAGATGATGTTGGTCTCACCAAGCTACAAGTAGAAGAGATGTACCGCTATCTTGCTATCGCCAACTATGAAGACCGTTTTGTTATCCCAACGGCGCATCGTGAAGAAGCACTAAGTGATGCCTTCGCTGAACGTAATGGTTGCGGCTTCACCTTCGGTGAGGGTTGCTCAGGACATTCTGACAACAGCATGTTTGGACAACGCAAAGCCAATCGCCGCGATTTCATCGACACTGTCCAAAAGTGGGAGTCTTAATATGCAAACTACACAATTTGATCATCACCATTCAGTGACTGAGTCTATTGCCCCGCCGCTCATTGGTACATCAGACTTAAAGCTATTAAAGGTCTTAAGCTTACTCATAGACTATCCAAATAATGAGCTGTTCTTGGACAATACGTTGGCAGATTGCACAGAGATTGTCGCAAAATCCACCTTGATTAGCCCAGCAGTACGTCAACAAATCATTGACTTGATTGAAGATTTAATCGATACAGGGCCGCTTGAGGCGCAAGCTCGCTATGACGGTCTGTTTGAGCGCGGTCGCTCTTTATCGCTTTGGTTGTTTGAGCATGTGCATGGGGAGTCTCGCGATCGCGGTCAAGCCATGGTTGATTTGATGAACCAATATCAAGAAGCCGGTTTTGAGATTAGCGTAAAAGAGCTGCCTGATTATCTGCCTTTATATCTAGAGTTCTTAGCTTATCAAGCAACGGTTATCGACGATGATATTCAGATTCGTATGGATATCGCTGATGTCAGCCACATCATTGCTTTGCTCGCCGCCAGACTCGAAGATCGTGGCAGTGCCTATCAAGGCTGCTTCAATGCGCTATTACAGATCGCTGGCAAACCGCTCGATATGGTGGAAGAGTATCAAGAAAAAATCAGCAAAGAGCAACGCGATGACAGTTTTGAGGCATTAGACAAAGAATGGGAAGAAGAAGTCGTCACCTTCTTAGATGCACAACAAGAAGAGCGCTGTTCTTCGCAGACGAGCACTCAAAATCTGGCAGCCAAATCTGGCGCTAGAAATGCCAACGCTACCAAAACGGTCGATGCACCTGTGCACTGGGTGGACTTTAAAACCAACCAATCGGTTAAACCATAATAAGGAGAAAGGACATGAACATTGCAGATCCTAGTGTACAGTCTTTAGTCAATTTAAATTGGCTACAAATTTTCCTTTTTGGCGTTTATCCGTATGTGGCACTGACCATCGCTATTATTGGTACTTGGGTACGTTTTGACTTGTCTCAGTACTCATGGAAGACTGGTTCAACACAAATGCTAAGAAGCAAAAACATGCGTGTTGCCAGCAACCTATTCCATGTCGGTATTATCGTCGTGCTGCTGGGACATTTATTTGGGATGCTGACACCGCATTTTCTTTATGACCGCTTTATTAGTGCCGGTCATAAACAGATTTTAGCGGTGGTCGTCGGTGGTATCGCGGGGGTATTTTGTTGGTTCGGCTTAGTCATGCTGATGTGGCGACGCTTTACGGATGATCGTATTTCAAACACCTCAACGTTCTCAGACAAACTGGTACTGGTACTGTTATTTATTCAGCTTAATTTAGGTCTATTGTCCATCTTTACCTCAGTGAAGCATTTAGATGGTTTAACCATGATGAATCTGGCGGGCTGGGCACAAGACATCACCATCTTAAGACCGTGGCATGCAGCCGCGCGTATAGAGCAGACTGGCCTGATTTATCAGCTGCACATGGCGCTTGGCATCACCCTTGTGATGATTTTTCCTTTCACTCGACTGATACACATCATTAGCGCGCCCATTTGGTATTTTGGTCGCCGTTATCAGATCGTTAGGCAAAAGAAATCTCAGTAAGGCGATATTTAATCCCTACACCCTGTACTTTAGCATTTCTATTATAAAAATCTTTAGCGGAGTAAAAGCCATGACTGTCAGTACTTATAATCCAGCCGACCATGCTACTAATAATAACGCCAGTAGTCATATTAACAGTGATAATCGTGCCGCTCATGCTTCTACTGGTGCTGATAACACACATAGCGGTCATGATTGTGGCCATGACCACAGCTACGATCATAGCCATGAGCACAATCATAGTCATGGTGATGATATCATTCGGGTAATGCCAACACTGGATGACCTGCAAAAACCGCATTCTGACCAAGAATTTATCGAAAAAGCGATGGCAGAAGAACATAGTCATCATAAAAATCTCATTGCCTCTAGCCGTGATGAATTGCCTTCTGTGCTGGTAAATGGCGTGATGATAGACAGAACGGCTATCGCGCAAGAGCTACAATACCATCCAGCAGAAAACAAAGAGGACGCTGTCTTTTTGGCGACGCAGGCTTTAGTCGTTCGTGAATTGCTCAGACTTGCTGTTTTAGATGAGCCAAGTCTCGGCGTGGCTGCATGGTTGGATGACGAAGAAAAAGCAATCTCTGCTTTAATAGATAATAATGTACAAGCGGCGATTCCTGATATGGCAACGTGTGAGCGTTACTATAAGCAAAATATGACTGATTTTATGACCGATCCTATTATGACAGTGCGCCATATCTTGCTGGCGTGTTTGCCTGAAGATGGTGATGAGCGGTTAATGCTTAAAAAGACCGCTTACGAATTTATCGAACAAATCAAAAACAGTCCAAACCCTAGTGCTGAGTTTATTCAATTGGCACGCCAGCACTCTGCCTGTCCATCAAAAGAACAAGGTGGCGAGCTGGGTATCATTAGTAAAGGACAAACCGTTCCAGAATTTGAAGGCACATTATTCAAATTAGAGGCAGGACTGGCTGCGAGCCCCATCGAGAGCAGATACGGTTTTCACATTGTTGAGGTGCTCAATAAAGAGTCAGGCATACAAATGACGTATGAGCAAGTCAGCCCAGCCATCCATAACAAGCTGAGCCAACAAGCGTTTCACCAATCATTATGCGATTACCTGTTTACCTTAGCCAATGCCGTAGACATCGAAGGCATCGAGATGACCCTTGAGCAAGAAAACGTGTTTCGGGGCTAAAAGTATTCTCGATTATGTCATTCGCTAGATTTTCGCTATAGTTATTAAGGAACATTCATGAGTAAGCCTCAAGCCCTATTTATTCCGCTTAATATCGCCATCTTGACAGTCTCTGACAGTCGCACTCTGGCAGAAGATACCTCGGGACAGTATTTGATTGATCAGCTAAAAACAGCAGGCCATCAATTGGCCGACCGCCAGCTAATCATCGACGATATTTATCAGATTAGAGCTGTTATTAGCGGCTGGATTGCTGACCCAAGCATCCATGCTGTGATCACGACTGGCGGGACAGGTTTTTATATTCGTGACAGTATGCCAGAAGCGGTCAGCATATTGTTTGATAAGGCCGTGGACGGCTTTGGTGAAATGTTCCGTCTCATCTCAAAAGACGACATCGGCATGTCAACCGTTCAGTCGCGTGCTATTGCAGGAATGGCAAATGGCACAGGGATTTTTTGTTTGCCTGGCTCGTCAGGTGCTTGTCGCACAGGCTGGGAAGGTATTTTAAAAGCACAGCTCGATAGCCGCACTCGCCCTTGCAACTTTGTGCCGCACTTTATGCGTCTCAATCCAAGTCATTCATGATAAACGTACTGTTGGACACTGAGCACCTATATAATATGTGATTGAGCATTGAATGCCAAACTGATAAAGCCATAACCCCATTAATAGAAAATCATACAGACACCCTGTCCTTGATATTGCCATGCCTGATACCATGATGGCAGTTAATGTTTTATACTTTGCCAGCTTGGCTGATAAGAATAAAATTCAATAATAAAGCAAGATCACAAGGCTAAATCATGAGTAAACCCGCAATCGTGACATCGGCCTGCTTAGCATTAATGCTAACGGCTTGTACCAAAGAACAAAACATTGAGCCTACGCCCTCGGGCACCAATAACGCCACTGAACAGAATCAAACGCTCCGTATCGCGGCGGCTGCCAATTTGTCCGATGTACTGCCCAAAATCATTGCAGGGTATAAAACCGACAAAAACCTGCCCACCCAAAAGATTGATGTCACGTATGCTTCTTCAGGCAAGCTATATGCGCAGATTACCTCCGGCGCGCCTTACGATATATTTTTGGCAGCCAATCAAGAATTTCCTGCCAAGCTTGTCAAAGAAAAACTAGGTAATGGCACGTCTGCTAACAAAACCATGTCAGAGCCCTTCACTTATACCAAAGGTCAGCTGGCCATTTATAGCGTGTCGCATTCTTTAGAGGGGTTTAATCCTGCGGCATTGAACAACTTATTAACGACTGGCTCGAACACAAAAATCACCCTTGCCAATCCAAAACTTGCCCCTTATGGCGAATCAGCAAAATCTTATCTACAAGCGCAAAACCTCTACGACACGCTTACTGAGCAAAAACGCATCATACAAGCCGAAAACATCGGGCAAGCGTTTCAGTACGCGCATACTGGCAGTGTCGATTATGGTTTCGTCGCCCAATCACAGCTGACGGCAATTAAGGCCAAACCTAATCAGTTTTATACCTTGGCCGCAGATTCGTACCCACCTATTTTGCAAGACGGTATTGTAATCGGCGACGCATCTGTGGCAACCGACTTCTCGAACTATCTGCGCTCGCCTGCCGGACAACAGTACTTTTCTGATGCAGGCTACCTCGCTATTGACTGAGACTCTACTGACATACACCACAGCCAATAGCCTGTCTAGCGATTTTCGTCTAAGCGTTTGATTTCATTTGGACTGGCATCATAAATAGCATCCAATTCCTCTTTAGTCAGATAACGCTCAGCCAGAGGAAACAACTCACGTTCTTCAAAACGAATATGATCGTATAACAGTGCGCCAAGCTTTCTAACTTGTTCCACCGTGACAAGACTGCTCTGAGACTGCGCTCCCTCTTCTACCTCTGACATAAACGTATGCAAAGATTTATGTTGTTCATCGAGGGTACGAAGTGCTGATGCCACCTCAGGTTGGGCGTTGTGATAAGGTTGTAGCGCATTAGCGATTAGATTATCTTCAATCTGAAAATGATGTTGCATGTCATTGAGATAAGACGTTAGATTCAGCCAATGCTTGTTAATCTCTTTAGGCTCATCAGTGCATTCTTTGGCGTGGCGAGATAGATTGAGACCAAGGTGATGCTGGCGGGATAAGGGTTGTAATTGTGCGGCGCGTTTCATAATTAAATACCTCAGCTAATTGAAATAAGAACATGTTTCATTGGCTCATTGAGATTTTCATTTTTGCTTAACTACATATCCATACTACGCCTATTGAGTGCAACTGTCTGGGCAGAGGCGCATTTAATGTTGACCTTGATGGTTTACCGAAAATATTGTCATCACAAAATACTATCAGTCTAATAAAGGGGCTATTGACGATATCGGTCGATACCGTCAGAATGGCTACCATCATAAAAAGCTCTAAAAGTATCGATATCGCAAGCCCTACTCTCTATTATTTGCTCATAGTCACAAAAGGAAAATACAGTGTCGCAGGCTCAGTCAATCTTTGAACCCATACCTCACCTTAACAAAGCACAAAACGTTGCTTTGAAAAGTCTTATGATTATGGGCTACCTAGAAGGGACTTCTTTTTTACTATTACTGTGCATCGCCATGCCGTTAAAGTACATGATGGGCATTCCAGAAGCTGTGACCTACGTTGGTATGGCACACGGTATGTTATTCGTGGCTTATATTGTGGTACTGTTCGCCACTGCCATGAGAATAAAAATGCCGATTTGGGCCATACCTGCAGGCGTGCTTGGATCGTTCTTGCCATTTGGTCCATTTATATTCGACTATGTGTTAAAAAGGCATTTAAATAAGACTGAGCCAACGCAGATTTAAAGCAAACTCTATTACGGATAATACGGCTATAGACATTTGCACTATTCGTAACCTTCAAACACTGATGACTCTTAATTATCAGCATCATCTTTATAAAAATACTGCATATATTCAAAGGTTTGCACAGAAAAAACCTGAAAGAAATATTAGAGGCGAAAAAGTGTACTACACCTTTTTCGCCTCATAAGTCAGTAGCATTGCTGAAAAATATAGCATTACAACTCCTGCCAAACCGTTCAGCCATCTTCCAATAGAGGCATTCTTGAAGTAAGGAAGAAGCTTCATACTGACGGTAGCTAGGAGTATAAACCAGCTTCCTACAATACTTGCATGGGTAAAGGTAAGAAGCAAAGTATCTGTGGTAGCAGTCGCAGATGTAAAATCAACGAAGTTAGGAATAACTGCTAAATAAAGCGCAGAGACTTTAGGGTTTAAAATCTGGGTAATGAATCCTGTTCGCCAAAACTGTCTGCCCAACTTCTTATGACTACTTACTTGAGAGGGGGAACTCACATTCACGCTGTTCTTGGTTTGGTTATAATTAAAGATTTGTTTCAGTGATTTGATCCCTAGATAGCACAAGTATAAAGCGCCTATTATTTTAATAGCCATAAACGCTTGCGGTACATAAATTAATAAGGCGGATAAGCCAAATAGAACAAAGAGACCATGCATAAACGTTGTACAAAATAGACCAAAAATAATGAGCAATGTCGGCTTATAGCCATATTGACCTAATGTTTTTAATACGATGACCCCATTGGGGCCTGGCGACATTACAATTAAAGTTGCCATGATGGTAAAGGTCAGCCAAGTTGTATAGTCCATCGTCTCTTTACCTTTTAATATCTAACAAAGATCGAATTATAATGTAGGTATAACTGTCTAATCAACCAAATTCATCTGCTGATATGAGCGTGGTTTATCTCGTTTGAATAGACTTTTTTTAAAACGACTTTACAGATGACTTGCTAGTATCCATCCGCCAATAGCGATGAGCATTAGACCACCGAATATTTCAGCCTTGTGACCGACAAGTGAACCAAGCACTTTTCCAAGCATGACGCCTATCGTGACCATCATGCCCGTTGCCAAGCCGATCAGACCCGCTGCTAGCAAAATATTAACCTCTATAAACGCAAGGCTAACGCCGATGGCCATCGCATCAATGCTTGTGCCAAAAGCGGCAACGGCAAGTTTGAAAAAGGAGTGTCTTGAGGGCGCTTCTTGTTCGTCATCACTAGGTTTCAATCCTGCATACAGCATGTGCAATCCTAAGCCTGTAAGAATGACGAACGCGACCCAGTGATCCCATGCTTCAACAAAAGAAGCGTCTATAAAAGAAGTGGCAGAACGGCCAATTAACCAGCCAATAATGGGAGTGATCGCTTCAATGGTGCCAAAAATGACGCCTATTCTTAAAGCTTCGGTAAAACGAGGGTTTTTGAGACTAGCGCCTTTACTAATGGCTACAGAAAAGGCATCAGTAGACATGGAAAAAGCAAGTAATAGAAGAGCAACAGGGTTCATTTTGGGTATCTCAGGTCGAGTATAGAGTCCACGACATACGCACACTCTCGACCTGCAGTGTGGATATATCGATGGTCTCGCCAACCGAGAGGTGTTCGCACCATGGCATGTGGCCAAGTATGTTGATACGAACGCTTTCATAGAGTGAAAGCAGGCTACTCCCCAAAGAGTGGTTAGATTACCATTAATATGATATAAGTCAACAATGAAGTACCAGATTCAGCTCTATTATGACTGTTTTATAGAGAACAAAACTTGTTGCATTTGCTACATCTAGGAGTATGACCATGTTCGATTCACATAACCATTTACTGTCTAAATCTTTACTGGTTTCTGCATGTTTGGTAGGTAGTATGCAGCTACTTACAGGTTGCGATTCACAGCCCTCACCTTCTGGTGACAAAGCGGTGCAAATTGAAGAAAGCAAAGAGACATCCGTTGATACTGACAGTGTTGATACTGACAATGTTGTCACTGACGATAAAGCAACGAACAAAGAAACAAACCTACCTGACGACCAAGTCGTGAGTCCATCAGGCTATCAAAAGCTGGGCTTTGGACAGGTAGTTACCCCTGCGCTTTTGGCTGATTTGGGATTGACCAAACAGCAGAGTGATAACGAGCAATGCTACTACGTGAGTGATCCAAAGCAGGTTTATACAGATCAAACCTATGGCGAACGCGCAGCCGTGCTATATCAAATCATAGACGGCAAAGTGGCACTGATCAGCATTCGAGATACAAAAACGCCTTTTTATACAGGGGTCCATGTTGGCGATTCTGTGGAAGCGGTAATGAGCGCGCATGATGACAGTATCACCTATGCGGTTGATAAATATGCCGTTGATGGTGACTATTACAATCTGATCGCAAACGTGAACTTCATCATTGTAAATGATGAGAATTTAGGGACGCTCTTAAAAGCAGAAAACATCAAACTAAATAACGAGAACGATGCGCTACCCTTGCAAGTTGAGTATCACATCAAAGGCGGGCAAAAGCTCAGTGCCAATACCATTACTGAGACTGACTGGACTGTAGAGACTAAAAGAGCGTTGGAAGGTCAAGTACAAAGCATTGATATCGGTATTCCAGAAGCGATTTATTTGGTTGAAGGCTGTTCTTAATCTCTGATGGTAGTTTTAACAAAAAACTTAGATAGATATCAGGTTTTTTGTCTGTATTAAATAAAATAGATGTACAACATTATGAAGCGGCACTGGGACAAATTTTTCTTGCTTGCTGTGCCTATGCAAATAAAGGCTACGAAAAATTTATCCCAGCTCCGCTGATGCTCTATTATATTCACCTGACTATAAACATCCTATGCCTAGCTAAGTGTCAGTGATTTACTACACTCTCTAAAATCCTATAAGCTGCCTCAACGCGTTCAGTATTGGGGTAGTTTTTATTTGCCAAAATGACGATGCCTGTTTTTTTGGCAGGTACATAAGCCATATAAGCACCAAAACCATTGGTAGATCCAGTTTTATTGACCCATACATTATTCATCACAGGGGTTGGTGGCTCATTTACTTGTATGGGCTGAGGATTTAAAATGGTTTCTGTCGAATTACCCTCGACAAGCACTGGTAACGTCATAGGCAAAGGGTACATCTCCCATGCCAGCCCTTGCGTGAAGTGCTTTGTTTGATAGTAGCCTTTTCTGTTGTTGTTTAATGCTTGCTGCATTTGGCTATCCAAAGGCACCAGTCCCATATTTGCTGCCATATAGCGCGTCATATCTGCACTGGTTGATTTGATGCCATAGGCTTCTGCATCCAATAGGCCAGGATTGACTCTGACAGGTTCGCCTGCCGCATTATAACCAAACGCATAATCCGCCATTTTGTCAGCAGGCACATCCACGAACGTATTAGTCATCTTGAGTGAAGGCAATATAGTGTTTTCCATCAGCTCGGTATAGTCGCTGTCCATACTCAAGGCCGCTATATGTCCAAACAGCCCAATGCTTGTATTAGAATACAAGCGTGCTGAGTTAACAGGAAACTCTGGTTGCCAAGATTTATAGTATCGCAGCAACTCTTTGTCGTTTTTAATATCTTCTGGCACTTGTAGCGGTAACCCACCTGCACTATAAGTCGCTAGGTTGATAAGCTTTGTGTTGCCAATGTCGCTGTTTTTTAGGTATGGAATATATTTATCCGCTGTATCATCCAGCGACAATGCGCCATTTAACTCCGCATAACTAGCAAGGGTTGCCGTAAAGGTTTTACTCACAGAACCCAGCTCAAAAATGGTGTCCTCTGATACTGGTGTCTTGCGCTGTTTGTCAGCCAGACCATAATTGTAAAAATATGACTTACCATCGATAATAACCCCAAACGCCATACCGGAAATTTGATGTTCCGTCATTAGGCGCTCGGCTTGCTTATCGACTTCATTCTTTAAGCAATCATTTGAGACAATAGGGTCTGCTGCCTGAGCCGTTCCAGAAAAGAGCAACGTTGACATCAACAGGCTAAACGTTAGACTGGCAAAGGTTGTTTGAGCGGATATTTTCATTAGATATTTACTTATAGCGTCTATGAATATTAAAGAGAAGATGAATGCTCAAGGTAACAGTTTTAACCGCTTTTTAGCACCCTATTTTTTGCAATTTTTGCTTTAGAAAGATGTCCGCTTACTGCTGATATAAAAATAGTATTAAATGGCGTAAAGCTTTTAAATAACGACATACCGTAAAGAAAACCAGACAGCAATGCGTGTATGGTTTGCTACAGTATCAGCCGATGATTTAGACTGGGCGGCTAGCGAGTATGCCTTGAACTTCGATTACTGTATTTAACCGCCATAGTAAGCACATGATTTAGTGCCTTATCAGCCACAATAAAGGAATAGGCTATCCATGATTGCTCTCATTGAACAACACCCTCAGCTAGTCAGCTTGGGCATGGTGCTTATTTTAACGATGGCGCTATTATGGCTGATCCAGCACTTATTGATTCGCTATGGTAAGCGCCTATTGGCGCTGCTCTCTCGCGGCGAGCTTTGGTTGCGCAGACATATTGCACGCCTATCACTGATGGTGCGTATACAGCATAAGTACCCAGCGCTATTCGGCTTTATCACAGAGCGCTTTGCCCGTGGTCACTTTTCTGGCTTGATACTCACCGTTTTGACACTCTTAAATATATATGTTTTGGCGCTGTTTGCAGGGTTGGTTGAGGATGTCGTGGAGGCAGACTCTATTGTGACCACCGACCTGTTTGTGTCGCAGCATATGAGTGTGCTACAAGACTCAAGTATTGTCCCTGCATTTATTTTCATCACTAGCCTAGGCTCCACACCAGTTACTTGCTTAATCATTCTACTGATGGCAATCCTCTGCGCCGTAGTACGCCAGCCTTATATATTGATTGGACTACTGATCTCAATCATCGGTAGTACCACCTTTACGTTTTTGAGCAAGATGGTTTTTCAACGGGCGCGACCGATAGATATTTTGCTGATGGAGCACACTTACTCTTTTCCCAGCGGTCATGCGACCATCAGTATCGCGCTTTATGGGTTTCTCGCTTATATGGCGATTCGTTTTAGCCAAAGCTTTATTCGCCAAGTGCGGACATTGTCGCTCGCGATTTTATTATGCCTACTCATAGGATTGAGCCGAATTGTGTTAAATGAACATTATCTCAGCGATATCATGGGTGGATTTTTGGTGGGGACATTATGGCTGACGATTGCCATTAGTTTGATGGAATGGCTGACGACCCGAGGTAAAATCAATTGGCGCATCGTATGGTCAGCCCCTCAGCGATATATGGTGTGGTTCAGCGTCGTTGCTGTGCTAGTCGCAACCTTTTTATACGCCACTATCTATCAGTTTCCGCTGCTTGGGTAGTGGTGGGGATTGAATAGAATGGGCCATATTAAAGTGCATAAAATATTAATTATTCCCAAAGAACTCATTACACTCATCGCATCCATCACCAAGGATGATATTTTTATTTCCCAAACCTTCAGGAATAGCATGCCTCACGGCAGCAAAGGCTTGAGACAACACCCCAAAATGCGTGAATTAGTTTCTTAAGTCGCATTAAAGCGCATAAAATGCTCAGCGATTTTCAACTAGCCAATCACGGTATATACAGTCAAAAAACTAGCAAAAAAAGCGCCATCCGAATAGATGACGCTTTTTGGTTTTCTTAACTGACTCTACAAAGCCAATTTTAATCAAACATATCGCTTATAAATTTGGATTCACGATTATTTTTACCGCAGACTCATTGTTGTGAATTAGCGTTTCAAACCCTTCTGAAATCAAATCATCGAGCTTAATACGCTGAGTAATAAACGGCTCAAGATCAACCAAACCATCTTCGACCAGCTTGATGGTGTCTTTGTGATTATTCACATAGCCAATGGTGCCACGAATATCCAGCTCTTTCATCACCACACTATGGACGTTGATGGAGGCTGGATGACTCCAAATAGAGACAATAACCACCACGCCAGCAGGTTTGGTCAGCTCAACCAATGAGTCGAGCACCGCGTTGACACTGGTACATTCAAACGCTACGTCCGCGCCGCGATTGTCGGTAATTTTCATCACCTCTTCTTTTAAATCCACTTCGGTAGGGTCTAAGATATAATCAGCAACGCCGCTATCGTAGGCTTTTTCTTTACGCTTGGCGCTCAGCTCTGTGAGGATGACGGTCAAACCTTTGGCTTTTAAAACCGCTGATAATAATAAACCAATTGGGCCACCGCCGCCGACCAACGCCACATCACCTGCCTGCGCGCCACTACGGACAAAGGCATGATAGCCTACAGACAATGGCTCAATAAGGGCTGCTTGATCCAAGGGAATATCATTTGAGATAGGATGTACCCAGCGGCGTTTGACCGCGATTTTTTCAGACAAGCCACCTCCGCGTCCACCCAGACCAATAAAATTCATATTTTCTGATAAGTGATAGTTTTCGCCCTCAGCAGTGGACACATCATCAGCAATGATATACGGCTCAACCACCACATGTTGCCCAACTTCGATATCATCAACGCCTTCGCCGACTTCGTATACTACTCCTGAGAACTCGTGCCCCATTGTGATAGGCGCAGACTCTCCCGAGATGGGATGTGGGTGACCACAAGGAGGGATAAAAATAGGCCCCTCCATAAATTCATGCAAATCCGTCCCACAAATACCGCACCATGCCACGTCGATACCGACAGTACCCGCCTCAACGGTAGGCTCCGGGATATCTTCGATACGGATGTCACCTTTGTCATAAAAACGTGCTGCTTTCATATCATGCTCCTTTGATGAGTGTACACAACGAGGGTTGCTCGATAACGTAATTCCCAGATGAAAGTTGGGTTATCAACTCTACAACTATACGCTGTTGCTGGTCAAAAGCAATGCTGATAAAGGTGCTTAGCCTCCTAGCTAATATCAATCACTATCTGCTGTTACATGACCGTGTTGAATCATCTGCTAACTACTTATAATCTATAAAACAATCATGGACAATTTGCGAGAGACAGTAAAGGGCAAATCACTGTTGAGAGAATAAAACAGTAAAGGTGATAAGTTTTCAATGTTGCCAAACTTTTGGTTGCATATCTTCTTTATTACGCCTAGTATTTCGACCCTCTAAATAATTCTACTTCTCAAAACAGAGCCACAGTAGAGACGTCTATTTACAACAAAGAAGGACTTATTATGTCAACCAATTCAATCACAATTCTTGACGGCGGCATGGGACGAGAGTTGGCAAAACGCGGCGCTCCATTTCGCCAGCCTGAGTGGTCGGCGCTGGCAATGATAGAAGCACCAGAAATCGTCCGCGATGTCCACCGTGCCTTTATCCAAAGCGGCGCTGGCGTCATCACTACCAATAGCTACGCGTTAGTACCCTTTCATATTGGCGATGAACGCTTTGCCAGTCAGGCGCAAGACTTGGCAACGTCAGCGGGAGAAATGGCACGTGCAGCAGTCGCGTTAGAAGGCACAGCGACCAAGGTAGCTGGTTCTATCCCGCCATTGTTTGGCTCATACCGTGCTGACTTGTTCGATGCTGATCACGTAGAAGACATCGCCACCCCGCTTATTAAAGGCTTAGCTCCGCACGTGGACTTTTGGTTGGCTGAAACCCAAAGTTTAATCGCCGAGTCGGTTGCTATCCGTGAACTATTGAACACATTAGATACGGATCGTAAGCCACTTTGGGTGTCATTTACGCTGGAGGACAGTGAGCATCTTGATGTACCACGCTTGCGCTCAGGAGAAACGGTGCAAGAAGCGGTAGCGACACTGGCTGGTCTTGATATTGAGGCCATCCTTTTCAACTGCTGCCAGCCTGAAGTGATTGATCAAGCGTTAGACGTCGCGCAAACCACCTTGCAAGACAAAAACGCGCAGCAGATCAAGCTTGGCGCTTATGCCAATGCTTTTCCACCGCAGCCAAAAGACGCCACTGCCAATGATGGCCTCGATGAAGTACGCGATGATTTGACGCCGCCTGCCTATCTGGTCTGGGCTAAGAAATGGCAAGACCAAGGCGCTTCATTGATTGGCGGCTGCTGCGGTATTGGCCCCGAGCACATTGAAGTATTAAGCCAGCATTTTACAGGTACTTCCACAACATAGAGACAGCACGATGCAAAATGGACAGAAAATTGGGTTAACCATGCTCACTGCCATCGTGTTCAGCTCGATGGTTGGTGCTGGCATTTTCAGTTTGCCGCAAAACATGGCAGAAGTCGCAGGGGTGAATGCCATTATCGCCGCATGGCTGATCACAGGCGTGGGGATTTTGTTCCTCGCTGGCTGCTTTTTACACTTATCGCGCCTCAAGCCTGAGTTAGATGGTGGTATTTATACCTATGCCAAAACAGGATTTGGAGACTTGGCAGGCTTCTTTTCGGCATGGGGTTATTGGCTGTGTGCCACCATTGGCGTAGTAGGCTATCTGGTGGTAGCGTTTGCAGCATTGGGCAGTTTTGTGGATACGCCCAATAGTATTATTTTTGGTGAAGGCAATACCTTGTGGGCGCTTGCAGGCGAGTCTGCTATTTTGTGGCTGGTTCATTATTTGGTACTGCGCGGCGTCAAACAAGCCGCTCTTATTAATTTGCTTGCCACCTTGGCCAAAAGCTTACCACTCATTGCTTTTATTGTGTTTGCCTATTATGCCTTTGATATACAGACCTATAATACCGACCGCGCAGGTGAAACCTTAAATACACCGTTTATGGATCAAGTAAAAAACACCATGCTCATTACTTTGTGGGTGTTTACGGGTATAGAAGGCGCGATTGTCTTATCGCTACGCGCAAAAAAGCGTTCTGATATCGGGCGCGCCACGTATATCGGGGTGATTTTGGCATTGGTGCTGTATATCGCCATCACCCTGCTCTCGCTTGGAGTAATGAGCCGCGTTGATGTTGCCGCTTTGAGCAACCCGTCAATGGCAGGAATCATGGCGCAGATGACAGGTAGCGTGGGCAAATGGGTGATCAGTATTGGGCTTATCGTCTCGGTACTGGCGTCTTACTTAAGCTGGATTCTTTACTCGGCCGAAGTGCCTTATACAGCGGCCAAATATGATGCGTTCCCGCGTATTTTCACTAGACAAAATAAGCAAGGCACGCCCTACGCGTCACTGATGCTCACCAGCTTGACCGTACAGCTGTGTTTGTTAATGATTTTTTTGACTGGTGAGGGCTACAATACCTTAGTCGTGCTCTCCACCTCTATGATTCTTATCCCTTACTTTTTGGTGGGCGCATACTTGGTAAAAGTCTCATTCCAACAGTCAGAGCGCTGGCATATCAAAGCCATCGGTCTTGGCGCAAGTGTGTATGGCGTTTGGCTGATTTATGCGGCAGGCGTTGATAATTTGCTATTGTCCTTGCTGCTATACATACCCGGCTTGGCAATTTTTTATTATAGCCGCTATCAGTATCGGCAACGGATGTTGAAACAATCGCGCTAATAGCTAAAACTGATAAAATAGAACGTAAGTTTGAATACTCGTGGTTGGTTTAATATAAAAAAGAAGTCCAAAAAACGGTCGTTTTTTGGGCTTTTTTTATACGTTATTTATGGCAGTTAAACGATTGTTTTAGGTCTAAATACCCTTTTAGTTTTACTTACCATGTCTCTATCTAAACGCTTCTTCTAGCACACTCAAATGAATATCACCAAAGCGCTTCAACATTAATTTTTCCGCTTCATCCATGACCTCTTTTAGCGCATTATTAACCGCAATTTCTATTGGGCAGTTGGTATGTTCGTCAGTCAAACCAACTGTAAAAAGTGAACTGTCCCCAAAAGCGTTATGAATATCTAATAGCGTAATGCTCCCTAAAGGCTTGGCAAGCACCCAGCCGCCATTATGCCCTTTGGTTGAGTGAACATATTCCTGATCGCGCAGCAACGCCAGCATACGCCTGACTACTACGGGGTTGGTTGATAGCATTTCTGCTATTGTCTCTGAGGTGACAGGTTTATCAGCGTCATTGAGATGTACTAGTACATGTAAAGCGCGGGAGAGTCGGCTATCTTTTCTCATCTGGCATCCTAAATAATAAACATTAACTATATCATGAAACTTTTACTATTACATGATTGCCATCGCTTAATTTTCATGTAACAATAAAAATTCTTTAACAATAGTGAGTTCAATATGAAAATAGATGTGATTATTGTAGGCGGCAGTTTTGCGGGTCTGTCTGCAGCCATGCAACTGGTTCGTGGTCGCCGTCATGTGGCGCTAATAGACGCCAACTCACCGCGCAATCGCTTTGCAAAAACCTCTCATGGTATCTTTGGTTCGGATGGCAAAACACCTGCACAGATTCGCACAACGGCATTGTCTCAATTAAGCGACTATCCAACCTTTCATCTTGTAGAAGAGATGGCTACCAAGGTTGATAAAATACCAGAGGGATTTTGTGTCACACTAAAAAATGGCGCGACATACTATGCAAAAAAACTGATTTTAACAACAGGCATTACAGACCAGCTTCCTGATATTCCTGGTGTAAAAGAACATTGGGGAAAGAGCGTGATTCATTGCCCCTATTGCCACGGCTATGAATTAAAGGATCGATCTCTTGGCGTATTGGCGACGAGCGAGATGGCCTATCATCAAGCGGCAATGATTCCTGATTGGGGCGCAACCACCCTTTTTACGCAAGGACAGTTCAAGCCTGAGGGCGAGGTACTGGATCATCTCATCAGTCGCGGCGTCGTCATAGAAGAAAGCCCCATTACTTATGTGGTCGGAGACGGGGAACACATTCAGCATGTTTTGCTGGAGGATGGTCGCACAATCCTCATTGAAGGATTATATGTTGCGCCCAAAGCGATAGTAGCGTCACCACTGATCGAAATGCTAAACCTTGAAACCGTAGAGACGCCGATGGGCACTGTCGTCACAGTCAATGATTTTAAAGAAAGTTCAGTAAAAGGCGTCTTCGTCGCTGGTGATTTATCCAACGCTATGCAAAGCGGAACCCTAGCTGTTATGTCAGGCACAATGGCTGGTGTAGGAGCGCATCGATCATTGATTTTTAATAGATAACGCTCACTTAGAAAAGTTGCTTGCTTTGCCTTTATGTCTAACGGATTGTCTTATCTACATTTCTTAATAAGCTAGTAAATATGAAGAAGTCCAAAAAACGACCATTTTTTGGACTTCTTTTTATGTGAGTATGTTTAGCCTGAGAAGCCAATTTATCAGCTATTATATTGCCAATGTCTCCAAATCAATGACCTGATGACAGTAATGGCGCATTACGTAGTGATCGTGACTGACCATAACCAATGTACAATCTTGCGCTTTGCACTGAGTTACGAGCAAATCCAGCGTTTCTTTTTGGGTAATCGGGTCTAGTCTGGATGTAACCTCATCGGCAAATAGCAATACAGGATTAAACAACAACGCCCGTAAGATAGCCACACGCTGCAATTCGCCACCCGACACATTCAACGCATTGCGAGTGAGAATACGCTCATCAAGTTTTAATTGCTCCAATAAATAAGGCACGCGACTGGCATCCAATCGATGCTTTTTAATCACGTCATTTAGCAAGGTTTGTAGTGGCACATGCGAAGCAAAAGCGGCTGGTGGGTCTTGATACAATTTTAGCACCTGATGGCTCTTTGGTTTCTGTTGCCAAGTGATAGCGCCGCTGGCAGGTTGTAGCAAGCCACATAATGTATCGCCCAACGAGCTTTTACCGATACCACTGCCGCCAATCACCCCCAATACTTCCGCTTTTTGCAGGCTAAAATTTAAGCCCTTAAACAACACCCGTTTGCCACGCGCCAGACTCAAGTCTTGGACAGTGAGCAAAGGGCTGTCTTGAATAACAGTTCTGTCCTGGCTTTGCCAGTTGTGAGGAGCAGCAGCGATTAATTGTTTGGCATAGTCTGATGTGGGTTGATTGAGCACCTGTTCGCCATTGCCTTCTTCTAGCAGCTTACCTTTTTTCATGACTATCATACGGTCACTGGCACCGCCACTTAATGATCTTGCCACATCGATATCATGAGTAATGGTCAAAAGCGTGCCGCCATTTTCGGCAACTCTTCTTAATAAACTGATGACCGCTTGTTTGTTGGCTTCATCCAAACCTTTGGTCGGCTCATCTGCAATCACGATATACGCGCCGCCCGAGGTAGCAATCGCAAAAGAGGCGCGCTGTGCCATACCGCCTGACAACTCATGTGGATAATAATCTGCCGATTTTGCCAGTCCCAAGCTATCGATTTTTTCTTTTGCCAACTGCTTACTGGTCGTGTTGTCTTTTTTGGCCACAAAAAATAGGCTTTCCCAAACTTGGTCGAGCATAGTCATGGTGGGGTTAAGAGAACGGCTAGGCTCTTGCGGCAACATCGCTATACGTCTGCCCCAGTACTCACGAAGCTGCTGCTTGTCTAGCGTTTGGTTTTCAATCAAGATATCACCTTGACTGACCAATTCATCGGGCAATGCGCCCATGATGGCTTGAGCCAGCAAACTTTTACCTGAACCTGTTTCACCTAAGATAGTGACGTTCTGTCCTTTATGTAGCGTCAAACTGATAGGCTCAACCAAGTTTTGTCCAGACTTGGTAAACACAGATACATTATCCGTTTGTACCAAGATGTTTTTTAATGAGTCCTTAATCGACGATTCTTCTATAGATGGTTGTTGTGCTGCTGCTTGTTCTATCATTTTGTTTTCCCTGAGATTAATTGTAAGCTTAATACCAAAATAAATACGGCAATAATAGGCTGTAGAAAAACAAAGGGTGCTTGATAATAGTAAGGAAACAACTCAGTCATCATCAATCCAAGCTCAGCCGTAGGCGGACGCAAACCCACATTAATAAAGCCCAATGTGGCAAGAGCCAGTACCGCATTGCCAGCGGCAAACGCACTGAGCGTCGCGATAACCGGCAAAATCTTAGGTAAAAAATGACGTTTAAAACAATAAAAGAAGTCCATGCCCATCAAACGTGAGGATTCAATCTCGCGGCTGCTGGCAATCGTTTGCGTCATGGCTCGCACCATACGAAAAAACTCCACCCATAGCACCAATGAAATCCCAAGATATAATGACCAAAAGCTGTTGGGTGCAATGGCGGCGAACAGCAAGACAAACAACAGGCCCGGTAATGCCATGACAATGTCACACAAAAACCGGCAGACAAAGTCTATCCAGCCGCCAAAGTAACCGCTTAATACCCCCAGTAATAATCCGAAAAACAACGCAAAACTGACTGACAATATAATCAGCGAAAACGACAAACGAATAGCGGATGCCACCCTTGCCAGCATATCTCGCCCAAAATGGTCTGTGCCAAACCAGTGGCTGGCACTCGATGACTGCAACATGCCACCCAGATCTTGGATATTAGCGTCTATTGGGTAATAAATAGGCTGTAAAAAGGCAAACACTACTAATAAGAGGAGTAAAATAACTCCAAAACGTTGTGCAGGTTGCAGTTTGTCAAATAACTTCAAAACATTCATGACGTTGGCTTTCCTAGTTTATATGTGAGTTTGTGATAAAAGTTAACGTGCTAAATCAATACGTGGATCAATCAAACCACTTAATAAGTCCACCACCATGTTTAGCACCACAAACATAGCGCCCATGATCAGCGCGGTGCCTTGTATCATCGGCACATCACGAGCGACAATCGCATGTACCAAGGCATGACCACTACCCGGCCACGCAAACAAACTCTCCACAATCACAACCCCTTCCACCAAATAAACCAGTTGAACAGAATGATAGGCCAAAATTGGAATGGCCACATTACGCAGTCCATGTCGACAAAACGAAGTCCATTTACTAAGACCTTTTAACTGGGCAAACTGATAATATTCTGACGTTTGCACCTGTACCATCGCATGACGGCTGACGCGGACTGACACTGCCGCCAGACCAATCGCCAACGTCAACGCTGGCAAAATATAATGTTGCGGCGTACCATACCCTGCCGCTGGTAACCACTTTACTTGTACGGCAAGTAGCGTAATCAGAGCAATACCGATAATAAAAACGGGCACAGAACGCAATGCCGTACTCACCACCAAGGTCAAACGATCAAATATCCCGCTTGGTCTTTGAGCAGCAAGCAGACCCAAGGGCGGCCCAATGATCAGCGATAAAGCCAATGCGGCTAGCGCCAATGCTAGAGTATGTCCAAATTGATGCGCAATCTCAGTCCATACCGCCTCACCACTCACCAATGAATGCCCTAAATTAAACTGCGCCAAATCTATCAACCAGTCAAAATAGCTTTGCCACCACGGCTTGTCCAAACCAAGCTCAGCTCGTACCATCGCGGCTGCGGCTGCATCCGTCTGATCGTAACCGTAGCGACTGGCTGCAATGCGGTAAGCCATGTCCCCCGGTAAGCTACGAGTCAAAATAAATGTCAAGGTGCCAACCGACCATACGACAAAGACCAGTTGTAATAAACGCTGCAAAATATACTTAAACATAACTATGAGTCACTATTTTCAAATTTATAAAGCGAGTTACGGCAACAGCTAGGGCGTGTCTTCATTTTAAAAATGGTGCCAATATAAGAACAATAATGAGATAAATTGCAGTCAAACAAGGAAAATAGCGTAGATAATATCGAGATATTAACCAGATATTTGACGCGGTTTGGCAAAATTTAGCCATTTTTAACCCATTTAGATGACCATCGATTGAATTGAAGACATGCCCTAATTACCAAGACAGTTTGTTCAAATAAAAATTACGTTCTAGACCGTCAATCTCTAAGCCTTTTAGGGACTTATGAGCGGCGGCGTTTTGTTGGTAATACACCACAGGCACGATAGGACGTTCGTCATAAATAATTTTTGAAACCCGTTGCTTGGTGGCTACATCATTGTCTTTAGTCGTCTCCAGCTTTAATAAGCTTTCAGTCAGTTCAGAGTCTTGCCAATTCATGACGCCCCAATCGCTGCCCTTTGGATCAAAATCTTCTATGAGTGAACCAACAGGATCAGGCGTCATACCATAGTTACGCGCATATAACGCCATCTCTAACGTGCCATCTTGGTGACCGGCAGGAATCTCTGAAAAATTACCCACGGACACGTCTACATCCACGCCAATTTTTTTCCACTGGGCTTGCAGTGCAGTCGCAATAATAGGCAGTTCTGGACGGTCTGAAAAAGTACGCAAGGTGAATTTAAACGGCTTGCCATCTTTTTGTAGCATGCCATTGGCATCCGCTGTAAACCCCAAGTCCAATAGACGTTGTTTGATTGCTTGTGGATCTGGTGTTTGTGTCGCGGTTTTGATTTGCCAGTCTTTAAAAATGGGCGGCAGTATCTGATTGGCCACGGCGTTGTCGGCACGCATCACAGACTGGGCAATGCCTTGTCTGTCAATCGCGTCACTGAGTGCTTGGCGAACATTGACATCGCTAAATAAAGGGTTTTCGGCATTGACTTTGTATTGGATAGTACGCGCCAATGATTTTGATTTGACTTGTAAATTGGGGTCTTGCTGCAAGCGCGAAAGGCTTGCGGAATCTAAGGTAAATACGAGATAGTTGGGCTTACTTTGGGCCAGTAAGGTGCGAGTCTCACTACGACTGTTGGCCAGATACGTGACATCTTGGATCTTGGCTTTTTCGCCCCAGTAGTCCGCAAACGCTTTTTGTTCAATTTTTTGTGGCGGCTCAATTTTGGTCGCGTAATACGGACCCGTACCAATCAGCTCTTTTACTTCATTATTATCGTCAAACGAGGAAGTTGCCAAAATAATGCTGGTGGCATGAGCGAGATAAGCAGGTAGAGACATCAGTGGCTTTTCTAACGTAATCTCGACCGTTTGGCTGTCGATGGCTTTAATCTGTGAGATAAGCGCAGACTTCAACGCCGTGGGTTTGGTTAACGCCACCTCCAAACTTTTTACCACGTCGTCTGCCGTTAATGACGAGCCATCATGGAACTTAACGCCATCACGCAATACAAACGTCCACACATCACCTTTGTCATTGGCAGACCAGCTTTGCGCAAGCATCGGCTGCAAATCGGCATTTTGTGCGGCATCAACGAGCGTTTCGGCAAGTTGCAAACGCTGGAAAATAAATCCCGACTTACTTGGATCAATGGACGTGAGCTCCCATGGCGTGACCACGATCAAGTTTTGTTGATTATCGCTTTGAGGCGTAGAAGCTGTCTGACTATCAGACGGTTTAGCGCCAGCAATGAAATACCATGCTAACCCTGCTAGTGCTAATAGAACAGCAATTAAGGCAGTCTTTCTCATAATTTTTTCCGTTATAGTATAACATTTCAAAAAAAACGTTATACTATAACGAAAGCTCGCGAAGGTAAACAACTAAGGTGAAAAGATTTCTCATTTATTGCTAGCAAAGGTTGTTGAGAGACGCTATCAAATAGGCCTATAAGATTCTAAAGCTCTACGTTTCTAACGGCCTTTATCAACTATCTCTCAACATGAATAACAAAACAGCCGCCAATTTACAGACAAAAAAAGTAGGACATACCGCCGCTAGAAAAGATACTTTCTAGCAGTAGCATGTCCTACTTTTAGTACAACTAAATTTTTAGGTAAAACGTTCTACAAATAAATGCCTTATACCGTATTAAGCATGGTCAGCAATACGAATGATGGGCTTTAGCGTGATACCATCTTCGCTGTCTTTTGCTGCTTGATTGATGTCCTCAAAATCATAGTATTTGACCAATTTGTCAAAAGCAAAACGGCCTTGCAGATACAGCTCTACTAGCTGCGGGATAAAGATTTTGGTCGTGGAGTCACCTTCCACAATCCCTTGTATAGACTTACCGCCTAGCAGCAAATCATTGACATCGAAGCCAGCATCAGTGCCCAAGGCAGGAGCACCAACCACGCCAATCGTACCGAGCGTTGCAAGTGAATCGACACCTTGGCGCAGGACAGCAGGAATACCCGTTGACTCTAGCGCAAACAATGCGCCGCCCCCTGTGATTTCACGTACTTTTTCGACCACGTCTTCTTCTTTACTATTGATGACGTGGGTTGCGCCCAGCTCTTTGGCAAGCTCAAGTCGTGATGGTACGACATCGACAGCGATGATGGTCGTCGCGCCAGCCACTTGTGCGGCAAGTACCGCTGATAGACCCACTGCGCCCGCCCCAAAAGTCACAAAGCTTGTACCTGGACTCACCTTTAGCGAATTAATCACAGCGCCTGCACCTGTCTGAATACCACACCCTAATGGGCCAAGCAATTCAATGGGTGCATCCTTAGAGACTTTGATGGTATTGCTTTCAAGACTGAGTGCGTAGGTTGCAAAGGAGGACTGCGAAAAGAAATGATCATGGACTGGATTACCATCAGCATCTTGAATCGCGTTATTGCCTTCCATGTCGCTGCCGCCAAAATTGCGTGGGTAAAATTCTTGGCAATAAGCCTCATGGCCTGAGTGACATGAGCTACATTGTGAGCAGTAGCCATAAGACAGTACCACGTGATCGCCAACTTCAATATCTTTGACCAAAGGGCCTATCTTTTCGACTATGCCCGCGCCTTCATGACCCAATACCAATGGTAGCGGCACAGGATAGTCTTGGTCTCGGACGATCATATCGGTATGGCACATGCCGGTTGCAATGATTTTGACCAACACCTCATCCGCTTTGGGCGCACGAATTTTGGCTTCTTCTAAGGTAAAAGGCCCTTCTTTTTCGCGGGTGACGGCAGCGGTAATGTCGGTATATTCTGTGGTACTCATGGGTCAAATCCTTTTTTATAATATGTGATGAAGTCTAGCCCTGATAAGCATTGCATGTATGCGCCCATCTCTAAAGCGCAGTACTTGCTACTAGAGCATTTTTTATTCTGAGATACTGTATTTTTTAGCCAGTTATATCGTTTCTAAAACAGACTCTTTTAAAACGACTACTTTACAGTCCATGCTTTAAAGTAAGTCTTTCTAAAATATACGTGAGCGCCATCGTCACTGTCAAGACAGCTTCTTGCACAGTATCCCTTTCGATACAATTAAGCTTTAGAAGGTTATGTGATACAAGTTTTGGTTTGTTTATTTGTAAATACAACCGTCACTTTAATCTCAAAAAACCCCATAAAAAAAGGTCTCAGCGTATGGCTCAGACCTTTTTTCGATTTAGACAAATGATTCATCTAGCCATTAAAAATCAACGCTGATATTGAAGATATAGTAACGACCAGGCTCATTGAACGTGCGTGCGCCAGCATTCGTCGTCGTCCCTTCTCGTTTAACTTGCTTGTCAAACAGGTTTTTAATACCTGCACCAACGGTGATGTCATCCGTTAGATTGTAGCGCGTGCTAACATTGGCAAGCGCGTATGGCTTACGATCGAGCTTTAGTGTATCAAGCGCGTCACCAGTCGTGACAGAAAGATCAGGTGCTTCGATGGTGCCAAAGTAGCTCACTCCAAAGTCTGTATTCCAGCGCGGCGTGATGTCCCAATTCACATTTGAGTTCATTGTGAATTTAGGAATCAGCGATAATGGCTCACCTGTGTCTTTACGCTCTGAACGGATATTGCCTGTCAAGTTGGTTGACCACGTGACGGTATCTGTAACGGGAACTTTTACAAACCCTTCAAGACCTTCGATGACCGCAGCGCCTTGGTTTTCCCATTGGAAAACAGAGCGATCTGCGGCAATACCGTCGGCCACAACACCGACCACACCCACACGCTCTACACCAGCGCCGATACGATTGTCATAAGCATTGTGATAGTAAGTCAATCCTGCGTTCAGCCCATCATCGTCTTCATAAGTAAAGGTCAGCTCTTTATTCCAAGAGGTTTCATGCTCCAGATCAGGATTACCCAAGACATAGCAGCCTCGCTGATCAAGTGGTACATTGGATGGGCAACCGTTACTACGTGTATAGTAGATATAGTTTGGATCAAGCTGGTAAAGTGACGGTGCCTTAAACGCGCGACTTGCGCCCGCTTTCACTGACCAGTTTGGACTAAAGTTCCAAGTAGTATTTAGGCTAGGTGACCAGTTGCTACCCGTTTGATCATGATAATCAAAACGTACGCCGGGTGTGATATACCAGTCAGGTGCCAATTGATAGTTGTCTTCTAAATATGCACCAATAAGGTATGAATCTGTCACAGTGTCACGCTTAGAAGGGTCGGCCTCAGTATCTCCAAAGTCAAAACCTTCATCAAACTCTAAAGCAGAAACCAGTGGATTATCCAATCTTTCACCGCGGAATTCTGCACCAGCCGTTACTGTATGTTTGTCAAAGTAGATGTCCCACTCCGATTTTGCATTCAACGTGTCATAGGTCGCTTTTGTCCAATTATATTCTGCCTCTCCTTCAGGTTGCGAGATTTCACCTTCGTAACGACCAGCAGTACCTTCATTGAGACGCTCATTAACAGTGCGCGTATACTCCAGATAGCTGTTACTACTGGTATCATCATACTCACCGCGGTGAGTAAATGCAGCACCATAACGCTCCATCTTATTGGTTTCTTGACCTGCCAACGCATTGACTAAGTCATCATTTATCGTTTGAAACTGTGAGTCACCCGCCCAGCGGTTGCTTTGATTACTATAGTTGACTTCAAAGCCAACCGTATTCATTGCATCCATGGCATATTCAAACAGCTGGCGCGCGTCTATATTTTCGACGCCTTCACGGCCAGCAGCAATAGAGGCTGCTGGCACACCGCGGTCATCAATAATTTGAGCATCTGCTGCATTGATATAAGGGTCATCTCCTTCGCTGTCATGATAGCCAAGCGTGGTACGGAAAGACAATTTATCCGTCAATGGACCTGCCATATTGATGTTCGTGCGCCAGTTTTTGCCTTCAAGATCGCTATCTGGTAGCTCGTAATGGCCTGTGACCGAAAATTCTTTTTCGGTTGGAGACTTGGTGATGATATTTACCACACCGCCCATACTACCAGAGCCGTAACGCGCCGCTGCTGGACCTCGCAACACCTCGATGCGTGCAATAGCGCTTGGCGGTACCCATTGTGAGTCACCGCGAGTGTCCTGCTCGCTTCCACGGCCAGGACGCACCGCATTACGAGAGGTAACAGGACGGCCATCAATTAAAATAAGCGTGTTATTTGGCCCCATGCCCCGTATATCGATCTGACGTTGGTTACCGCGTTGGCCTGAAGTAGACGACCCTGAAAGATTAACCCCTGGCATTTTGCGAACGATTTCTGAGATATCATTAGAAATCGATGCCTTCTCAATAGCTTCCTCACTAATAACAGATAGACCAGGCGCTTGTACCAACTCATTTCTGGCGGCGGTAACGACAATAGTATCTAACTCAGTGCTTGGCATGTCTTGTGAGTCAGCGATTTCCTGAACAGGGGTTTGCTGCGCTATAAGCGCATCATTCTCAGCTGCAAACGCTGTCGTACTAAGGACAGAAGCAATAGCGATACTCAGGAGCGCTTGACGAGTCACCAAACGTGGCGGTTTTTGTGCACGAACAGATTTTTTATGGGTAGAAGGTGTTGATAACATCGGCATAAATAACAATCCTAAAAGTACTTAGTTTTTTATCAATACCTTTCAGCTGTGTCGGTAGAAAAAAGGTTTTGTGCCATCACGCACACTCTATACAATCATGCAAATTGACCAACCAGAGCTCGATTATTTTTTGATAAAGCGAACAAACAAGGTGTAGTCAAAAAGATGAAAATAGATCCTTTTTGGGTGCTACTGGCACCAGCTGAATGGCTAGATTATTGATACAGCTCACATTTAAAAACAACAAGACCGAACCGCTATTAACGGTTCGGCAATAAAGAATGCACACTTTAGCAACATTATAACAATAATACAAACACTAATGATAATTATTCTTATTTGTAAATAAAATTAAGAAATTTTGATATGCTTATCATGACTTTAGGAGAGAATTTTAAAATGAGCCTATTTTTAGTATTACTTGTACTTGAACTGACATCCAATTAGAAACGCTTTACTCACAATCTTTATTAACACGATGTAGACAGCTGTTTATCTAAAACGGGGTATGTTTTCATAAAAATACCGCGCAAGACACACTGTCTGCGCTAGTACGTTTAAAAGCTGATTGTCTGTATCAAACTGTTTTTAGCAAGCGAGTCTTTGTGCTCTTGGTCTTTGGTGCTCTTAGTTATTGTCATCATTCCTAATGAGCAATCATGACTTATGATTTTCATGACTTAAATTTTCATGACTTAGACTTTTATTTTTTTGCCAAAAGATTATCAAGGCTTAGATAACCACCGCCCTGTATGGCCAAAGAAGCTGAGGCAGCCAACAGTACCAGCGCATACTCATAGCCGTCATTGGCAGCGAACAACCCATTACCGATATGTACTGAAAAAATCGCCACCAACATGGTAAATCCTGCAACCACTGCCGCTGGTCGAGTCAACAACCCCAGTACCAAAGCCAAACCACCAAAAAACTCGGCACCACCTGCTAATATCGCCATCAGATAACCGGGTTCCAGACCGATACTGCTCATCCAGCCAGCCGTGCCTGCCAAGCCATTACCATCAAACCATCCAAATAATTTTTGCGCCCCATGTGCTGCCAAAATTAAACCTACTGGTACTCGAAGAATCAACGCTGCTACCCCAGCATTTGATATTAAGACTTTATTCAATGTTGATGTATTCATCTATGATTACTCTATAAAATGTAGTGGATGGTCGACCCATCTCAGTGGGGCAAGATACTTTACTATCAACGAGGCAAAAGAATAAGATAAGATATGGAAAATAACTAACAACAAAATGTTGATAATAGTATTAATATTATCTTCGATAAGAGATGCGTGGAAAATGGGTAGGATGAATAATGGGCAGAATAAATAATGGATAGAATCGATGCAATGCGGGCATTTGTGTGTGTCGTGAATGAAGGCAGTTTCAGTAATGCTGCGACAGCGATGCAATTGTCACCGCAATTGGTGAGTAAATACGTGTCAAAATTAGAGGAACGACTTGATATTCGTCTGCTCAATCGTACCACTCGTAAAGTCAGTCTAACGGAGGCAGGTACTGATTATTTTCAACATGCGCAGCAAATTTTATTAAGTATTGACGATATGGAATCTAAGCTAGGAGGATTGCAACAGAATCCGAAAGGCACGCTAAGAATAAGCGCTCCTGTCTCGTTTGCTTTAAAACACATGGCTCAATTGGTCACTGATTTTCAAACCAAATATCCTTCTGTCATGGTTGATTTGCAATTGACCGATCGTAAAGTCGATATCGTTGAGGAAGGGTTTGATATCGCACTTCGTATTGGACAGCTCAAAAGCTCTTCATTGATTGCTAAATACGTGGCGCCCATTCGCGTCATATTGTGTGCCTCCCCTGACTATCTCGAAAAGCATGGCACACCGAACAGACCTGAAGACCTAAGAAATCATCGCTATTTGCATTACAGTTATATGGAGAGAAATGCTAAAGAAGCCATTTATCAATGGTTAGGGACAGAGGGTGGTCAGCTTAGTGGGGAGCTGAGTAGTAATAACGGAGATCTGCTCGTCAATGCCGCCATAGCAGGTGCAGGTTTGGCACTACAACCAACATTTATTGCAAGCGAGGCACTTAGTCGAGGCGAGCTTGTTATAATATTGCCTAACTATGAACCCGAGACGCTAGGGTTATATGCGGTGTATGCTCATAGAAAACTACTGCCACATAAAATTAGATGTTTTATTGATTTCATTGAAGGATATTACGGTTCACCGCCCTATTGGGATGAACCAATACCAAATAAATAATAGTACTGCTGTTTGATCGTTGATCCTAAATAAAATAGACTCAGCGCGGCTGAAATACGTTTTGCGCAGCCTCTGCCGGCGAAGGCACAGCAAGCAAGCAAGAAAAACGTGTTTCAGTCACGCGTTAGCTTATTTGCCATTTATTTTAGTTGATGTCCAAGCAGATGTACTTGGTCTCAACGTATTCTTCGATACCGTATTTTGAGCCTTCGCGTCCCATACCCGATTCTTTGACACCGCCAAATGGCGCGACCTCTGTGGTAAGCATGCCTGTATTGACCCCGACCATACCGACTTCGAGTGCTTCAGCGATACGCCAGACACGGCCGATATCGCGGCTATAAAAATAACCTGCCAAGCCATACTCGGTATTATTCGCTAAGGCAATCGCCTCTTCGTCTGTCTCAAACTTAAAAATAGGCGCGATTGGGGCAAATATCTCTTCACTAGCAACGCGCATGTCATTATTGACGTCAGTCAAAATAGTTGGCGCAAAAAAGTTAGCATTGGCGTCCACTCTTTGACCGCCGCACAATACCGTTGCGCCTTTGTCTTTAGCATCATTGACAAGTGATTCTGCATTATTGGCAGCTGCTTGAGAGATGAGCGGGCCTTGCGCCACACCTGCTTCTAAACCGTTGCCAACTTTTATCGCACGTACTTGCTCTGCCAGTTTTTGTGAGAATTCTTCATAAACGCTTGCTTGTATAAATAAGCGGTTGGCGCACACACAAGTCTGCCCACTGTTGCGATATTTACTCATCATCGCGCCTGTCACTGCGGCATCTATGTCGGCATCATCAAACACGATGAAAGGTGCATTGCCGCCCAGCTCCATCGACATTTTTTTGACCGTGTCGGCGCACTGTTTCATTAAGATTTTTCCCACACGCGTTGAACCCGTAAAGCTGATTTTTTTAACCATAGGATTGGTGGTCATCTCCCCACCGATAGCCACAGGATCACCTGTAACCACGCTATAAATCCCATCTGGAACGCCTGCTTGTTGAGCCAAATAAGCCATTGCCAATGCTGAAAACGGCGTTTCCATAGCAGGCTTCACAATCATTGGGCAACCTGCTGCTAATGCAGGCCCTGCTTTGCGACTGATCATAGAATGAGGAAAATTCCATGGGGTAATAGCAGCCGTAACGCCCACTGGTTGCTTAATTACGATCAGGCGCTTGTCTGACATATGCCCTGGAATCACGTCACCATAAATACGTTTTGCTTCTTCGGCAAACCATTCTAAGTAATCCAGTCCGCTTTGAATCTCCCCTTTGGCCTCAGCCAGCGGTTTGCCTTGCTCATGAGTCATTAATAAAGCCAAATCTTCAACGTTTTCAGCAATCAACGTGTGCCAACGGCGCAAAACCGTACTACGTTCTTTACCCGTTTTTTTCGCCCATGCTGATTGAGCAGCGTCGGCCGCTTCAATCGCACGGCGGGTTTCATCGCTGCCCATGTTTGGTACGGTACCGATGACCTCACCTGTGGCAGGATTCAATACCTCTTGGGTTTGCCCATTGTCCGCATCACACCATACACCATTAATAAAAGCTTGCTGTCTAAACAACGCATCATTTTTTAATTGCATTTTTTTCTCCAACTGTTTTTTAGGATTCTAAAAACCCACGTGTGGTCAATACTTGGCGGGCAATGCGAAAACACTCAACCCCTTGTGGCACACCGCAATAAATTGCAATCGCATGAATAGCCGCTCGGATTTCTTCCACAGAGCAACCATTCGTGATGGCTCCATTTAAATGCAACTCCCACTCATGCATTTTACCAAGCGCACCAATCATGGTTAGGTTCATTAATGAGCGAGTTTTGGCATCGATTGCTTCATCACCCCAGCCAAACCCCCAACACCATTCGGTCATGGCTTCTTGAAACGGACGATTAAAATCATCGGCAGCTTGTAGGTTTTTTTCGACATACTCAGCGCCCAAAGTGGCTTTACGCTTGGTAAGTCCTAAATCAAATCTTTGTTTATCCATTACTAGTTCCTTGTATTATTTATCCAGAGTATCGTTTGTTCAGAGTACTATTTGTTCAAAGTTTTGTTTATTAAGAATATTGTCTCTTGAGAATAGGACGAGTTAAGACTACTGCTTATTGAGATGCAAACCCATACGGCAGGCTTCATCGATGTGTTTTCGGCAAGCTTTGACCGCGGCTTTGCTATCGCCTTTTGCAATATTATTCACAATTTCTTGCAGATTGTTAGGGCCTTTGACAGCACGCTCTTGAGTTGACAAAGTCATAAAACGCAAACGACCAATACGTCCATTCAACCGTTCTGTTAGCTCCCATGCGACCGTCATGCCAGCCGTCACAAACAGACGCTCATAAAATGCATAAGAATGGGCCAATGCTTCCACCACGTCTCCAGCATGTAGATTGTCCCGAATCTGAATCAAACCTTCTTGCAATGTTTCGACCAACTCAGGGGTCGCTTGCTCAGCACAGTGACGAACGGCTTCACTCTCTAGCATCGCGCGCAAATGATAAATTTGACGAATCTCATCACTTTCTAGTACTGCAACTGAGGAGCCTCCCGCAGAAAACGTCACCAAATGCTCGCTTTCTAAATGCCTGATACATTCTCGTACCACGGTCCGACTGACACCCAGCTGTTCACAAATCGTGCGCTCTACCAATCTTTTACCCGGTGCGAGCTGTCCAATCATGATGGCGAGTCGCAATTGTTCCAGTGCCGTGTCCTTTAAGGTCTTTGGTTTTTCTACTCTTTCTAACATAAAGTCTCTGCTCTCTTAAATGTAAAAAAGAAGTATAACGGGTATGACGACAAAAATCAGTACGCTTTCATATCGTATTACGGTATACCATAATATTTATTTTTAAAAAAAGCTAGTAATTTATTTAATACCGTATTATGGTATACCAACATTGTTAGACATTATTAATCAATAGAAGGAACTTATGATGCAACCACAAATCAGAAAAATTGTTACTTTTGAAGAAGAGACGTTGATTGAGGGCTATAAATCAGCCGACACACCGCTACGCATGTTTGCAGTTGCAGCCGTCTTGACCAATCCATGGGCCGGTCGTTATGCTGAAGATTTGAAACCTGAAATCCAAGCATTCGCACCTATCTTAGGTAAATTACTTACCGACAAAATCATCACTCTAGCAGGCGGCGCCGACAAAATCGAAGCGTATGGCAAAGCCGCTGTCGTGGGTTTGAACGGTGAGATCGAGCATGCTTCAGGTTTGATTCATACTTTGCATTTCGGCAACTTTTATCGTGAAGCATTGTCAGCAAATACCTACTTGGCTTTTACCAACACACGTGGCACAGCCAACACCCCTATCATGATTCCATTGATGGATAAAGACGATGCTGGTCGCCGCTCGCATTATTTAACAATTCAATTTGCCATTCCTGACGCCCCTCGCGACGATGAAGTTGTGATCGTTTTAGGCGGTGCTACTGGTGGTCGTCCGCATCATCGTATTGGTGATCGTTACCAAGATCTAAAAGACCTCGGACACGATCTGAATAACCCAGCCGCCGTTTAAGGAGCAGTTACTGATGAAATGGTCACGCAAAATCTCTGACGGCATTGCCTATTACTATTCTAGTAATAGTAGTGAAAATAGTGGTAATGACAGTAATAATAACAATGACAAAGCCACACCCGTTGTTTTTATTCATGGCGTCGGTTTGCGAGCAGAAAGCTGGTATCAACAAGTAACAGCGTTCGAAGATCGCTATCGTTGTTATGTGATCGATATGCCAGGACATGGCGAGAGTGATTTACTGCCAAATCCCACGCTTACGCTAGAGGACTTTGTGGAGGCGCTAAACACCTTTATCACGAATGTGATTGGTGAGCCTGCCATTATCGTCGGACACTCACTCGGTGCGATGACTGCATTACAAACGGCGGTCAGCTATCCAGAAGTGGTAAAGGGCATTGCTGCATTTAATGCCATTTATGATAGGCCAGATACGGCGGCTAAAAACATACAAACCCGCGCCGAGTCGCTGTTAAATGACCTTGATCAAAACGTGACGGACCAACCGATTGCCAGATGGTTCGATGGCAATCCACAATATGACAACGAAGCTGAGCTGTGCCGATCTTGGCTAAATAATGGCAACCGCTTGGGGTATGCGCAGGCTTATCAAATGTTTGCACATCTGCGTGGCATGTCTGCGGAAGAGTTACAAACCATCAAGGTTCCTGCGCTATTACTCACAGGTGAGATGGATGTAAATTCTAGCCCTAAAATGTCGCTAGCCATGGCCAGCATATTGACCAATGCCAATGCAGTTATCGTGCCCGAAGCCCGGCACATGACACAAATGACACACGCCAACGCCGTCAACGCTGCTTTGGCAAGATTTTTTACCCAGTGCGAGTCGTACTCCACGGTCAATACCTAATTGAAAAAGAGGTTCCTATGAAACAACTTGATCCTAAAACTCTTCGCAAAGCCTTTGGCAGTTATATGACTGGGGTGACTGTGATAACCGCTATAAGTAGCGACGGTACACCCGTTGGTTTTACTGCCAACTCATTTACGTCAGTATCTCTTGAGCCGCCGCTACTCTTGGTTTGCCCAGCAAAATCTCTATCGAGCTTTGATGTGTTTGCCAACTGTGACAGCTTTGTTGTCAATATTTTGAGCGAAGAACAGCAAGCCATTTCAAACATATTTGCAGGCTCTAAAGAAGACCGTTTTAGTCAAATTGAGTGGCATAAAGACGAGCAAGGCAATCCTGTTATCGATGGTGCATTGACGTATTTTTCGTGTAAAACTGATCGCAATCTTGATGCAGGTGACCATCATCTTTTGGTTGGCGAAGTATTGGATTTTGCGACCCGTGAAGGACGCGGCTTGGGATACGCCTCTGGCGGTTACTTTAGCTTAGGCCTTGAGCGCGAAGCTGCAGAAATCAGCACGCAAGAAAAACACGTCTGCGTGGGCGCTATCATTGAGCATAATGGCAAAGTACTGCTTAGCCAAAAAGATGGTAAAACAGTCCTACCGACCATGACAACTGATGACAATACCAATGCGGTCAGCACCATCAAGCAGTTTTTAACAGAAAATGGTATCGACGCGCAGCTAGGCGCTGTCTTCTCAATCTATGAAAACACCAAAAACAATACCAATTATATTTTTTACCGAGTTATTGCTCATTCGGCAGACACCAAAGGGCTGGGTGAATACGTGGCTATCGATGATATCGCAAAACAAGATTTTGCGACCACAGCAATGAACTCAATGATGAATCGCTATGCTTCAGAAAGCAAAAACGGTTTTTATGGTGTTTATGTCGGACAAGAAGAGCAAGGCCGCGTCCACTAAACTTTAGACTCACATAAATTGTAAACTGATAAAAATTTAGAACCCATATTACAACGCATAGCAAAGGAATTGCCTTATGAAATTCTCATTATTTTTACATATGGAACGACTCGACGAATCACAAACGTATGAACAACTACATGCTGATTTTATTGAGCTGGCAAAAATGGCTGACCAAGGTGGCATGCACGCTATTTGGACAGGCGAACATCATGGTATGGACTTTACCATCGCCCCTAACCCATTCTTAAATTTGATCGACTTATCCCATCACACCAAAAACGTGCGCTTAGGTACAGGTACAGTGATTGCACCGTTTTGGCATCCAATTAAACTGGCTGGTGAAGCGGCCATGACGGACATTATCACCAAAGGCAGATTGGATTTAGGGATTGCTCGCGGCGCTTATAACTTTGAATACGAACGTTTGATGCCCGGTATGGACGCCATGGAAGCAGGTGGTCGCATGCGTGAGCTTGTCCCTGCGGTGCAAAAGTTATGGAAAGGCGATTATGCCCACGAGGGCAAATACACACAATTCCCCTCTACCACCTCAGCCCCAAAACCTGTACAAAGTGGCGGTGTGCCAATGTGGATTGCCGCCCGCGACCCTCATAGCCACAATTTTGCGGTAGAGCATGGTTGTAATGTGCAAGTTACGCCTCTATGGCAAGGCATGACAGAAATCCAAAACTTGATGACTGCGTTCAAAAATGCCAAAGCTGAGCATGGCGAAGGCAAAAACCCAAAAATCATGCTTTTACAACATGCTTACGTGGGTAGTGATGCCGATGACGTGGCTATCGCTGCAAAATCTATCAGCCGTTTTTATTGCTACTTTGGCGCATGGTTCAAAAACGAGCGTCCGATTCGTCAAGGACTGCTTGAGCCACTGAGCGAAGAAGAAATGGCAGCAATCGACATGTATGCGCCTGAAAAAATGTTAGAAAACATGCCAATAGGAACGCCTGAGCAAGTCATCGAAAAACTCAAAGTATATGAAGAATTGGGCTATGACGAATTTGCATTCTGGATTGACTCTAGCATGACTTATGAGCAAAAACGCGCATCATTACGTCGCTTCATTGATGATGTCATGCCAGCGTTTGTATAAATGAATTCAGCCTCATATTCTAGTGCGGACTCAACAGACCGACTTAACAAAAAATCTGGAGAACCATCATGACCAAACCTCATTACCAGCTCTATATCAACGGTGAGTGGTGCGAAGGCAGCGAAAATCAAAGCCTAGAAAGTTATAACCCTGCAACGGGCGCGGCATGGGCGACTTTCGCTTGCGCCAGCCCAGCCGATGTTGAGCGTGCCGTAAACGGTGCAAAAGCCGCACTTAATAACCCTGAATGGGCGAAAATGACCGCCACTCAGCGCGGTAAGCTAATCTATCGCTTGGCTGAATTGATCGAAGAAAACGCTGAAAAGCTCGGCAAAATCGAAACGACAGACAGTGGTAAATTGGCTCACGAGACCGTGGCTCAAACGCGCTATGTCAGCGATTACTATCGTTATTTCGCAGGTCTTGCCGACAAACTAGAAGGCGCAACGCTACCGATTGACAAGCCCGACATGCACGTCTTTACCACGCGTGAACCAATCGGCGTGGTCGCAGCTGTGGTGCCTTGGAACGCGCAGATGTTTTTAACAGCAACGAAGCTTGGGCCAGCGCTGGCAGCGGGTTGTACCATTATTTTAAAAGCCTCTGAAGTTGCTCCTTGTCCGATGTTTGCGTTTGCTGAGTTGATAGAGCAAGCAGGATTCCCTAAAGGCGTCGTCTCTGTCATCACAGGTGATGCTGAGAACTGCGCCATTCCGCTGACCAGTCATCCTGATGTCGACAAAATTGCCTTTACGGGCGGCCCTGAGGCGGCAAGGCACGTAGTTAGAAACTCTGCCAATAGCTTTGCAGTCACAAGCTTAGAGCTTGGCGGCAAATCACCGATCATCGTCTTTGAAGATGCGGATTTGGAAAGCGCGGCCAACGGTCTCATCGCTGGTAATTTTGGCGCGTCGGGGCAGTCTTGTGTTGCAGGATCTCGCGGTTTCGTTCAACGCTCGATTTTTGATGAAATCATGAAACGCGTGGAAGAAAAAGCAAAAAATATCGTCATTGGTAATCCACTCAATCCTGAAACACACGTTGGGCCACTATGTACCAAAGCGCAGGTTGAGCGTATTAAAGACACGTTAGAAAAGTCAGTTGCCCAAGGCGCTACTATTCGTTTTGGCGGTCATGCTCCTGAAGACGCTGATTTAGCTGATGGCAATTACTTTTGCCCAACGCTAGTAGAATGCCCAAACACCGATATCGAGACCCAGACCATTGAGATGTTTGGCCCTGTCATGTCATTGGTGGCATTTGATACTGAAGATGAAGCCATTGCGATGGCAAACGACAGTGTATACGGCTTAGGCTCAGGGGTATTTACACAAAATCTGGCTCGCGCCCATCGCGTCTCACAGCAAATCCACTCAGGGGTTTGTTGGATCAATACTTACCGTGCTATCTCTCCTACCGCGCCGTTTGGTGGTTACAACCAATCAGGTTATGGACGAGAAGCGGGCAGCGAATCTGTACTGCAATACACGCGCACAAAAACGACATGGATTAATATTTCGGCGGAGCCGATGGCTAATCCTTTTATCATGAGATAACCGATCAGTGTAGTCAGCTACATGAAGTTTTAAGGAAAAAACTATGGCTATCCGTCCTCCCCTAAAAGAGTTAAATATAAAAACGCATGACAAAGGTTTTTATAAAGGTTTTAATCGCTTCGTTACGGTGACATCGAAGATTTTTGTCACTCTGGTTGTGATTTGGATTTTAAGCGATATCGAGCGTTCTGGTGCAATGCTCGATGCCATGAAAAACTGGTCTTATACCAATTTGAATGGCTATTATACCTACTCCATTGCCTTTTATATTTTGGTCTGTCTGACGGTCATTTTATGGCCATCATTTGGCCGTATTAAGCTTGGCTCTGACCCAAATGGGAAACCTGAATTTTCTAATTTTTCTTGGTTTTCCATGATTTTTGGTGCAGGGATTGGTATTGGTGTCTTGACCTATAGTGCTGCTGAGCCGCTTTGGCACTTGGCAAATAACCCTGACATCATCATGTCAAAAGATGTGATTTTGTCGTCACTAAGTACCAATGGTATCGCTTTGCCTCAAGGGGCTGATGTATTTACATTCTATCAAGATCAAGTCGCTGCCAACACCATGACTGCGATTGATGGTTTGGTCATACCCAAAAGTGAAGAAGCCTTAGACACCGCGTTTCGCTACTCCTTTTTTCACTGGGGTATTAGCGCTTGGGCCACTTATTGCCTCGTGGGTATTTGTTTGGCGTTTTTCGCTTATACGCGCGGTTTGCCACTCACCATGCGTTCAGCGCTCTCGCCGTTGTTTGGCAAGTATTTAGAAGGACCACTTGGCAATATAATCGATGTTGCCGCTGTCATTGCTACCTTATTTGGCGTTGCTCAAACCATCGGTATTGGCTTAAGCTCTTTTGCCTCAGGACTGTATAGCATTACAGGTATTTCTTGGTTGGTCACTGACGCGGTAAACCCTGAGCCGACTACAGGGGCGCTATTGATGTCGCTGTTTATTGTGATGTGCCTATCAACCATATCAGCATTGTCGGGTGTGGGACGCGGCGTAAAATGGTTAAGTAATATCAATATGGTGCTGTCGTTTTTGCTACTCGCTTTTTTCTTAATTTTTGGGGCAACGATGTTTGCTTTAGAAATGCTTGGCAAAGGTATCTTTAGCTATGTAGTACACTTGCCTGCTATGGCCTTCACTGTTTGGGATCCAAATACTGAACTGGGCGGCTGGCAGACCAGCTGGTCTATTTTTTACTGGGCGTGGTGGATTGCTTTTGCCCCATTTGTGGGACTGTTCTTAGCGCGTATCTCCAAAAACCGTACCATTCGTGAATTTGGTTTGATTGGTATTGTGGCGCCGAGTCTGACGCTGTTTGTCTGGTTCTCGCTCATTGGCGGCACGGGTATCGACTTGGAGTTAAGTGGTATCGCTGGTGGCAAGATATTTGATTCAGGTTTGACCGCTCAATTGTTCGAGATTATTGGCTTTATGCTAAACCCCGTTTTGGCAGGTGTCCTATCATCTATGGTTGTGGTGCTGCTACTGACGTATTTAGTAACGTCGGCAGATTCTGCACTACTGGTAGTAAATACGCTGAATGCTGCGGGTGAAGTCGATATTGAGAACGGCCCAAGACATATTATTGTGTGGGGCATTGCTTTAACTGCGGTGATTGGAGCATTGATATTGGCGGGCGGCTTAAACGCCATTACCTCAGCCATGATTGTGGCTGCTATCCCCTTCTCATTTATCATCATCCTGATGGCAATCAGCTTGTTAAAGGCGTTGATTCTGGACATCGCACGAGCAAAAGAACGTCAACAGTAGTGATGTTATTAAATTGAATAACAATCTAAAAAATCATACTATTTAATAAGCCAAATAGTATGATTCATTAATACAAAAAACACCCCCGATATTTTAAGAATGAAGTCTATTTATGACCTCAAGCCTAGAATATTGGGGGTGTTTAATTTGTGAGTTGAAGCGTTATTTTATCTCTTAATAATCAATCGTATAACTCAGACCATATGTCGTACCGGTAGCAGGTAGACGGTTCGTATCGCCAAACGTGGTTTGATGATAGACCGTTTGATAGTCTTTATTGAGTAAATTATAAACGCCATAACCCACCCGGCCGACAGGCATGTTTACTTGACCTAACACGTCTAACGTCATATAACCTTTGACTGGTAGTGCACCAGCGTCTGGGTCTTTTTGTTGGTCTTTAAACGCTCTATCATCGCCGCCAATCGCCAACGCTTGCAGGCGGATGTTGCTGCCTTCATCAAAGTTATATTGCGCAAACGCCGTACCTTTGAGCGGCGTCAAGCGCACCGCATCCAGCTCAAGCCAATCGCCGTCTTTCTTATACTGACCACGGGTGTAAGCCACACTACCGCCCACTTGCCAGTGATCGCTGATATCTTGAGTAAGCGATCCCTCTACACCGTAAACTCGCTCGTCAGTATCCACCACTTCTACGGTATAATCCTTGGTAAAACGAACGGTTTTGTCCGAGGTATTATAAAAGGTGCTTACTCTGGCTGACGTATCACCGCGCTTACCTTCCCAGCCCAAATCATAGTTGTTGATTGAGATGGGCTGCACATTGTCTGAGTTGACCACATAGCCTGCACGCACGTCACGTAAGGCACGTTGTATGTCAGCTGTGGTAAAACCTTGAGAGAAGTTGGCAAATATTTGATCATTTGGTGTCAGCTGATAGCTACTGCCAAGGTTAAATAAGGTTTTGTCATGATCCGTCTTACCCTTTGCTACTTCTCCTGCTTGATAGTCGGTACTAGAGCCATTAAAGTATTCTTCTAACAACTGCTCATAAATGGGGATAAAGGCATCTGTTTTTGATTTGAGTTTTTGATAACGCACGCCCGCACTGGCATGCCATTTATCCGTCATATCTATATCCGCATTGACAAACGCGCCAATCTTATCAATAGTGGTGTCCGGCCCGCCGTTATAGGTCGCACCATTTGCCTTTGAGATCAGACCATTACTGTCCTCGAACTTTTTGAAGTCTTGACCGTGGTAGGTTTGTTCGCTGTTCTCACGCTCAAAATCCGCGCCATAGCTCAATAGTGTTTGTTTGCCAGCAAGCTCTGTCTCAGTCTGCATCGCCGCGCGTAAACCCATCACTTCGATATCGGCTTCTGATTGCATAACGAATTTCGCATCGGCTGCCAGCTTTTTCGCTGTGTCTTTGTCGATGCCGTTTGCTAGCAATACTTCACGGGCTTGTTTGATGGCCGTTTTACCAGAAGGATAAAAACGTCCCTGTTCATCGCGGTAGTAACCCGTAACGCTTAAGTTGGAGCCTGCAACATCGTCATTGTTATAATTGAGATTCACTGAGGTCTTGGTGGTATAAGGCTGATTCTCTATACGAGCACCATCGATTGCTTTTAATGATGGCGGCGTACCAAGTAATAATACTCCTAACTCTTTACCATAATCTGGACCGTAATCAGTATCTTGCTCATCGTTATAATAAGTCACCGCAAGGTTTATGCTTTGGCTGTCATCGATGTCCATTCCTAAGTTGGCATTGACACTTAATGACTCGGTATCTTGCTGATCGGTTTGATTGACGTCTGGACCGATACGATCGCCATGGCTATCAAACTTACCGCCTTTGCTGGCGTAATCTACATCTAGACGACCGTAGACACGCTCGCCGCCATAACCCAAGCTCTGACCAACGTGATAACCCAATGACTCTGATTTAAACTCACGGCTACTGTCGATACCTAGTCGAGTTTGACCAGTAAAACCCTCACCTGCTGCCGACTTCGTAACCAGATTGATAAGACCACCAGCTGCGCCAGCGCCATAGATACTGGTCGCACCAGAGAGCACCTCTACTCGCTCAAGCTGCGCTGGATCAATGCTGTTTAGCTCTCGTGATAAACTGCGTGATCCTGATAACGGCACACCATTAAGCAAGTACTGCACTGGGCGGCCACGCATGGTCGTGCCATAGTTACTGGTCGATCCGCTGCTAGCGCCCAAACTCGGAATCAGTTGTGCCAATATATCGCCTGTGGTACGGTTGCCTGTGGCCTGTGCTTGAATATCTTCTTCACCAATCACTTGTGTGACTGCTGGCATCTCACTGATTTTTTGTGCCAGCGCCGTACCCGTCTTGGCACGCGCCGTGACCGTAATGGTATCCAAGGTGACACTTGGTGTATCACTAGCTGCCGAGGTTGCAGTAGCTTCTAATGTTGAAGGCGTGGCGTCGGTTTGCGCATATAACTGCTGGCTGATGCATAGTGTAAGAAGAGAGAGGGCAACTTGATGATGGCTTTTCATTGTCATTTCACTTATTGGAATAGAGGTTGGCTGAATAATAAAAAATTAAAAGATGTTTAGCTTGTCATACTGAATGTACTAAGTTTGTGAACGAACAGATTGTAAATGATAATCGTTCACATTTCCATGATTATTTACAAAATTCGACACTCGTTTTTATAGTAGGAATCAGCTTAGTGAACATAGCATTAACGCTAAATAAAACTTTCAAGCCTTTTCTCTTATCCAGTTCTAGTTACTACTTAAACAGCAAATCCAATTGATCATTCTGATAAGCCTCAAAAAACAACTGGAACTTGGTCTCGTCTTGCTGATGCTTTGTCTGGCAGTTTGGCAATAACTCCTGCGCCATATCTGGTGGCAATACAAATACCCCATCATTATCCATAATGGCGATGTCGCCTGAGCGAATAAGCGTAGTCTGTGCGCCAAAACGGTAACTGATATTAGCTGCCAATATGCCATGCGTTTGCTCACTCTTAAAGGTAGTGATCGCGCTTATGCCTTGCGCAAATACAGGAAAGTCCAGTTGCTGAATCTGTAGCGAATCAGTCACTTGTCCAATGACGATAACGCCAGCGAGCTTTTCATAAATAGCAGCGCAAGTACGTAACGCGCCCCAACAGGCTTTGATCCCGAGCACTTGCGCGTCGATACACAAGATGTCATTTGGCTGCGCCTGAATCAATGCCTGATTGATCACCTCAGTATTGTCAGAGTTTAAGCGCACCGTTATCACCTTTCCCACTATGGTATGCGCACAAGGAAATAGCGCTTTGATGTCTGGCAAATAACCCACTTCAGTCAGATGACCAATCGTCGAGGTGGCCAGTTGTTTATAGCCTTCTATAAGTGCATGAGTATCAATTTTGTCCATCTTATTCTCACCTTACTGCCATTTGTGCCATTGCAGACAAAGACTTCAAAAAATCCATTCCAATAGCACTTATTAACAGCACTTACTCTTTTTAAATTGAATTGGATTTAACAGTCGCTTAGCTGTTTTTTATTATAAAAAAAGGATTGGTCGTCACACTCTCGCCTGCTGGCATACTGCCGTGTGGATCGTCGCCGCGCTCAATGACGGGCAAGAGCAACGTTTTGTGTGGATAGAACTCAGTGGTTAGTAGCTGCTCGCGGAGAATCTCATATTGATCGGCATCAAAGTCAATATCCGTCAATGCGCTATCGATACTGTTCATCGCCTCACACCACAGCACTGCTTCATCAATCTCATAATGCTCTGACAGCGCTTCAATGATGGCGCGAATATTGACCAATATACCCAAAGACTGAAGATAAAATATCAGTGCTTGCGGAGTCTCACGGTATAAGCGATTTTTAAAATTGGGCGGGCTTAAATACTCAGGATCTGCTATCTGATGACGCGTAAGCCACGGCAAGTGAATGCGTAACGAATCATGATCACGTAGTAGCAAACTGGTAAAACGATGGTCTTTTACCACCATTACGATATTTTGTCCGTGCATTTCAGGAGCAAGGCCTAAGCGTAGGCAGCGCAGCATCGTACCCAAAAACACCTCACAGAGGTTTTTGAAACAATCAATAGCCGCGCGTTTTATGTGAACTGTTTGCGTCGTAGGCGATTTTGCTTGAATGATCTCATCAAAGATATGATGACTGACGCCTTCTTTATAAACCAACATTCCTAGACTGGCCATGGGCAACAAACGTATTTGCTCATCGCACAAATCGGTTGGTAGACTCCTGAGCATGGCGCCTAAGTGCGTGGGTTTTTCTTGATAAAACCCCGGATTGGTGGCGCTTTTGTCTTGCAGATGGGCGGGCGACATATAGCCCCACCAAAGATGCTCATCCCATAGCCGCAGCTGCGCTGACAATACGTCATCGATCTGTCTTGCCTGTATCAAAATCGCTTGGTTTTTTTCACCATTAATCAGCTTAAGTGCTGGCAAATACCGTTTGGAATTTAAGGCATACACCCCCATCGGTAGCTTGATACTATGCGGCGTATCGGCACTCAATAACATACTGCGCATGGAAGCGCTGGCATAAGTCATTGGGCTATCAAAGGGTAATTTGACTACCGTACCATTGGCAAAATCATCGGCATAACTATTATCCGCATTGTTGTTATCAAGTAATTGAGTCAACTGCCAAGGATGGACAGGTATTGCTACATGAGTATCAGTCAGATTTTTGTCTTCTAGTATCTGTCGCAATCGCTGCTGCTGCGGTTTGTCTAATAAATACGCTGCTGGATTTTGTCGGTTGATATCCTCTACTTGATCCGCCACCATAAGATGGCTTTTGGCAATTGCTACCCACACCAGCGCAATGGGCTGATTAAACTCTGCCATATAGCGCTGATACTCTGCTGCCGTAAATCCCAGCTTGCCCTTTGCCAGCGGATGAAAAGGACGATCCATCAACGATGCCCATTGCTCGGCGGCAATTAAGGTTTGATACCAATGCGGCTGACTATAGACGGTAGTGGTGATATCGGCATGAGCGGATTGCTGCTTGGCAACTAAGGACGCTTGCAAGCTTTCTTTTAATTTGACAATACCTGTTGTACTCAGCGCCGAGTGATCCATGGCAGACAGTAAAATATCTAGTAGCGTCTCTACTGCCTCTAACGGTTGTAACCAATCGCTGATAGAGTTGTCTAAATTTGATAGATTATACAAAACCGGCAAGCAAGGTTTATAAAGTCGCCACGGTGCGGTATATCCCGACTCCACTAGTAACAACAATCGGCTGTCGCTGCTGATTTCAATCACCAGCAATGGGTTGTCTTGAGTAAAAAATGGTTGATACACGCTCGGTAGCGACGCGACAGCCTGTAGTAAATTTTGCTCTGCTAGATAATTAGACGTCGTTGTCAACTCAACGCGATGTTCCTCTAGCCATTGCTCAAGTAAAGCGCACTCGATCAAATACGTTATCATTGATCTTTGTATTGCTACAATATCAGGCTGGCTTTCTGAATGACTGATTTGGACTGGAAATAAAGTAGGTACTGCGTCTATATTTAACAACGTATTTGCGTTTAGCACCGCGTCGGTATTTAATATCCTGATTGTATTTAACATGATATCTGTACTCGGCTTTTGGCTAATGGGTTATTAATATATTTGATCGGAAACACCTGATCGCCGAACAGTCGGCGCTTAGCCAAAGACTCAATACGCGTTTGCTTGGCGAAGACATCAAATAACTCAAACCTCGCGTGATGCTCTGGATGACGGGTTTGATACTCTGTCACACAGTCAGCAACCTGTTGCCAAAATGTTGCCTCAGGATAGTCGTAATGGGTCTGCATAAAAATAGCAATGTCTGCAAATGCCACAAAAAACAAGCACGCCACCGTCATATCACGGATGCCATCGGTGTCATCTGTTTCAATAAATGAGCCACGATTTAGCGCCGCGTGGGCAGCTGGCAAGCTATGAAAACTCGGAATCAAGTCTTGGCGCGTCAAATGCTTTGGCGAATAGCGAACCCCGTCATGCAAATCTTTTAGCAATATTTTTACGGGAAAGCCGTCTTCATGTACCAATATGATATTTTGTGCATGACACTCTAAAGCAATACCGTGACCGAATAAGAGGTGCAATATCGGAGCGACGGTTACTTTGATAAGCTCAGCAGTCCAATCCTCCACGCTATATTTATTAAGCCAAGGGTCAATGAGCGTAGAGCCGTCCGTATTGATATAACTGACGCCATTTAACGGAAAGGCTTTTTGGTTTGTCGATAAATACTGGCTCACATTTTCACGCCAAATTGCGCCAAGCCCGCCATAAATGTCTGGATGTTGATAGCCACGCTTTTGTAGCGCTTCATGATCCAAGCTGATACCTACCGTTTCGCCCAAAAATGCAATTTGTAACGCTTGTGCCGTTTCGTCCTCTGCTACCAACTGATTGAGCCACGTGGTCACAACAGCGGCATTCATAACGGTATGTTTGGCCAATATACGGGTGCTTGAGGTATTAATCAGATGCATACTAAGCTTTAAATAGGCTTTGTCTGCTTGCAGCGTTGATAAAGAGCGAATGGACTGCTGAGCGCGGTATTGGTTACCCGTACTGCCTAAATAAATCACTTCCTGCGTGTCAATAAGCGGCTGCAACGCAAGGATTAGAGTATTTTGCCATTGCCAAGGATGCGCTGGTATCAAACCATAAGCATTGGCGTCCTCATCTTCGTTTGCCTCACTTTTATCATTTGTCGTCGCAAGAATACGTTTTAGCTTGTCATTTAACGTGGCAAAATTATCCGCATCTATATAGTCTTTAATCCATTCGTTAAGCGTGGTAACAGAAGTAGTGTTAAAAGCCGTATTGCTAACCAGCATCTCCTTTTTAACCGCCAGCCAAACCACCTCAATATTTTGGTCAAACTCCGGTCCATAGTCATAATTGTCCTGTAAATCAAAGCCGATCCGAGACTTAAAACAGGGATGATACGGGTGACCCGCCATCAAATAGCCCTCGAGCTGCTCGTAAGTGAGCACATCAATCGGCGCTGGTGCGTTTGGTGTTGGTACGTTCGGCATTGATAAGTTGGGTGACAGCCGCTGGGCTTGGGTCTCGTTTACCAAAGTATGACGCAGCTCTTTGACAAAGCCGTCTTTTAAAGAAGCGTCGGCTATATTTAACAAAATATCGCTAATGACATGCTCAAGTATGGCATCGCAAGCGTTACCATCAACGACTCGCTGGACGTTAAGATCATTAAAACGAATAATATCGAAGCTATAATGAATATAGCCTTGAGCGCGGTAATTGATATCGCGGTAATTGACATTATCAGTGGCTTTTATCGTAAAGTTTAAGAGCGCCTTGTCATTACTAGAGTCTGCACTCGCGTACTCAAACTCAATGATGTTTTCATACAGTAGCGCTTGTAACAGCTGCTTGATGACCCGCTGTTCTGCACGCTGCCTAACCCGATGGTCAATCGGCGCTTGCCACGGTTTGGTAACATCCATATCTACAGGGCTCGTGCTCTGTTCTACTTTATGATTGTGCATATATAAATTTCCTATCTAAAAACAAAAAAGTGAATGACTAAATCAACCAAGCCTTTAAAGAGAATGAGAATTAATTACATTAGTAAATTAAAATAATCCCTTATACGGGTTTGTTTACGGATTCATACCGTCAAAATACGGCTACATTACTTATGCCGTTTTTGGTAGTTGCCGCGCTGAAAAAACCGTCAAAAATAACATCACAGCTAACATAACAAAAATCTCTTGGATAGCAGTACTGACGCTCTGATTACTGCCAGCTGCTAATAACTGCGCGCCGCGTCCTGCCACATAGACCGTCACCAACGTGATAAAAATAGTAGAGACAATTCGGCGGCTGATATTGTTGAGCGCTGCACCTTCGGTGACCACTTCTTTGGCCAGACTACTAAAACCGACCGTGGTGGTGGGCAAATACGCCAGTCCCACACCCACACCTTGGATACTCATAATCGCCATCAGCAGCCAAAGCGTTGGCTGATATAAACACAATGCCAGCATTAGCATGGACAGTGCGCTGATTACAATACCCAAAATTCCTATGCTTCTCGCACCGTCCTTATCCACGCGCTTGCCAGCAAAATGCGTGGTGATACTAGACACGAGCGTCGCTGTCATCAAGATAACGCCCGTCCATAACGCGCTTTCGCCCATCACTTCTTGCACCAAAATGGGCAATAGCAATAGGCCTACCATCAGACCCAAAGTCTGAGTAATGCTGATAATCGTACTGTGCAAATACACTTTATTGCTAAACAAACGTACGCTTAATAACGGCTGACTCTGCTGGCTCTCATACGCCCACCAACCCATAAAAGATATCAAGAATATAGCAGCAAGCAGACTGGTCTCAATCACACTCGCAAGACTGCTATAAAAATCTGTTTTGAGCTTGCTAAGCCATGTCATCAGCGCTAATAGCCAAACGAGTAAGCTGACAAAACCTATGACATCAAAGGATTTACTTACCTTGTGCGCGCGCACATCTGGTAATAATGTCCACACCATAACCATGACCAACGCACTCAGCGGCAGAGTAGCCGCAAACAATGTCCACCATGCAAATTGCTCTACTAAATAAGCCCCTATCAGCGGGCCGAACGCCAGTGACATCATGATAACGATGCCCCATAGCGCCATCACTCTGCCATGTCTGTGCTGCGGATAAATCTGATAAAGCATGCCAATAGACAAAGGGATAATGAGACCGCCGCTAAAGCCTTGTACAGCACGCGCCACAATCACCATTGTCATGGATGGCGCTAGCATACCAATCACCGAACCCAGCATAAACCCTAGGATAGCGGTCGAATACACTGGCCTAAAATCAAACCTTTTATTCAAATAACCGCTGAGCATCAACCCCACGCTCATAGACAGTATGTAAGCGTTCAACACCCAGCCGCCCATCACAATATCGACTGCGAACACCGACATAAAGACGGGAATAGCAGGGTTAAGGGCGCTATTACTAAAGCTGACCACCGTACCGCCGAGCAGCAGCGTCAACAGTACCTGACGCACTTGCTTTTCTGTCAGTCCGTGACTGCTATCTGTTGGGCGTATCATTTAAATCATCGCTCCATCATGGCATGACCAATCCTGCCGTGCCGCCAAACGGCATGGAACGTGGTAGATAAAGCCGACGCCAGAAAGTCTGTTCATTGAGCAACAGCACCATAAAATTTGAGATAGCTACTCGATTCAAAAAATTCATCACGATTACAAAAATAAAGCGATGCCTTTTTTTCAGGCATATCGATCAATCGTTGTAAGTGATAGGCAAAACCATCAGCCACCCATTTATACGCCTCAACCTTACTATCAGGCTCTCCTACTATTTTTTTGGCATCAGTATGCTCAAAGATAAACTTATTGAGCATCATTATTATTGGCTTGAGATACCCTTTGCCAACGACGGCAGTATCACCCAATAACAGATGCCAGCCCATGTCATTTTCTTTGGCTTTGTAGTAGTAAGACAAACGATCGCGAGCGGCTTCATAAATCTCTGCATAGCCGATAGGCACACCCTCACAAAGTACGATGTAGAGACGCTGATGGTCATCGGCCAGCATTTTTTCAAAATGTACTCGCAGCTGCGGCATCGGCAGATGTAGCTGCCACTGCTCGACCACATGCTCAGCGTGCATCCATTGATAGAGCATTGGCATGTCTTCAGGATATTTGACCGCTCGTAGTCCAAACTTTTTTTGATAAGCGTCTACGGCAAAGATATCTGGCAGATTTTGCGTGATGGTTGGCATTGATAGCTCCTTATTTTATGTGATTTATTTTGTATTAGGGCGTGTTGATACTACGATGACGCCCCAAATGTTTGAAAAACTTGTAAAGCCTCCGTGTCATAAATCGCTGTCCCCGTTAATTGATTGATGATCTGTCCTGCTCTATAAGCGCCTAAGCCTAAGTCAGGCGTACCAACACCATGAGTATGAATTTCTTGATTTTGCACAAACACTTTACCGCGATTGCCAGCTTGGTTCTTATAAACCAACGCATAATTTCGATCAATCTTTGGTTGCGCAAAGTCATCGTATTCCATAGAGTGCAGCAACGTGTTTAGGCAGGAAGGCAGTGCATGACGGTAGCCCGTCCCAGCGATCACACAGTCATAATCCGCCGTAAACGTCTGCTGTTGCTCACACTGCTCAAACGTTATCTTCAAAGTGTCATCTGACAAAGCATCATCAAATGTTGCCTCGACCACTGCACAATTGGACAGCAGCGTCGTGTGCAGATCTTGGTTGCTGATACTGCGCTCATAAAGCTTATGATAAATATCGCGTATGGTCTCAAACCCCATGCCTTTGTAGAGCAAGTCTTGCTTGGGTGCGACTTTTGCTTTGGTAGCGCCGTCCAACTGATAAAAATAATCGGTATAAGCGGGGCTAAAATGCTCTAAGCCTAAAGGTGAGTATTCCATGGGGAAAAAACCCGCCGAACGGGTCATCCAGTCCAATTGGAACGTTGGTTCATCGTTGCTATCAAGTTGTTGATCAAACAACGCGCGATATACTTCAGCCGATGATTGACCAGAGCCTAATACCACTATTTTAGTCAGCCTATCTTCTCCATCATCTGCCTGTCCCTTTTTTGCTTGAATCGCTTCAAGATCAAAATTATTGGCAAAATTCGCAGTATGCATACAGCGTTCGGGGGCTTGATTGGCAATCTTTTGCAGCGAAGGTGGCAGTGTTGGCTGCGTACCTGTTCCTATCACTAGATTTTTAGCGTAGTACGTTTTTCGCATGCCTTGTTCTTGGACAGTAACGACAAATCCTAGACGTTCGTCAGTATTAGCGCCATCACTATTTTCGTTAAACGCCACATCCACCACTTGTGCGTCAAACGCTAAGTTCTCCAGCTGCTCTGCGACCCATTGGCAATAATGATTGTACTCTTTACGATAAATCTTAAAGTCTTCTAAAAAATAAAATTTCAGCAATCGATGCTGCGTATGCAAATAGTTTAAAAATGAATAGGGACTGGTCGGATCTATCAATGTTACCAAATCTGCCATAAAGGGCACTTGCAACGTGGTGTGCGGTAAAATCATACCTTTGTGCCAATTAAATCCAGCTTTTTGCTCAAAGAATTTGGCATTGATGTCTGTTTTTTCCAGCAATGCCGCCAGACTAAGATTGAATGGCCCTAAACCAATACCGATAAGATCTAACACATTGATTCCTTACTTGTTTAGAATGATTATTCACATGTCGATTTTATTTTGAGCGATATTTTGAGCGATAGTCAGATCAATATAAAAGTCAGTCAGCAGGACTGGCATAAATTTTACAAAGCCTCTGTCGCCATAGGTACAGCAAGCGAGAAAAATTTATGGCAGTTCTGCATGCTAACGACCTGTTTCTGCTTCATTTAGCATCGACGATACCTACCCTAGGCGCTCATAGGATTGGGAATGTCCACATAGATAGATTGGGTTTCAACAGGGGCTACAAGCTCATCTAATGCATGAAGTCTGGTAAGCAGATTGCCTTTGAATGGCAATGTCGGACTACGCAGCAACAGAGCGATTAGAGAGCGGTGCGGATATTGGGTTTCTAAAATCATCAGACAGTCTCGGAACGTCGCTAGTAACGCAGCTTCACTGACAAGCTGGGTGCGCGCAATCGCGGTAATAAGACCAAAGATCGTATTACCCACTAAATAGTAAGCAATACGTGAGTCAGCAAAATCTTCTGGAATGACGCACTCTGCTTCACTGATCAACTCCGGATAAGCATCAACAAGCGGCTTGGCATATTCAGCAATATAGCCAAAGCTTTGATTGTCCCTCGCCCAAAATTTTGCAGGATAGCCGTCTTTTAGCTCTATCAGACTGTTTTGTTGATGAACCTCAAACGCAAGCCCATGCTTATAATACATATGCATCAGCGGTATAAAACCGACTTGTAAATAGGTATCAAACCATTTGCCAGCAATGTCCTCCAAAGGCTCATTGGTGCGCTCGTGAATTGACTGAAATAAAGAGGCCAAGCGGTTGGTGAGACGAGTTGGATGATCTTGACTTAGGCTGGCAAGATTGGTGACTTGCATCGATTCGGTAAAAGGATTGTCGCGTAAGATACAAATGGTCTCATCGATGATCTTACCGCCTATCGACAAGGCAATCCAAGCAGGATCATTCAATACGGCAATCGTGCTGTACTCCGTGCCCAACTGTTTACCATAATCGCTACGCCATATCCGGCAAGCGTGCATACCGCGCTTACATTCCTTTGGCAAATTGATACGCACAGAGTTGGTAATCGCCACAGATAGCGACAATTTAAACATCCAAGGCGCATCAAATGCCGCCAGTGTGCGCACCGAAGTTGTCGGGCGCAAATACCAACCAAGCGCGCCCAAATCAACCAATTCTCCTTTCTCAATCAACTGCTGATACCACGCTTGCTGCTGCAAAAACGTCGCTTGCCACGGATGCAGTGGCAACAGTTTATAATCAGGATGTTGTGCGATGCGTTGTTGTTGATAATGACTCATATCAGACAACAGCTTTGATTTAAGCTCGGCGGTGATACTATCGCCATCCACAAATTCTTCGACAATGTGGTCAGGATGCACGAGCCAATAACGCAGCTGTGTTTTGCTGCTGGTTTCGGGCGCATATTTCGCCCACTCCGCACCATAAAAGCCCGCTCGACCTTTTGGAGTGGGATGCATGGCATGACCATAAATCAGGCTTTGCTCGGCTTGAATAAAATTCTGTTTGGCATCAATAATGTCATCAATCTCATCGTTACGATGCTCTAAAATAATCTGCAATCCTTCATAACTCTCGAGCCAGCGCTTGAGTACGCCATTGCCATCAAGCGTCACCTCATCTTTATGCTGATGTACGATATCTTCGATAATCAAAGCAGCGAGGCTCACAGCCGAAGGTTTTAGCCAGTGGCGTTCTGATTGAGCGTCATTTAACGAAGCCGAATTCAATAAAGAAGGCGTATCAGCGAAACGGTGCTGACCCAATTGGCTAACCCTATCAATGGGCACCGCCATCACAGTGTCATGCGGCGCTAGGGTCAATACCAAAATAGGTTTGTCTTGCGAGATTTGTTTTTGGAGCGCATCCTGCTCTTCTACCATTACAATCTTGCCACGCCCTGTCTCATAACTGTAGGCGTTCACTAAGTTTTGTAGGGTTAAACGATCCAGCGTTTTATGTTGCATCATTGTGTTTTCCTTCAGAAATATGGAGTCGGTTAAAGCCAGCAAGAGCCACTTGTTCAATGATGGTATTGATGTCACTGACTTGGGTATTAGGATTTAAAATGGTAAATTTCAGACAAAGCTGCTGCTCGAATTGAGTGGTGGCCACATTCGCAATATTATTGATTAATAAATCTTGGGCAATTTGGCGATTCAACTGGGACAGCTGCTGGCTCGATAACGCTTGATTTTGTGGCTTGAAGTAAAACAAGACGCTGCTAATAATAGGCTGATGCACCAACACAAAATCGGCATGGGCGTCAATCAATCGCGCCGCTTGTCTGGCCGTATCAAGACAGGTATCAATCAATGCGCCATAGTCGTCCGTACCTAATAAATCAAGCGCCATCCAAAGCTTTAGTGCGTCAAACCTGCGAGTAGTCTGTAGCGAATAAGTGACCAAATTCGGGATATTGTCTTTTTCATCGTCAGAAGAGTTTAGGTACTCACTATGATGGCGAATGCTCTCAAAGTCTTGCTGATCGCGTAATAAAAAAGCGCCACAGCTGATGGGCAAAAAGAAATGCTTGTGGAAATCTAAGGTAATTGAGTCGGCTTCATGAATGCCATCAATCAAATGGCGATAGCGTTGCGACAGTAGCAAGGCCCCGCCCCATGCCGCATCTACATGTAACCATATCTGGGCGTTGCGACACATCTTGACGATGTCCGTTAAAGGATCAATAGCGCCCAAATCGGTAGTGCCAGCCGTGGCTACCACCGCCATTACATTGTCTACCCCAATCTTATTTATCTTATGCTGGAGATCGGATAAGAGCATAGCGCCACTCGAATCGGTCGCTACCTTTTCAACGCACTGTACGCCAAGCCCTAAGAGCGCCGCGTTTTTTTCGATAGAAAAGTGTGCTTGGTCTGAGCACAGAATCGTACCGCGGCGCTGACCCATCAAGCCTTCTTTTTGTACATCGACGCCTTGGGCTTCATAGAACTTGTTGCGAGCCAGTAGCAACCCCATAAGATTGCTCTGTGTACCGCCACTGGTAAACACGCCGCCTGCCTTGCGCTTATACTGACGATTAATTTGAGCGTCCGTTTGGGACTCAAAACTGGTATCAAACTGGCAGAGCTGACACAGCCATTCGATGAGATCTTTTTCGATATAGGTGGCCGCTGGGCTTTGGTTCCAAGAATCCATACTCTGATTGGTCGCTGCAATAATCATCTCGGCGATTTGACCCACCACCAAGGTTGGCGGATGTAAATGTGCCAAACAATGACGATGTGCGGTTGACACACAATTGGGCAAAAACTTGTCTTGTATGTCAGCCAATATGGCTTCGATATCTTGCCCTTTTGCATTAATACTAACAGAGATAGCGTCTTGCACCTGCTGCGGCGTTCCACCTAAATAGACATTGTTGTCATTGAGCCACTCCTTAATGATGACACTCGTTTGCTGCATGTGCGTGAGGTATTGCTCACTGGTTTGCTGATTTAATAAGTACAAAGTATCCTCACCAGTCTATCCTGCGACTATTGTTATAATTTTAAAAACCATACTAGCGATATGACGTGCTACTGATTGGCTTGCAGCGCGCTATCCAATTTTTCTAGTACTTGTTGTAGCTCTTCTTTTGTCACATTGAGTGGTGGTAAGAAGCGCAGCACGGTCCCGCCGCGTCCGCCTTTTTCGATAACCAAGCCGCGCTTAAAACAATCCTGTTGAATGTTTGCAGCCACCACACTGTCCGCAGGATAACTGCCGTCGGTTTGTTTGGGCAGACTCGGGTCTATAATTTCCATACCGATCATCAGTCCTCGACCTCTGATGTGACCAATCCGTGGGTAGCGCTGTTGTAGAGATTTTAACTCTGACATAAACCACGCACCTATCTCAGCGACATAAGCGGCCATGTCGTTCTCTTTTAGATATTCGAGGGTGGCAAGTCCCGTTGCCATGGCCAATTGATTGCCACGAAAAGTGCCAGAGTGATTGCCCGCTTGCCATGCATCATATTGTTTTTTGATACCCAATACTGCCATTGGTAAGCCGCCGCCGATGGCTTTTGACATAACAATCATATCGGGATCAATATCCGCGTATTGATAGGCAAACCAGCGTCCGGTACGGCAAAAGCCTGTTTGTACCTCATCGATGATTAACAAGATATCCAGCTCTTTGGTCACGCGGCGCACCTGTTTTAACCATTCTATTGGCGCAGGATTGACCCCGCCCTCTCCCTGAATGACTTCTAAAATAACCGCCGCTGGTTTGACCACGCCGCTTTCTACGTCTTTTAAAAAGTTCTCAAAGTAAGTGATGTGCGCGCTGACGCTTTGCTCGTTAGACAGACCAAAAGCGCAGCGATAAGCATTGGGATAAGGTAAGAACTGCACCGGACTCATCAGACCTTCGATGCCTTGCTTGGGCGCAAGGTTTCCAGTCACCGCAAGCGCGCCATGAGTCATACCATGATAACCACCGCTGAAGCTGACAATACCTGAGCGCCCAGTCACTTGTTTTGCCAGTTTGAGAGCCGCTTCTACCGCATCAGCACCCGTTGGCCCACAAAACTGTAAGCAATACTCATCGCTACTAGTACCCAAAAGCGTATATAAAAATTCACTGAATTTGTCTTTTAATGGCGTGGTAATGTCTAAGGTGTGCATTGGCAGATTACTGTCCAAGAGCTGTTTAATGCTCTCAGTGACCACAGGATGGTTGTGTCCAAGCGCTAGCGTTCCTGCACCCGATAGACAATCGATATATCTATTCTCTTCTACATCGGTAATCCAAGCGCCTGTTGCTGATTGAATCGCAAACGGCAATTTGCGCGGGTAACTGCGAACCTTGGATTCAAAATTCGCTTGACGATGTAAATAGCATTCGTTATCAGTTTTTTCATCTAAAAAGGACATATACATAGTATCGAACCTTATTCGCTATTCTTCAAAAACACTCAGACTTGGCTTTTAAAGAAAGTGTGGAGAAATAGTCGGCTTAATTTAAAAAATATAGTATGGCTTCACTATAAGGGCGGTCAAACATTGAATGATAATATAAATGATAATCATTATCGTTTATGTGACGTATTATTGACGACCTATGCACTGCTGTCAACCTCATTTGTTTATTTTTTGACAAGTTTTTTTAAGTGAATGGCTCGATTAATTTTGAATAAACGAGCACAGAAAACCAGTGAAAAATACGCGAAAGTACTTATCACTGGTTCTACCTATTTACCCACAAAAAGCTATCGATTGATAGCAACTGGCACTTTGCGAATCAACCACAAGAAATACGTGCCGCCAATAATGGCCGCAATCGTGCCAGCAGGTAGCTCATAAGGGAAAATGACATAGCGCCCAATCCAATCTGCCAGCACCATAACGCCTGCGCCCAGTAAAGCCGCTAAAGGCAATTGGCGCTCAAGCCTAACTGCCCCAAGTGAGGTTGCCAAATGCGGCACCATCAAGCCAATAAAACTCAGCGGTCCCACCGCAAGCGTACTGGCGGTGCTAAGCGCCGCCACCAATGCTAGGAGTGCAATCGTCACAGGCGTCACTGACACGCCCAAATTACGAGCGACCTCTGTCCCCAAACCAAGAACGCGCAGAGGTCTGATCAGCAATAGACTGAGTACAAATAAGACAAGCGCAATGCCCATCAGATACCATACAGTACTGGGCTGAGCACTATAAGTCGTCCCTGATAGCCAACTGAGCATCGCTTCTAGACGCGGGTCACCAGAGAGCTTGACCATATGCATCACGCCATCCATCATGGCAGCAATACCGATACCGACCAGTAATAGATAGCCTGAGCTTACCCTACGCGCTAGCCAAACAATTAACAAAAGCACTGCTATAGCGCCAGACAATCCTGACAGCAGCAATGTACCTGATCCGGCGGACAACCCCAAACTTGGTAGCAATAAAAACCCTAAGATGACCCCAAGTGCCGCTCCCGAGCTCACCCCCAAAACCTCAGGACTTGCCATCGGATTGCGCGTGAGGGTCTGTAATAGGACGCCAGCGACAGCCAGCATAAGACCCGTTGCGGCCGCACTCAAACTGCGAGGCAGTCGATACTGCTGGGTAATCGCCCAATCCGTGCTAAGACTCCAACCACTGACATCTTGGACAAATAGGCCAGCGATAATAATCATGACAAGTACGCCAATGCCCCAGTGCCAAAACGCGACAGGCGTATGCTGACCCGTCACCATTGGCGTCACAGTCTCTATCCGCTCACGGCGCTGGCGCAAAATTAACCAAATAATGAGTGGCGCTCCCAGAATACCCGTCATCGCCCCTGCTGGTATTTGCATACTCAATATCGGCTCAAGCAATAGAGCCACGTTACTGGTCAGCCATAGCAATAAAGCTCCTAAGCCAAAGGCTGCGGCCAAACGTTTGCGAATGGAAAATATTCCCAGCGCATTGACCAAGCTGGCAGCGCCAAGACCAATGAAGCCAATCAAACCAACTTCACTGACCACCAAAGCTGTCACAATTGCCACGATAAGCACGACCAATGCCCTTATACCATTAATAGGCACACCCAAACGCTTGGCCTGCATATCATCCAAACTCATCAGGGTCAGTGGTTTTAATAGAGGCAGACAGACGATTGTCATTATGACTGTGGTTATCGCTAGCACCATACTGGTATGCCAGCTGTTTTGTGCCAAAAACCCTGCCGCCCATGACAACATACCATTGCTACGCTCAGCGAAAAACAACACCAATACATTGGCAACGGCGGCGAGCAAAATATTCACTACCAAGCCCGCTAATATCAGAATTAGCGGATTGAATCGACTGGGTGCTGACAGTGCAAAAACCAATCCCATACTGATGAGCGCACCGACCAGAGCAACATAAATACCGCCATAAATCGCTAAGCTTGGCAAAAACAACGTCACGATAAGTATGGCCAATTGAGCGCCAACACCCACGCCCAAAGTCGTGTCGGACGCTAGAGGATTTTTGACCAATTGCTGTAGCAAAATACTGACCACACCAAGCAGACCACCTGCGAGCAGAGCCACTATACTGGTCGCTACTAAATGTAGCTGCGTTGCCATACTGGCAATATCCAACTGCATACTCGGGATAAACAAATCGCTAAACGGCCGATTCCATTCCTGATCGATCAGTGTCCAACTGCTCCATACGGACAAAATCACCAATATGATAAGTACGGCCCATAATCGCCATGAAGTAGTGGCAACGGGCGTGTTTTTTGGGAGAAGCGGGTTTGGTAAGTCTGATTGAGGTTGTGACGGTGTCACGTCTGATAACTTATCGGGCGGCAAATTGGTTGATTGAGAAGAAGATGAGCTCATAGCGTTTGCATTAATAGTAGGGTTATTGGCAGTGGTGTTGTGAGCAGTGTTGACAGTATTGGTGCTCATAATGCGGCGCCTCCTTCTAACTCGACAGTGGCTAAGTTATTTGCCAAACCGACTAACGAGGACATACCACCATAAATCCATACTGGTGGCAGCTCACCCACACAGCGATTGTTCCCATAACTTAAGCGCTGCCAAATCAGACTGTCTTCAATTTCAGCCCTAGTTATCGGACTAAGAGGATCTATAATCAATAAGCAAATATCTTCATCCAACTGCGCCAGATCGCCCATTCGTATTGGCACAAAACCAAAGCTATTGCCTTTGCCTAGTGTCACAAGCTCTTTTTGCATTTGAGTCAGCGCTGGTTGGAACAAACTGTTTGCGACATACATGCGCATATTATTGGCATCAGCGAACTGCACTACAGCAAATTTATTGACGTTTGGGTAACGCTGCTGAAGACGCTCACCAGCAAGCTGTATGTCTTTTTGACTTTTTACAATATAGTCTTCAGCGAGTTTAGGCTCATCAATCAGCTTACCCAACTGCCGAGTCGGCTCGCTATAATCGGCCCAAGTCGCGCTCTCCCCTTTAGCAGTAAACATAACAGACTCTGCGGGTACATCACCATACAGATTGCGGGCGTGCTCATAAAAAAAGTTATCCACGACCATATCGACGGGCAACTGTGCTATTAGCTCAGCATTGGGCTGATAGCGGATACCAACATCGACTGTTGAGGCCGGTAATTGCGGTGTGCCTACCCATCTGTCCCATACTCTGATATCGCCAGTAGCAATCGGTGGATAGCCCATAGCCGTTAACGTCGCCGCATTGCCCCAATCAGGAGATGCAATATTGATTCTTGCACTATTAGCGTTATCATTTTTAGTGTTGCCATTTTGGACGTTTTCTTGCTCAGTCACTGGTCGATGACAGGCTGTTAGCACTGTGGTTAATGCCAAAACCGTTATGACAGGTAAGCATGTCATATTAGCGGCAGTAGCAGTTAAGCGATCAATGATGAAGGACTTTACTATCAGGTGAGATAACTTATATTTGTGCAGGACAGAAAACATAACGGTCTATCTTTTAAGAAAGTAGGATGAAATAAATGAGCAAACATAAGTAAAGCCGACTTTTAAGCGATTGTGTCGGACTGACGTGCTATAAAGCCATTGCCAATGTCAATGAGAACGACGTTCCCGTATGACCAACTTACTAAGTATACAATTGCCAATAAAAATGGATTTTACTCGTAAATGATAATAAAAACAATTATCATTAACTTAAATTGTTTTTTCTTCTATTTATTAGTTGCTCACGAGTACGTATATGACCCATTCTATTGCACCTACTATAAGTAAACCTAAACCCCAAACAGACTTGTATACTCTGTTAACTTTCCCTGAGATTGCAGCTGCCATGGCTCATATCAATGAGGAGCATGTCGATGAGCTGCTCGGATTTTTGCAGGCTTTTACGTCTCTAACATCAGATGAGCTGGTTGGGGCAAATGTACAATTGACCGCAGTTTATGCGGAAGCAATCGCCCTACAATTACAGTTTCAAGACACAAAAAAGACGTCTGCTCAGTCTTGTGACCAGACGTTTTTTATCCCACTTGTAGCACCTATCACCCAGATTGATGAGTTAAACACCCAATATATTTTGCTCAAACAAAAAGCGGATAAGAAGCTCGGTAAAAAAACCATCAAACTGACCAAGCAAACCTTTATCGTGCAAGACAGCCACATGGTCAGCAAAAACATGCTGCGTCTTATATTAACCGCCCCTCACTCAAATGCCGCTGGTGAAACCTTAAATAACCATCACCCAAGCTCTGTACCACTGAATGAAGCTGGCTACGCGTATTTGTTCGATTTAGAGCACAACCGCACCGCCTTACAAGGTGGTGATACAAGCGTTGATGACAGTGTCAATGAAAGCATTCAACCTTCACGCGCTCATTGCTATTACACATTAAGAAAAGCGTGGCAAACCTCAGATGGCGTGCAGGCATGGGTTGATGTCTTTTTGCATGGTGATACATCGGGCGGTAATTGGGCGCGTTCATTACAAGCAGGTGATAGCGTGGTGAGTAAACGTGAGTTTCCTGAAAAGGTCGAGCACTTACGTGAGGGTCAAGCATTGCTGATTGCGGATGAGACCTCGATGCCAACTGTTGCGCGCTTGTTGGAGCTTTGGGACAATTCTCAGCCGCCACTAATCCTCTGCGTCACACAAGATGCCGCCGATCAAGCGTATTTTGATGGGGTTAACATACGAACTGACAACATCGATAATAATGGTGTGGCTCAGGGAGCCAACCAATTTACAGTGTTGCCGTTAGTGACGGATCAGGTACATTCAGGACGAGCGTTGGCCGCATTAATCGATCATACATTGGCCGATTATTTAACCACTTATCCCTTACGCATTGACAAGGTGTGGGGTGCCTTAGAAGCACATACAGCCAAAGCACTTCGCGGGCTATTGAAACAAAGACTGAAGTTAGAGCGTGCTGATGCAACTGTGAAAGTTTATTGGCGTAAAGATTAAAGGCTTGATAGTCCTTTAAAGATACATAAAACCGTTTACGCGCAGCTTACCTCGATAGTTGCCTTCAGCGCGCCAAGATTATAGTCTGCAAACTCCCCATGCAAGGTCACCACATCGCCCATAATCAGTAGTGCTGGTGTGGGCAGATTGGCAAACGCTTGTTGTTCTGCGATATCCTTCAACGTGCCAATCAGTACTTGCTGCGTGGGTAAACTGGCATGACTGATAACAGCAAAGGGTGTCTCACTGTCGCGACCTGCCGCAATCAACCCTTTGGTCATCTCATCCAAACGATGTAATCCCATATAAAAAACGACCGTCTCAGTACTTTCAAGCAATTCACTATAGTCATTATTGGGTTCGCCAAGTTTTTTGCAGGCAGTGACAAACTTAACCGATTGAGCGTGATCACGGTGCGTCAGTGGAATACCCGCTCGACTTGCTGCGGCACTGGCGGCTGTGATACCTGGAATCGATTCAAAATAGATGCCATGACGTACCACTTCTTGTAGCTCTTCGCCGCCGCGCCCAAAAATAAAGGGGTCGCCACCTTTGAGTCTGACCACTGTTTTGTTGGCCAATGCATGTTTGACCAAAAGCTCGTTGATACCCTCTTGCGGTAGCGCATGATTGGCACGGCGTTTACCAACAAATATCTTTTCGGCAGTGAGCGCACACATATCCAAAATATCTTCAGACACCAAGCTGTCATACAGCACCACATCGGCGCGTTGCATCACTCTCAATGCTTTTAAAGTTAATAAATCAGGGTCACCAGATCCTGCACCAACCAAATACACAACCCCTTTTTGAGTAGATACGGCAGCGTCCGCACCATTTTGATTCACTAGATCGTATGGAACACGGTTTGAGGCAAAGGCAGATAAATCAGTCATGGTGGGCGCTCCTGATAACACTATAAAAATAATAAAGTAGATAGCTGTAACTATTATTTCTTGACTAGAAAGTAAGTACAGCGCTACTGAGATAAGTTTTGCGCAGCCTCTGTCTGCGCAGGCACAGCAAGCAAGAAAAATTCATCTCAGTAGCGCGTTATAACGTTTGTCTTTACTTAGGACTGACTGTGCAGGTAAAACCATAAGGAAATCAGTTAAAGTCATGAGGATATATAATTAGTTTCGCGCTACCTATTACTAGTTGCAAACAGCATGCCACATGAGTGATTAAGCCTGCTCTAGTTGCGCATGTTCCGCGATCAATTCATTGATCTGACCCACACAAGAACCGCAATTGGTACCAGCGCGGCACTGTGCCCCGACTGCTGTCGCACTGGTGCAATCATGCTGAGTAATCGCATTAATAATAATGTTTTCTCCCACAGACATACACGAACACACCAATGGCCCTGGATCGACGTAACCACTGGCAGGACGCCCTGCCAGCAACCATTTATAACGCTGGCTGCTAGGGATTTGACTGGCATCCGCAAAACAGCTATCCAGCCAATGGACAGTCGGCAACTCTTTTAGTTCTGGTGCCAGATAAATCGCCATGATGAGGCGCTCCTCAGACCCTTTATCCTCGGACTCTTCATTCTCAAAAACAGCACTGTCAGCAGCACCATTATCAAGCGCTGTTATGGGAGTGGATTGGGTCACAATAAAGCGTAATTGATCATGCTGTTGGTTGATGGTGAATGCCGTATTCGTAGTGCGCGCCTGTGCTGGCAACTGTAATGATGACTGTACAGACGAGACAAACTGCTGCCAAAAGTCAGGGGTACTCAACGTGTCACCAACACTAGCGATTGGGCTAGCAAAGTTAATCAATACACTATGGACTTGATGGCTGAGGTTCCAAGTCAGTGCGGGTAATTGACTTGCCGAAGCAGTATTGCGACTGCCACTATCAAGGCTGCTACTGCTGTTTTTTTCTAACAGTCCATTCTGTCGCCTGTCTGCCTCAAAACTGTCCAAAATATCACGCAGTTGCACTATAACGGTGTCCTGCCAGTCAGGATGCACCAAAATCTTGCCAAATGCCTGCATTGGCACTGCCATGATGCTGATTGCGGAGTTTTTAAGCTCAGGCTGCCCTGAATGGGGATCCACGACTGTTGGAATCAACGTACCCATACGAGCAAAGCTGGCAAAAGCATCGCTCCAGTGCATAGGCATAAATGCGTCACCAACTCGCATTGCATTGCTAATCGTGACTTGCGCCAGTACATTACTCACTGATGTATGATCGACCAAAATAGATGTCGCTTCATATTTAGGGTAAAGCTGCACAAAATCATCGGCTGCAACACCTAATTGCTGGGCATCGTTGGGATGAAGCGTTAGCGTTGGCACGGATTGATGCTGATTGAGTTGTGGTGCCAAACCCGTGCGAGTCATGGTGTGCCACTGGTCACGCAATCTGCCTGTGATAAGACGCAAATCAATGTTTGGGTCATTAAAGGTTGACGATATATTCTCCTCTAATTGGCTAACCGATTGAGAGTAAGGTTTAAAGAACGGTTGATTAACATCGGTCTGCCGTCTTTTAGGTTGTCGCGTTTGTTGGTGCCGATTGGGTACACTGGCGTCATCAGCAGGCGTAATGGCGATCAGCTGTGCTTTGACGCAAATGGTAATTTGATCAATAGAATCCTCTGTCGACTGATTGGATAAGTCATCTGATGTCTCAATCATGGATATACGCGTGTTGCCCCATTGAAATGGTGGCATCACGTCATAGTCTTCACGACTAAGCGCACTTGGCTTACGGCTCTGATAGATAGACTGACCGTTATGGTCGGCCTCTGTCATAAAAGCAGACAAGTCATTGGCAAGATTCAGATAACGCGGCTGGCTTTTGGCTGATGTGCTTTCATTTTGCTCATTACCATAAGCCGTCAACGCCACATGCTCGTTGAATATCTCGCTGGGATCTCGATAGTCAAACCCTGCTAGCTCCATGTGCTTGGCAACTTGTGAGAGTATCCACCAATCTGGCTTTGCCATACCTACCGCAGGTGTTAATGAGCGTTGACGCGAGATGCGCCGCTCAGAATTGGTCACCGTTCCTGACTTCTCGCCCCACCCTTGGGCAGGTAGCACAATATCGGCGCACTTTACCGTGTCGCTGTCCACTGAGCAATCGGACACGATTACCAAGTCACATTCTGCCAGCGCTTGGCGAAACCTATCCGCCTCTGGCAAACTGACCACCGGATTGGTCGCCATAATCCAAATAGCTTTGATACGTCCGTCCAAAATAGCGTCCGCCGCGTCGCAAGCTTTGACACCAACCTTTGAGGAGATAGACTGCGGCGATTGCCAAAAGTCCGCCACCAGCTGCCGATGATCGGCATTATCCAAATCCAAATGAGCGGCCAGCAAATTGGCCAGTGCGCCCACTTCCCGTCCGCCCATCGCGTTGGGCTGACCGGTGAGTGAAAACGGACTCGCGCCCACTTTACCTACGCGCCCCGTATATAGATGAGTGTTGATAATGGCATTGACTTTGTCCGTGCCACTTTTGGACTGATTCACCCCCATACTGAATGCAGTGACTGTCCGATCATTGGCCGCCACTGACTCATAGAATTGGCGAATACTATCGATTGGCACTTGGCAAGCGCTGGCCACCTTGTCAATCGTCCATGTTTTAGCTGCAGTCAACGCTTCATGAACACCATCAACGTGCTCGATATAAGCATCGTCACCGCAACCTTGCTGCTCAAGATAATGCAATAGACCATTGTATAAATGGGTATCCGTACCAGCTGCAATAGGTAAATGCAAATCCGCAAACTCACAAGAGTCCGTACGGCGTGGGTCGATGACGATTAGCTTTTTGTTCGAATTCAATTTCTTGGCCGCTAAAAAACGTCCGAAAAGAATGGGATGACACCACGCCATATTTGAGCCGACCAGCACCAATAAATCACAAGCTTCAAAGTCCTCATAATTGCCCGGCACCAGATCGGCACCAAATGCGCGCTTGTGCCCTGCTACCGCTGATGACATACACAGTCGAGAATTGGAGTCGATATTATTGTTACCGATAAAGCCTTTGATGAATTTATTGGCGACGTAATAGTCTTCAGTCAATAGCTGACCTGAGACATAGAACATAATGCTGTCGCGCCCATATTTGGCGATGGTATCGTTTAAACGTTTGGCAATATCTGCTAATACGCTGTCCCAGTCCGTTTGCTTAATGAGTGGCTGCGCATCAGACTTTTTTATAGCATGAGTACCAAAGGACATATCCAGCGGCATGGGCTGCTGCTGGTGCATGGACGCCAGCTTGTTTTGATAATAAGGCTGTTTTAATCGACGTTCGGTGCCCAGCGTTTGGGCAAGCGCGCTGCCTTTTGAACATAACTTACCAAAGTTAGCAGGATGCTCAGGATCGCCCGCTACGCTAATACTGCCAGTGTCATCGATCTGAGCCAAAACCCCGCAACCGACGCCGCAATAAGGACAGGTTGTGCGAATGGTTCTGGTCAAATCAACCGTTGATGACGCTACTTGATCAACCTTTTCAGCAGCACTAGTGTTATGAGTAGTAATGTTGTGAGTGGCAATAACCTGACCAGTCGTGTTTTTAGACCTGTTAGATAAATGGCCTAACACATCAGCTTGTACGGTTTCGCTACTATCTGGGATTTTACTGGCAGCCGATTCATTCATGATGCCTCCTCTACTAATTCAGTTACTGTGCTTTTATCATTATCAGTTTCCTCGCCATGTTCATTGGTGACTATATGACAAGTGAGATCACTCGGATCTATGGTTTCCAAATCACAGTAGGCCTCGCCAAAGATTAACGTGTCCTTTATAGCCGTAATATCGACCTGATCTATAATCAACTGACTGTAAAAACTGCCATCATTGACGTCGCCATAAAGGACAGCACCGACGACTTTATTATTTTTTAGATAGAGGCAGTGATAATGGTTTAAGGTGGGCTGACGATAAACAAGCGTTTCAATGGCTTCAGCGTCGCTATCATCATCATCAAAGGCAATTTGACCCGCTGAAAACGCTGACACGCCGGAGACTTTGAGTTTTAATGACAAAGGTTTGCTGACAAACGGAATCCAAGAATCTTGCAAGGACGCTGAACCGTTTGAGTCTGTGATGTCCGACATTACAGAGTCTGATATCACTGCGTTTTTTAAGACCGACACGAGCGTATCGACTTGCTGATTCACGGGTGCGACCATGCCGAACAGCTCACCATCCAGCTCGACGCATTCGCCAATCGCATACACATGCGGGCAGCTGGTGTGCATGTAATCATCAACGACAATGCCGCGATTGACCTCAAGCCCACTGTCTTTTGCCAAGGCGGTATTGGGAATCACGCCCACTGCCATCACGATAAAATCCGCCCGCAAGGTGCGACCGTCTTTTAAGGCCAATCCGCATACCTCATTTGTATCATTCGTGACGATCGCTTCAGTATTCGCAGACACTTCAAGACCAACACCACGGCGACGCAGCTCTGCTTGTAACAGCTGAGCAGCAGGCAAATCCAGCTGATTATTGAGCACATAGTCGTCCACATGAATGACGCTCATGGTCGCCCCTTGCGCCGCCAACGCACACGCCGCCTCCAATCCTAATACGCCGCCGCCAATCACTAGCCCCGTTTTGCCTTGACGGGCGTATTCGGTCAAGGTGGTGACATCCGCTAAATCACGAAAAACATGAACGCCTTTCGCCGTATGATTGGGAAACGGTATCACTCGAGCCGTGGAACCAGTGGCAATCACCAATTTGACATAAGGAAGCGTTTGCCCATTATCAAGCTCAATACACTGCCGGTCAGTGTCAAGCATATCAACGCTGACCCCAGCCAGTACCGTAATGCCCAATTGTTCATAATCTGATTTGTCATACAAATACGTATCCTCAAACGCCGTTTCTCCTGCCAGCACAGGGGACAACATAATGCGGTTGTAACCCACATGCAGCTCTTTACTGATCAGAGTAATGGGCAAAGGCAAACTGTCTCGGCACTTATTCTTCTGTTGAGCCCGCGCAAGCTCAATGGCAAAACGGCTACCCGCCATACCGGCACCAATGATGACGATACCCACATTTCCGGCATGATCACGACTATAGTTATCCTCACGATCATTCACAGGGTTGGTAGCGCCTTGATAAGCGGACGTTTCAATCATTTCTGTAGTAGAACTATCAGATGGTGCGGCAGTTTTTGACCTATGGAGCAACATATGAAGACGTTCCTTAGCAGCATAGTGCAGCGTTAAACAAGTGATGGTGTTTCATTGGATGTAGGCTACTGATACAGTGCAGTTGGAATGAAGTTTTCGAAGTCGCTAGAGTGACAAAGTTACACAACAAGCGAGGGAAACTTGTACCAGAGCACTGGCTATCAACGTATCAATTTTACTTTGTACTGACGATACCTATGACAGATAGACCCACAACAATAATACAATGATGACAGTCTGTGTGAAGCAAATGCCATGCCATACCAGTAAAGGATTGCTCTTAATCAGAGGTTCGGGGTCACGACTGCGTGCTCTGTTATCAGGGTTAAAATCTTGTAAAAATTCACCGATGGCCTGATAGCGAACATTGGGATTGGAATGTAGCGCCCGCATGAGCGCTTGCTGACTGACAGGCGGGACATTTCGTTGTCGTAATGGCTGCGCTGGCATGACCAAAGCCTGCTGCGGATTCATCAAAGCTTGCGAGCCAAACGGCAACTGGCCTGTTAAAAGCTCGTAGCCAATCACGGCGATTGAAAACAGATCAGAATGTACCCCTTTTGGTGCATCGGTGTAATACTCTGGTGCAGCGTAGTGCAGATCGCCATTGGGTGGTCGCGTACTGTCTTTTAGGATGGATGAGCTGGCAGAGCCAAAGTCAATCAGCTTCACCGCTCCTGACTTGGTCAATAGTATGTTTTCGGGCTTGATATCTTGGTGCAACAGATAATTGCGGTGCATCACTCGAACCGTCATACCGATTTTGGTCAACAAATCATAAGTCTGCCATACATCGCATGGTGCATTGCGTTCAATAAAATCTCGTAAGCTCTCGCCTTCGATATACTCAGTCAAGTGATACAGATACGTGGTGCTGGCGGGTACTGGATAATAGCGCAGCAGCCCTGATGTGTTGAGTCCAGAACCCATAGGATGCGGGCTACTTTGGTTTGAGCCAGTCGTCTGCAAGAGATTCGGATCGGCTTGATTATAAGCAGATTCACCCGCCCGTCGGTATTTTGACAAGCTTAGACCAATTTTGCGTTCTTGTAAAAAATCACGCAAATAATGACCATCAGCAATGGTGTCAAGGCTCGGCGACTTTAAAACAAAATCGTTATGATCCTCATCTTGCACCCAATACACATGACTACGCGCAGTGCGTGCGATAATGCTGATCACCGTAAAACCATCAATGCTATCGCCCACTTCTAAATCTGTAGGCAGTCGATAGCGATGCATATCTTGGGACGTTGCGCTGTCACTTGCAAGAGGATCAACCACACCAGAACTGTCTGCTGGGTCTGATTGATTTGACATCGCATTCATACTCAGCATAATCATACTCAAGTTATCATGACTGCCGTCTGTAAACGCATGCTTACATATGGTCTGACTGGCATGAAACCCTGCGGGCAGTTTGTGCATTGTAGCCAGCGCCTGAAACATCGTTGTGGCCGCACTACACAGCTCAAACTCCAACTCTATCGCATCGATATGCTCATAAATACCATCCGTCATGATTGCTAAGCACTCGTCTTGGTGCAGCGTAAAGACCAATTGCTGTAATTCTATCTGCCTGTCAGCACCGATAGCCGCCGAAAGCGCTCCTTTATCTTCACCTCGATGAATGCGATGATCGTCACTAAGTACCGTCAGACTGTCTATCCCAACACGGTAAATGCGTGAATCGCCCGTATGGAACAAATGGATACGATCGCCAATGCACAATAGACCTGACAGCGTAGACAACAAGGGCGGCACCCGCTGATATGCTTGCGGAAAATACAACACATCATTGGCTTTATCTACCGCCGTCCTAATGATGCTAGCAACTTGATCGTCATCCAAGCTAATAGACATGGCTTGAGATTGCTCTTGTGACTCATACTGGACTTGCGCCAACTTTGCCAATGCCAGTGTGATTTTTTCGGCAACTGTGTTGATGACCAATTGGCTGGCCTGCTTTGGAAACTGGCAAGCACTGACGCCGTCTGCCATAAGCACCAACAGTGGCGCTGGCGGTACTGATATATTTTTAGCTGAATCACCGTGGTTTAAGTCGTCCGATTTGGTCGATGTTGACGCCAAAAAATGATACGGCAGGCAAGTCGTTATCAATAGACTGTCTTGGTTTTCGGCTTTGCGACCTTTCATTGTAAAAAAATCAAGCCACCACAAGGCAGAATCTGCCCTCGGATGGCTCGATTCAATGGGCGACGATTGACTAGCCGTATGGCTTTGAACATCCAAACCCGTCACGGTGTCAGTGGTTACATTAGCACCCAACTCATGACCATGATCCTGCTGGCTTTTATGAGTGCCTTTATAGTTTTTGTTTTTTCTGATTTCGAGAATAGTGTTCAAAGTCGTCCTCATTTATTTTTCTTGTTTTACCTATGACTGATGCTAACTGTGACTGACTTGGATTTCGGCAAACGACCCGTCTGGCATCTCTTCAATAATAACGCCTGATGGCTCTTTAAGTAAAAACAGCGCAAAGAAACCAACCACGGCCGTCGCAGCGATCACAAAGAAAAACACCTGATAAGACACTAGGCTGAGTATCGTGAGATAGACCACTGAGCCGACATTACCGTACGCGCCCGTCATACCTGCAAACTGCCCTGTCATACTGCGCTTGATGAGTGGAATCACCGCAAATACCGCTCCCTCACCTGCTTGTACAAAGAACGAGCAAAACATAGTGATCAATAATGCGAGCGCCAGTGGCCAAGTTGAATCCAGAATACCCATCAATAGATAGCCTACTGCCAAACCAGCCGTCAAAATCAACAAGGTTATTTTGCGGCCGAATTTATCACTGAGCCAGCCACCACCGGGGCGTGACATCAGGTTCATAAAGGCATAACTCGACGCTAACACACCCGCCATCACGATCGACAGGTTGAAGGTCTCTTGATAAAACAGAGGCAACATCGAGACGACGGCAAGCTCTGAACCAAAGGTCGCAAAATAGAGAATATTGAGAATACCGACTTGCTTAAAATCATAACGATGCGCTTCAGGTACAGGCGTGGTAAACACCTCTTTATTAAAGCGATAGCTACTGATGAACTCATAAACATACAGCACGGCAAGGCCAATATAGATAATCGTAACACTAGACTGACTGAGCAAACTCACGCCCGCAGGTGACAACTTCCATGCCAATAAAGCCAAGGCCAAATACATCGGCAATTTAAATGCCATCATGAGCCAAAAGTCGCCTGATGAGGTCACCATCATAGCGCCAGACTTTTTGGGTTTAAAGTACGTAGCGCCCTTAGGGGTGTTGCGTGCCATCTTGTAAAAAACCACGCTATAAAGTCCCATGACGACACCTGATACGGCAGTGGCATAACGCCACCCTTCATCGCCGCCAAAGACAGCCGCTGCTCCAATCGCCACGGTTGGCAATAATAGTGCCGCTGCCGCTGAACCAAAGTTACCCCAGCCGCCATAAATGCCTTCCGCCGTGCCCAGCTCGTTGGTTGGAAACCAATCACTCATCAAGCGAATCCCAACCACAAAGCCTGCCCCCACAAAACCCAGTAAAAAACGAGACAGCGCTAAGGTGTTGTAATCTTGCGCAAATGCAAAGGTAAAACAAGGAATCGCGCCGATAGCCAAAATGGCCGTATAAACAAGACGCGGGCCAAAACGATCCGTCAGCATGCCGATGATGACACGGGCTGGAATGGTCAATGCCACGTTTAAAATCAGCAACGTTTTGACTTGGTCTTTACTCAAATTCAACGTCTCACCAATCGCTGATAAAAACGGTGCATGGTTAAACCACACAAAAAAAGTTAGAAAAAATGCCATCCAACCTAAATGCAGGATTTTATTTTTACCCGAAAAGGACAAGATATTGAGCTTGTCTTTGGTAGGTGCAACGGGGGTCGATGATGACATAGGCAAATTCCTCAAATGGTTAACTTTTAGATTATTACAAAGCGTCAGATGTCCAAAAAATAATCCGTTAAGACACTTAAGGCGGTGCAATGGCTATGCCAGTTGTTTTTATGTGAAGCGTTTTAAGAAATGAGAAACGGTTTTCAGTCAACGTGACAACGCCCATTGATAAAGGCTTTTGCAGCAGTGCTAGCATTCGATCATTTTTTTAATCCGCATTAGAAACAGATAAATAAAACGACAGTAGCGAGGGGTTTTCTAAGAAATCAGAGAACCCAAATTGGGGCACGATAGTATCTATTTTGGTGCATAAATATTTTATGTTGGCACTTATAAAAAATTCATAAACGACATTCTTATGATCAGTATTTATGTTGATCTTCGTTTTTATTTAGCCTCTATTTAATCCCTACAAAACGTTAAGAAACCTACTGTTTATCCTCATATTTCACGCAACCACCAGTAGGGTTAATCCTCAAGAAATACATAAAAACAAAGTTGCTTGGCACAATTATTGAATGCTCTCTAGTAGTAGGCATCTAAATGTCATTTATCAGCTATATAGAGGACAGACGTATGAGTAGCACTACAATGAACGCAGAAAACATGAGCGTAAAAAACATGGTCACAAAAAACTCAGTCATAAAAAACAAAGGCAATTTGGTCGTGATTGGCAATGGCATGGTCGGTCATCATTTTGTTGAAAGAGCGATTGAGCAAGGACTGCATGAACAATTTGAGATTCATGTGTTTGCAGAAGAAGACCGCCCTGCTTATGACCGTGTGTATCTATCCAGTTATTTTGAGCACAAAGATGCTAGCAAGCTGAACCTAGTCGATCTCACCACTTATGAGTCGTCACAAATCAATTTGCATTTGAACCAGCGGATTGTAGATATCGATTCGACCAATCGTTCCATCACCACTGAGTCTGGCGAGCAGATTGAATACAGTGAATTGGTATTGGCGACAGGCTCATATCCGTTTGTGCCGCCGATTCCGGGTCGTGAGCATCCGCACTGTCATGTGTACCGTACGATTGCTGATTTAGATGAGATTTTAGCCATTGCTGAATTGCCCAAAGTCAAAAAAGGTGTGGTAGTCGGTGGCGGCCTGCTCGGACTTGAGGCGGCAAAAGCATTGGTCACATTAGGTCTAGATACTTATGTGGTCGAGTTTGCTCCGCAATTGATGGGCGTTCAGCTAGATGCAGCGGGTGGCGAGATTTTGAAGCGTAAAATTGAGGCGCTGGGCGTAAAAGTCCTGACAGGCAAAAACACCAAAGAAATTGTCTCTCATCCTGATAATACAGGCGATGATGGCAGTTACTTGACCATGCAATTTACCGATGGCACATCATTGGATACCGATATGATTGTGTTCAGTGCGGGCATTAGACCTCAAGATGACATTATAAAAAACAACCCGCAATGCGGTATTGCAATGGGCGCTCGCGGCGGGATTTTGATCGATGAGCAATGTCGCACCAATGCCGATCATGTCTATGCGGTTGGCGAGTGCGCCGTGTGGGACAATCAGGTGTTTGGCTTAGTTGCTCCAGGCTATAGCATGGCAAGCATTTGTGCCGCGCAAATTGCAGGTGATAGCCAGCAAACTTTTACGGGTGCCGATATGAGCACTAAATTGAAATTGATGGGTGTTGACGTGGGCAGTATTGGCGATGCTCATGGCACGACTGAAGGCGGACTCAGCTATCTGTATCAGAATCCAGCAGAAGGTATTTATAAAAAGCTTGTCACTACAGCCGATAACAAACGCTTGCTTGGGGCTGTATTGGTCGGCGACACCGAAGACTATAACAACTTGTTGCAATTGTATCTAAATGACATTGACCTGCCAGCGCATCCTGAAAGCCTAATACTACCCAATGTCGAAAAACCTGTAATGGGCATCGATAATTTGCCAGATACTGCCACAATTTGCTCTTGTTATAACGTGTCCAAAGGGGCCATTTGCTCAGCGGTCGAAAACGGCGCGTACTCCATTGCTGACGTAAAAACAGTAACGAGTGCAGGTACAGGCTGCGGTGGTTGTGCGCCCATGGTGAAAGACACCGTGAGCTATCAACTGACCACGCTTGGTTTTGAGGTCAATAACGACTTGTGCGAGCACTTTGCCTACTCTCGTCAAGACTTGTACAGCTTGATTCGCGTGCATGGCATCAGAACCTTTGATGAATTGCTGACTGAACATGGTCGCGGTCATGGCTGTGAGATTTGCAAACCAACCGTCGCCTCTATTTTGGCATCGTGCTGGAATGATTATGTGCTCAAACCTGAGCTGACCCCGCTACAGGACAGCAACGACTATTATTTAGGGAACATCCAAAAAGACGGCACGTATTCGGTTGTGCCGCGAGTACCAGGTGGTGAAATCACGGCGGACAAGCTCATCGTCCTTGGTCAGGTCGCAAAAGAGTTCAATCTATATACCAAAATTACTGGCGGACAACGTGTGGATTTATTTGGTGCACGTATGGAGCAGCTACCAGATATCTGGACACAATTGGTACAGGCAGGGTTTGAGACGGGTCATGCCTATGGTAAGTCGCTGCGTACCGTCAAGTCTTGTGTGGGTAATGACTGGTGCCGATATGGAGTTGACGACAGTATGGGGCTTGCTTTGAGGCTAGAAGATCGTTACAAAGGCGTGCGTTCACCGCACAAGATCAAAATGGGGGTGTCAGGCTGTATGAGAGAGTGTGCCGAGGCGCAAAGTAAAGACTTTGGCATGATCGCAACTGAAAACGGCTGGAATTTATTTGTATGCGGTAATGGTGGTATCACCCCGCGCCACGGTGAGCTGTTTGCAACCGATCTCGATACCGAGACACTGGTCAGATACATCGACCGCATTATTATGTTCTATATCAAAACAGCTGATAAGCTCCAGCGCACTTCAAAATGGCGCGAGAGTTTAGAGGGCGGTCTTGCCTATCTACAAGCGGTCATCATCGAGGACAGCTTGGGAATTGCGGAGGAGCTTGAGGCACAAATGCAGCTCCTCATCGAAAACTATGTGTGTGAGTGGGCAGAGACAATCAACGATACCGAAAAACTCAAGCGCTTCCGTCACTTTGTGAACAGTGAGCAAGGCGATGACAACGTCGTCTTTGTGACCGAACGGGATCAGATTCGCCCTGCAACTGACGCGGAAAAGTCAGAGATCAAACTGGTGGAGTTGGCTTAACTGAATATCAGCGCCCTGCTCTTTTGCAGAGCGTTGATTCAATTTAAAAAACACCTTTTAAAGAAGATAGCACTGCTGGGACAAATGCTTCAAATCCTTTGCCTGCCGAGGTAAAGGAAGAAAAATTTATACCAGCAGACCGCTTTATTAACGCTACACTGTTTAAGGATAAAATCCCATGCAACAGCACACCATTTGCCATCTTAACGACATCATTCCGGATACAGGCGTTTGTGCATTGATAGAGGGCAAACAAATTGCCATCTTTCGCACCAAAAAAAACGACCTCTTCGCCCTTGATAATTACGACCCATTTAGCCAAGCAAACGTACTGTCCCGAGGTTTGATTGGTGGGACGACGATTGTAAGCGACACTGGCACAGATGAAGAAATACTCTATGTCGCCTCGCCCATCTATAAGCAGCGCTTTGACCTTGCCACAGGGCAATGCTTGGATGATGAGAGTGTGATACTAGAGGCTTATCAGGTGACATTAAATAATAACAATATTATTCTGCAAGGCTGGTAAAAAACAGGGCGTATCCTCATTGAAGATACGCCCTAAATTTTTTCATAGAAGTTTCATTGCTTTAAGAATTTCTTATGCTGTCTTAATTGACTCATGACTTTTTAGGCGACTGATCGTCACGCCCGTAAAACCAAACAGTATCGTCAGCAGTAGAGACAAATAACAGAAGAACGCATAAGGCAGATAATCAAGCACAGGTACGCCTAACGCTTGACTGATAAACACGCCGCACACACTCCAAGGCACCAAAGGATTGATAACCGTACCGGCATCTTCAATGGTGCGAGACAAGTTTTTGGGATGTAAATTCAAACGCTCGAACGTCGGACGAAACGCCGTACCAGACAGTAAGATACTCAAATACTGCTCGCCGATCAGCACGTTGATGCTCAATGCTGACATGGCAGCCGCAAATATGGCGCGTCCCGATGTGGTTAGCGTATCCTTTATACCTGACAATAATGCTGGCAAGATACCCAATGCGGTCAGCAGTCCGCCAAGACTAAGTGCCAGTATCACAATCGCCTGAGTAAAGAGCATGCTTTGCACACCGCCACGCGACAGCATACCGCCGACTTCACCCAACTCCAATGATTCGGCAGGGGTATAGCCTGCAAACAGATAACCACCCAGCTGTCCAAAGCTTGGCGAGCTATGCAAATAGGTAATGATTAAAGCAGTTACAATGGTACAAATAATCGTATAGATAGCATTGACGCGAAACACCGCTAATCCAACCAACACTACAAAAGGCAACACCGCATATCCATGCACCAAGCCACTTTCAATCAGCTGTCCTTGTAATACGATGACTTCACTGAGATCAGAACCTGCCGTCTGCCCTGAGAAAAACCAAAACAGGATAACTGTCAATATCCACGCAGGCACGGTGGTATACATCATATTACGAATGTGTTCAAACAAATCGATACCTACAACCGATGAGGCAATGGTACAAGTGTCAGACAGTGGCGACATCTTATCACCAAAAAACGCCCCTGATACCACTGCGCCTGCCGCGATTGCTACATTAGCGTCAAAAGCGTTACTCATACCAATAAAAGCCACGCCTAATGTCGCAGCTGTCGTCAAACTACTGCCCAAAGCAATACCGATAATAGAGGTCAATACAAAGGCAGATATATAATAATACTCTGGCGATATCAGCTCAAAGCCAAAATACATCAGCGTTGGAATGGCACCAGACATCATCAAGGCGGCAACCATTAAGCCGATAAAGAAGAATAAATATATCGCACCAATACCGCGCATGACACCAGATGCCATTTGCGTTTGCATGTCATCAAAGCTCAAGCCTTTGAACAGACCAATAGCCAGTAAGACACAGATAGCAAGTATTAATGATAAATGAGGAACCCAGCCAAAGCCAATCATGGTAACGCCCATGATAGCGATGACAATGGCAGAAATCATAAACGCCAGTTGAGGTGAAATTTGAGTTAATATTTTTGGAGGCATCACACATCCTTAAAGCGCCAGTGGAAGCTGGCGTTAGATTGAATTTCAATATTGAATTTAGGTGGGGGCAAGTTTAATGAGTTTGTTTGGCGATTGCCAATCGGATTAGGGCGTGCTTGATATTCACAAATAGGCACTGCTGATCGCTAAAACTGTTCCAGACAAGGCGCAAGTCGATGATAATGTTAATACCTTAGCGAGACTTGCAACACAGTATGGGGCAGTTTTAGCATCAGCCTGAAAGGACAGGACTCTTTTTTGCCGCTTCGAAGGTAAAAATAGCCGTATAGAATAACTATACTCACTATTTTTACCTTCGAATCGCCTAAAAAATAGTCTCTGTCAGTGCCATGGTTGAATCATCAAACACGCCCTAATCCAATAAACGATCGGTCTTAGCTGCCATGACAAAATCGTTGTGATGCAAGCCTTTGATGCTGTGAGACCACCATGTTACGGTTGCTTTGCCCCACTCTACCAAGATGCCAGGATGATGCCCTTCTTGTTCGGCTATTTCTGCGATTTGATTGGCGAATGCCATCGCTTTGACGAAGTTTTTGAATTTATACTGGCGCTGTAGCTGTTTGATGCCATCTACCTCAATCAGTGCCCAATCAGGGATTTGTTGTAGTAGTTCTTTTGCTTCAGTTTCATCGACTGTTGGTGCGCCAATGCGGCAGGCTTCGCAGCTGTTTTGTGATAATGCAGTCATGATAATATCCTTTTAATTTAACCATTGTTTTTTGATACATACATCCATGTTGATGCTGTTTTTTTATTTAAATATTTAGTACTGAAAACCCATTTGAACCATCAGCGGGTTTTGACTGGATAAGTCGGTTCAAACAATCCCAATGACATGGCCTGCTTGACCGCTCCCCTAATATCGCTATTAATGATATCAAACAGCGTATCCAAATCATCAATGACATAATAAACCGGCTGAATCTGATCGATGCGATAAGGCGTGCGCAATACATCCAATAAGTCAAACGCGCGGCACTCTGGGCTGTGGTTTGGCTCATTACTGAGGGCATAGATGGTTTCAGAGGGTGAGCTTAAGATACCACCGCCATAGATTTTCCGATCTTCCATACTGCTACCGACCAAACCAAACTCAATGGTAAACCAATAAAGCCGCGCCAAAAATCCTCTTTCCTCTTTAGTGGCTTCTAGACCAAGCTTGCCGTATGTCTCATTAAAAGTGGCAAAAGCAGGATGCGTCAGTAGCGGGCAATGACCAACGATTTCATGGAAAATATCAGGTTCTTCGATATAATCCATGTCCTCAAAGCGGCGGATAAAGGTTGCCACGGGAAAGGATTTATTGGCCAAGAGTTTAAAAAACTTACCAAAGCTGATCAATGCAGGCACAGCCGCTGTCTGCCAGCCAGTAGTGGCTTGCAATACTTCATCAATATCCTGTAACTGAGGAATACGTGTCGGCGGCAGATTCAGCTTGTCCAAACCTTGTAGGTACTCTACGCACGCGCGATTGGGGGTTTGCTTGGCTTGACGCTCAAGCAGTGCTTGCCACATGGCATTCTCATCATCACTATAATGAATATGACCATTGGCATCTGGCTGATGCGACACATAAGGTTGTTTTTGAGGTGTTGAATCGTCATGACGAGATCCATCGATACCAATAATCTTGGAGGCTATATTGTTAGCATTGCCAGTATTGTTATGAATAGTACTCGCATTGACAGCGTTGATACTAGAAGTCTGTTGTAGGCGTTCCATGCCTGTATTCCTTTTATTACGATGAGTCCATTACTTTTACATCATCTGTTTACTTTGACACTGTTGATTCAAAATAAGATGGATACAAGGGATTAGATGCGTAACTGGTACAAATTTTTCGTAGCCTCTGTCAGCAACGCAGCAAGCAAGAAAAATTTATACCAGTCAAGCCGTATCCCTTTTACATTGAGCTGGCTATAACTGGCGTAAAAACGACGACGCTAGTAGACCAGACTTTTGCTAACCAGCCTCTTGTTGCCCAATCGCGCCACGACGCACTTGGTCGCGTTCTATGGATTCAAACAACGCTTTGAAGTTACCCTCGCCAAAGCCATCTGCATAATCGCCTTTACGTTGAATAAATTCAAAGAACACAGGGCTACCTAAGATGGTTTCAGAGAAAATCTGTAGCAATAGGCGCGGCGTACCGCCTTCTGTCGTACCGTCTAGTAAGATACCGCGAGTTTGCAAGTCATCGACGTTTTCGCCGTGGTTTGGCAAACGCTCGCTTAGCATTTCGTAATAAGCAGCCGTCGGTGCGGTCATTAATGGAATGCCTGCGGCTTTAAGTTTATCGATACTGGCAAGCAGATTATCACTGGCTAAGGCAATGTGTTGAATGCCCTCACCATTGAAATGCATCAAATACTCTTCGATTTGACCACCGCCCTGCTTAGATTCTTCATTGAGCGGGATACGGATTTTGCCATCAGGCGCAGTCATGGCCTTACTGGTCAGACCAGTGTATTCACCTTTGATATCGAAGTAGCGGATTTCGCGGAAATTAAATATGCGCTCATAAAAATTGGCCCAGTACGCCATACGGCCACGGTAAACGTTGTGAGTCAGATGGTCGATGACTTTAAAACCATAGCCAACAGGACGTCTATCTACATCTGCAAAAAACTCAAAGTCGACATCATAGATAGATTCGCCATCTTTGAAGCGATCAATCAGATAAATCAGTGAGCCACCAATGCCTTTGATGGCAGGCAATCTCAACTCCATTACGCCTGTTGGCACGTCTACTGGCTGCGCGCCCATTTCAATGGCACGCTCATAAGCTTTTTTGGAATCTTGAACGCGAAAACCCATGCTACAAGCCCCTGCACCATGCTCTTCAACGAAGTAGCTGGCTTGGCTTTTAGGCTCACGGTTTAGGATAAGATTGATGTCACCTTGACGGTATAGAGCCACGTCTTTTGATCTGTGGTTGGCTACATGGGCAAAGCCAAGCTGTTTGAACAATGCGTCGACCGTATCGGGCTTTGGTGAGGCGAATTCTACAAAATCAAACCCTTGCAATCCCATTGGGTTTTCAAATAAATCTGCCATTGTAATCATCCTTAATTTCAATTGGTGGTATAAAAAATACGTTAAAAATACTGCGAAAAATGCGTTCAATCAATAATTCTTATTGACGATGCATTTATATTAGATTAGCTTTATTTATAAGACTAATTGTTTTTTATGATTTATTTATCAGGTTTACTTATGAATATCAGCTTTCGCCAATTGACGGCCTTTATCGAAGTTGCTGACAATGGTAGCTTTACCCGTGCCAGCGATCAGATGCATTTGACCCAATCTGCCGTAAGTGGTTTGATCAAAGAGCTAGAATCGAGTCTTGGTATCGTGCTATTTGACCGCACCACACGCCAGCTGTCCTTGTCGGCAGTAGGACGGCATTTACTGCCGCAAGCGCGGCGCATTTTAAATGAGATGCAATTGTTTGAAAATGAGGCAAACAGCCTGACAAGCTTGGCGCAAGGTCAGGTACGTTTGGCGGTTTCCCAGTTTGCAGCTTCCTCCATGCCAGCTGTAATCGCCCAATTTGCTGACAAGCATCCTGAGATTAGCGTCTCTTTGCTGGATTGTTCAGCAGAAAACTTGCTAAAACATATTCAAGACATTGAAGTAGATTTGGGTGTCGGTACTGAGCTTGATTTTATGGAGACTGAGGATGATATCAGTGCTGATTTATTATACCAGCTGCCATTTTGTGTGGTCATGCCTGACAGTCATGCGCTGGCTCAAAAATCTGAAATCACGTGGCAGGACTTATTAGACATTCCACTTATCACACTGCAAGGACGTTTTATTGAGCAAGTAACCGCAGAGCTTGCCGATAGCATCGCGACTCATATCCAGCAAGCCCGTTATAAAGTGAACTTTATGTCTACCGCGCTTGAGATGACCCGCCAAGGCTTTGGGATCACTCTGTGTCTGCCCTACATGCCTGAGGTCATTGACTGGGTCAGTGCCAATGGCTTACAGATGAGACCGCTCACCCAGCCCACTAAAATGCGCCAATTTTTTATCTATCAGCGGTCGTCTCGCGCTTTGTCACCTGCCACCATTGCCTTTAAAACCTTTTTACAGACTTATTTTTCGAGCCATTTTAATGACTTACAGCGTATCTAAATGTGGCTAGGATGAATTATCCAAGATAACTGAATCTCGTGTTGAGTTACGTGCCAATTTGCTCTATGATTTTTGGTTGCTCGATTTATATTTTTATAAGGAAACAACATGTTTGAACGTATCGACTATTACGCTGGTGATCCGATTTTAGGGCTTATGGAAAAGTTTTTGGCGGACAAAAATCCCAACAAGGTCAACTTAGGGATTGGTATTTATTATGACGAAAATGGCGTATTGCCCGTCCTCGATTGTGTACAAACTGCCGAGCAGCGCATTGCCGATCCTATTACTGCGCGCCCATATTTACCAATGGCAGGCTTGCCAGGACACCGTAAAGGCTGTCAAGAGCTGCTTTTCGGTAAAGATGCCCAAGTTCTAAAAGACGGTTTGGTTGCCACCATCGCGACTATCGGTGGTTCTGGCGCGCTAAAGATCGGTGCAGAGTTCATCAATGAATGGTTTCCACAAGCCAAGTGCTATGTCAGCGATCCAACATGGGCCAACCACATTGCTATTTTTGAAGGCTCTGATGTCGAAGTGGGTAAATACCCGTACTACGATAAGGCCAGCAATAGCGTCAAATTCGATGAGATGATCAGCTTTTTTGAAACCTTGAATAAAAACGACGTGGTCTTATTGCACCCGTGCTGCCACAACCCAACCGGTATGGATTTGACTCGTGAGCAATGGGACACCGTTCTAAATGTGGTTCAAGCGCGTGAACTGATTCCATTTATGGACATTGCTTACCAAGGCTTTGGCGAGGACATGGACAGCGACGCTTATGCGATTCGTAAAGCGGTCGATATGGGTCTGCCGTTATTTGTCAGCAACTCATTTTCTAAAAACTTATCACTCTATGGCGAGCGTGTCGGCGGTCTATCCGTAGTCTGCCCAACCGTAGACGAAACTGAGCGTGTTTTTGGTCAATTGAATGCTATGGTACGCCGTATCTACTCAAGCCCGCCATCACATGGTGGACGCGTCGTCGATATCGTCATGAATGACGAGGCATTACACGAGCAGTGGGTTGGCGAAGTGTATGCGATGCGTGATCGTATCAAAGCGATGCGTTTCAAGCTCAAATCTGTCTTAGAAACTAAGATTTCTGACCGCAATTTTGATTATCTAACCCGCCAAAATGGTATGTTTAGCTTCACAGGATTGACGCCTGAGCAGGTCGAGCGTCTACAAAGCGAGTTCGGTATTTATATGATCTCCAACTCACGTATGTGTGTTGCAGGATTAAACACCAGTAACATCGACTATGTGGCAAACGCCATGGCAGACGTATTAAAAGACTAATTGCTTCCTTTGCCAAACGATACAATGTGGTAAAAGCACGTTATAAGAAAAAGGCTGAGCGCTTGCTTAGCCTTTTTTTCGTCCCGTATTTGTTGAATCCATACAAATAACGCTAGCAATAGTAATGCCCCTAGCACTACCAACAAGACGTTCAATCGCTGCATAAAAAAACTTGCAATCTACTGTTCTATAAATTACATTATTCGTAAGTAGTTAATCATAACGTAATTCAAAACACACTTTTAGCAAGGAGCGTCTCAATGTCAACGATTGACAAAAATCTTACCTCATTTATCACTATCGCTAGCGATTCTGATTTCTCAATTCATAATCTGCCCTATGGCATCTTTAGCGAAACTGAAGACGGCAAACGTCGCGCTGGTGTCGCCATTGGCGATCAGATATTGGATCTGTCTGTACTTGAAACCGAAGGCCTGTTGAAATTAGCGGGCGGCTCATATTTTGATCAACCCACGCTAAACGCTTTTATCGATTCTGGTCGAGACAACTGGACGAAAGCGCGTCAAACCGTTCAAACGCTGCTGTCTACTGATAGCGATGCTTTGCGTGACAATGCAGAATTGCAGCAAAAAGCCCTTTTTAAGCAAACAGACGTCATCATGCATCTGCCAGTCCAAGTACCAGGATTTACAGACTTTTATTCTTCTAAAGAGCATGCGACCAACGTCGGCACCATGTTCCGCGATCCCAACAACGCCCTATTGCCGAACTGGACAGAGATGCCTGTTGGTTATAATGGACGCGCCAGTACAGTGATTGTCAGTGGTACGGATGTCGTACGCCCATCTGGTCAGCTAAAACCCAATGCGGATGACCGCCCTATTTTTTCAGCCTGTAAGCGTTTAGATTTTGAGCTTGAGACTGCTTTTGTTGTCGGTAAAGGCAATAACATCGGGCAACCAATTGCGGTAGATAATGCCTTCGATCACATCTTTGGTATGGTCTTGCTCAATGATTGGTCAGCCCGTGACATACAAAAATGGGAATACGTGCCTTTAGGCCCCTTTAACGCCAAAACCTTTGCCTCTGAAGTCTCTCCTTGGATTGTGACCATGGATGCGCTGGCACCCTTTAAAACGCCGTGCCCGACTCAAGAGCCAAAGCCCCTTGCTTATTTAAATGAAAAAGACACCGATAGCAGCTTTGATATTCATCTGTCGGTCGAGCTACTGCCTGAACATGCGGATAGTGCCACCGTTGTTTGTGAAACCAATTTTAAATACATGTACTGGTCAATGGCGCAGCAGCTGACCCATCACACCATCACAGGCTGCAAAGTAGAAGTCGGTGACATGATGGGTTCAGGCACCATTTCAGGACCAACGCCTGACTCCTACGGCTCGATGTTAGAGATTGCTTGGAACGCCACCAAACCCGTCACACTCAGTAGCGGTGAAACTCGCAGCTTTATCGAAGATGGTGATACTGTGATTATGAAAGGTTATAGTGAAAAAGACGGTATTCGGGTTGGTTTTGGTGAAGTGCGCGGCAAAGTACTGCCCGCTCTTAGCTTTGATTTTGACAAATAATTTAGATAAACCTTATTGGCATACAACACAGGCGTGACTATCTCATTCAGACTAGTGAAAGATTACATACAGTCATGTATTGACAGCGCAGTGAGTGACACGCCTTATCAAAAGGATATTGATATGAGCTTTAAAATTGAAAAAATTCATCATGTGGCTTATCGCTGCAAAGATGCCAAAGAAACCGTTGAATGGTATCAAAAGCACCTAAACATGGATTTTATCTTAGCATTTGCCGAAGATCACGTGCCTTCGACCAAAGCCTTTGACCCGTATATGCACGTTTTTTTAGACGCTGGCAATGGCAACGTATTGGCGTTTTTCGAAGTGCCCAATCAGCCTGAAATGGGCTTTGATCCCAATACGCCAAACTGGGTTCAGCACTTGGCACTCAAGGTCAAAGACCGCGATGAGTTGCTACTGGCCAAAGAACACTTGGAAAAAACGGGGATCGATGTGATTGGCGTCACCAATCATGGAATATTCCATTCTATTTATTTCTTTGATCCCAATGGTCATCGTTTAGAGCTGACTTATGATGACCCCACTTCACATGACAAAGTCTCGATGATTACAGAAGCCATCAAGCAAGACATGCTTGAAGAATGGTCACGTACCAAACGCGCACCAACGCATACACAGTTTTTGCACAGTGAAGAACTGGCTGAGGCAAAATAGACAGATGAATACTAGGGCGTGTTTATCATGCCCTACTCTTTAACCATCAGGAAAGGATTCTATGATGACAACAAAAACGCACCTAGGAATGCTATTAACCGCTTTAATGATGATAAGTGGCTGTAGCAATAGCGACCAAGCTGTCAACGCTTCAGCGGATACAGACGCAGGCAATACAGAAGAAGTCACGACCTTAAGATTCTCACATTTTATGACGGCCACTGATAATATCAATACCGAGGCGTTAGAGCCTTGGGCGAAGAAAATCGAAGCCGATTCAAACGGACGTATCAAGGTCGAGATCTACCCTTCTGCTACCTTGAGCAAACCCGGTGCTACTTATGATGCCACCGCGAAAGGTATCGTTGATATTGGTATGCAAGCACAAGGATATACGGCTGGACGATTTCCTTTAACCCAAATTGTAGAGCTTCCTGGTATCACAAATACTGCCCAGCAGCAGAGCTGTATCCTCCATAAGCTTTATGACGAGGGCATTATTGCCAGTGAGTACGCAGACACTCATCTCCTCGCTCTTGTGGGCACAGGACAAGGCGCGCTGCATACTGTTGATAAACCGATACGCACACCAGCTGACATGAAGGGCTTACGTATTCGTCAACCGTCGGCGGTTGCCAGTCATATCATCGAAGCGACTGGCGCTGCGCCCGTTGGTATGCCTGCCAGTGATACCTATACCGCTCTTCAACGCGGCGTTATTGATGGGCTAAGCTTTACTTGGCAGCCTATTCAGGCATTTCGTCTCGATGAGCTGATCAATACTCATACCAACATTCCTTTTTACAACTCCACATTTGTCATCAGTATGAATAAAGACAAATACGATAATTTACCAGATGATCTTAAAAAAGTGATAGATGATAATTCAGGGGCGGCAATGGCGGCTAATGTCTCTAAAGTCTTTGATGTGAGTAACGACAAAGCGATGAACGCCGCCAAAGAAAAAGGCGATGTGATGATTGATATTCCTGACCCTCTCGATGATCCCAATTGGAAAGGGCCATTAATGGAAGGCTCACAGAAATACTTAAATGAGGTGAATGCTACAGGGCTGGACGCCAATGACGTATACGAAAAAATCAAAGCCGCCAGTAAAACCTGTGTTGTTTAACGTTTAATAGACTCAGGTCATGGCTGGCGCAGGCAGTTTTATGCCAAAGAATGGTTATGCGATTTGATAACGCTGCGCGATGACTAAAATTTGCTCAACCACATTATGCTGCTTACTCATTGGCAGCTGCTCTGTGGTTCCGATGACAGTAATCGCGTATTCTAATGGCAAGTTTTTATCAGAGGGCTTGTCATTGGTAGCTGACTGAGTAGGATGGCTATTTGTACGTTGTGGCAAAATAACCGGAATCGTAATGGCATTGATGCCCATCAACATATCACCAGTGACGGTTGCATAGCCTTGGGTACGAATGTTGGCTTGTAGTTGGATAAAATGTTGCCACTTTTTTGCTGCCGCCGCGTTCTCTTCAGCCTGCCATTCATTCATTACCAATGGCTCAATCACAGCATCGGGTTGATAACTGGCAAACAGCTGACCCGTGGCTGATGTCGTCAGCGGCATACGTGAGCCGATACGCGTAATGATACTGATGGGGCTGTCTGGCTCAACAGAATGAATGATGATAGGCCCTTCATTGAACCATTTGGCAATTTGTACTGCACAATTTAAAGTATCTTTAATCTCATTGGCAATATGCGTCAGCCGCTCTAAGATATTGTTTTGATTGTACCCTGTATGCCCCAAAGCTGCGAGTGCATTGACTCTATCACCCAATCCATAACGGCCATCGCTAAGCTTACGAGCGTAGTTTTTACGGATAAGGCTCACCAAATAACGATGGCACTTGGCAGGATGCATCTGCATCACGTGAGCGACGTCCTTTAACATCATAGGCTCATTATGATCGATAAGAACATCTAATATCGATAGTCCAATCTCAAGCGACTGGACACCACTTTGGTTTTTATTGGCTAGAAGGGACGTATCTACAAGGTTGTCAGCTGCTGGCATGCTTTGCTCGATAAATGATTTACTTAATGAGTAGTTTGCTTAGTTAGTATCGGTCGAATAAATTTTAACTTCATCATACTATTTTTGGTTATTTAAAACTGTCTCTATCTCTTTAAAATAAACTTATCTGAAATAAATGTAGTTTAGATAATTATAACCCCTTCTCTTACGGACACTCTAACAAAAGGAATGAATAATGATGACACTTTATGGCTACTTTCGTAGCAGTACCTCTTATCGTACTCGTATCGCGCTAAACTTAAAAGGGCTGGATTATGACTATATTGCGGTCAATCTGGCGCAAGATGAACAACGACAAAATGCGTTTCAATCTCTCAACCCGCAAGGATTGGTGCCTGTCCTGCAAGCGGATGATTTATTGTTATACCAAAGCCCCGCTATTCTGGAATGGTTAGAAGAAGTCTATCCTGATACGCCTCTATTGCCCAAAGACGCAACTGGTCGTATGCACGTGCGTGCGCTTAGTGCTCTAATTGGTTGTGATATCCACCCGATTAATAACCGCCGTATCTTACAGTATCTGCGCAATGAATTGTCAGTAGATGAGGACGAGGTAATGGCATGGTGTGGTCGCTGGATGAAGGAGGGTTTTGATGCGTTAGAAAAACGCTTGGCTGACGACAAGACTCGTGGAAAATTCTGCTATGGCGACAGTCCTACTTTTGCAGATTGCTATCTGATTCCGCAGGTCTCTTCTGCCCGCCGCTTCAAGGTAGACCTCAGCCTTTATCCCAATATCGTTGAAATTGATACACATTGTCGCACACTCAAAGCCTTTGCAGACGCTGATCCTATGATGCAACCAGATGCGCCAAGAACGTCCTAAATAATAAATTGTTAAAATCAATAAAATTTTTGATAAATCCGTTTAAATGAGTGTATGATTAAAATCAGCTTAATCAAGACGTTATTCAGTTAACCAATGTTTACAAGTGGTACCGACCCAACAGCCTTTTCACTTAAAGTTTCTTTACAAGGATGTATATGAAATATATGACTAAGACTCTGATAGGAGCCATGGCACTATGCGTGAGCGCAAGTGCAGTCGCTTCAAGTCACCGCGAAGCACCTTCTATCACTAAAACCCCAAAAGTCGATGCCTCTGACTTTTATATGTTCAATAGCTATGAGAATAATCGGGCAGATTATGTCACGATTATTGCCAACTACCTACCGCTACAAGACGCCTACGGCGGACCCAATTATTTTGCGCTAGATCCAGATGCCCTTTATGAGATTCATATCGACAACAACGGTGACGCTGTTGAAGACCTCACTTTCCAATTTGACTTTACTCAAAAATTAAACAGCATTGAAATTGACTCAGATGGTAATCCATCGACGCCAAATGTCGCTATACCATTATCGAACGCTGGTGATGCCTCAAATCCTGATAATTTACAAACGAGCGAGAGCTATAACGTAACCATGGTTAAAGGCGATCGCCGTAGTGGCACAAGAACTTCCTTAGGTACTTTCGATAAGCCGTTTGATTATATCGGTACGAAGTCTTTTGCAGACTATCCTACCTACGCACGAAGTTTTATCAAAACTCTGAATTTGGGCAGCTGCGGGCAAGGTAAGGTATTTGTTGGTCAACGTGCTGAAGGTTTTGCTATCGATTTAGGTAGAGTATTCGATTTAGTTAACCTAAACCCATTGGGCGCACGCGATAGCGGTACCAACGTATTAGCGGACAAAAACGTTACGTCGATTGCGATGGAAGTTCCGAAAGCTTGTCTGATCAACGCGAGCAGCAAAGATCCTGTGGTTGGGGCTTGGACAACTGCTAGTGTCCGTCAGGCAACGCTTGTGAACCCTTCACCTGCTTCTGGCATCAGTACCACTGCTAAAAAAGGCGGTGCATGGACTCAGGTTTCAAGACTGGGTATGCCATTAGTCAACGAAGTGGTGATTGGTCTTAAGGACAAAGACAAGTTTAACGCCTCAGAACCAAAAGACGATGTCGCAAAATTTGCACCTTATGTCTTTTATCCTACACTCCCAGCCTTGATTGAGTCATTGTACCCAAGTGCGCCAGCGCCGACGAACTTCCCACGTCAAGATTTAGTAACGGCATTTTTGACGGGCGTTCCTGGTGTTAATAAGCCAATGAATGCAAATCAAGTACCTGCCGATATGCTGCGCTTGAACACCAATATTGCAGCAGTACCTGCTTCTATGCAAAATGACTTGGGTGTGATTAGTATTATTCCTGGTCAGACCGATGGTCGTCCTAAGGCAGATGCTAAAGATACTGCAGGCTTCCCAAATGGTCGACGCCCTGGTGATGACGTGACTGACATTGCGTTAAGAGTATCGATGGGTGCACTGTGTCATGCTGGTCTAGACGCCAAGGTCACCTGTGTACCTGCTGATGCCAAAGCTGGAAAAGCACCACTCACTGATGGCGCTCTCAAACCTGCTACCGAGTTTGATTCAGTCTTTCCTTATCTAACGACTCCTACCCCAGGTAGCCGATAAGCTGAAACTAACCCAAGGAGAAATACTATGCGCTATCTAATGTTAGCCGTATTGATCACTGGATCAGCTGCGCTTTCTGGTTGTTTCAATGACAATGATAACAATGCTAGTAAACCAACAAATCCAGTCAATAACGATGTTGCAGTAGACCAAGAAAAAGCTAAGCTGGCTGTTAGCAGAACCTCTGATGTGATTGACGCCAGTAATAATGTGGATACCGATGAGCCTCAAGATATCGATCGGATTATACTTCCTGAAGCAAATTTGGCAGAACCTGTTGTAGTAGCAAATGCCAATGCCTCACTCTAGTATAACGTGAGATAAATCTAGCAAACACCTAGTCAGTATACTGATTGGGTGTTTCTTTATGTTCTGAGCGAGATATTTTATGCACTGGATTAAGTTCCCTATCGAATGCTTATTGTTGTTATTCATCAGTAGCCAGCTGATTCATGCTGCCCCCTTTATTCCAAAAGACGATCAACAAATTCTTGCGACCCTACCTGACGACTCTCCACCGCCACGCTATCTAAGCTCAGCTGATTTTGTCTCCGATACGGGTACAAACACGTTGGAGGAAACCAGTCAATTGTTGGAGCGTGCTTATCTACAGGGTGATCCACGAGCATTAGGACAAGCGCGTGCGCAGCTAGATCAGACAACGGACCAGAGTATAGAGACCCTCATGCTACAAGCACGGGCACTTCAATCGGATCACAAATTTGCTGAAGCAACCGCCGTATTAGAGCAAATACTCAGTCAAGATGCGGCTCATGCAGATGCGCTACTGACCCTTTCTTCTTTACTCGTGGTTCAGGGTCAGTTTGCAGAAGCGATGAGCCACTGCAAAAAGCTTGATGACCCTGACCTGCGTGTTTATGCATTGGCTTGTGAAGCGCAAATACAGAGCATGACTGGTGAACTTGAACCAGCAAAACAAACGCTCAGTGGTCTGGCAGCCATTGCTTCTGGGCTAGATGCCTCGACTGCTCGCTGGATCTATCTGATTCAGGCAGATGCAGCATTACGTAGCCAAGATACCACGCTTGCCAGCCAAGTCTTCGATGTCATGGATGATCAGACAGTACCTACGCTCATGGCTCGATCTGATTGGCTATTGAGTATTGGTGAATATGAGAAAGTCCGTGATCTGCTTCAAGAGCATACGGATAAAGATGCTTTGCTACTACGCCTCATTACTGCTCAAATGAAATTGGGCGATAAGAGGGCCAGTCAGAATTTGGCATTGATGAAGGAGCGCATTAATGTGTGGCAGATACGCCAAGAAGACGCTCATATGCGCGAACAGGCCACTTATGCTTTGCTTGCCAATCAGGTTGACTCTGCCCTTCAACTGGCTCGGGATAATTGGCAACAGCAGCGTGAGACAGCGGATATCGTGCTCTATGCGACAGCTGCTCTCAAAGCTCGCAGCCAAAAAGACATCGAGCTTATACGTCAATTTATAACAGACACTCAGTTTGAATATCCAGCACTAGAGCGTGATCTACGCTTAGGTAAAATCAGCGACTGTATACATTGTCAAACTGCTCGCACGCAGGATGCCTCTATGCAGGTTAAAAGCACTCAACAGTCAGATGCACAAGTTCAGGTCAAGGATAAGACTTTATGAGCGTACTTAGCAGACTTATTTGGTGTCGAACCTATCGTTACTTGACGCTACTATTTTTATTGCTGACTTGCACCCTAGTACAAGCGCATGAAGCCAGTACCGCCTACTTAAACCTTACCAAAGATGATTCTGAGGGAGCATCGGAAGTCAGATACGATGCCGAATACGAGTTGTCACTTCGCGATTTGGCATTGCTGATAAACATAGACCCAAACCAAGACCAGCAGGTCAGCTGGGCGGAAATAAAATCACAGACGCCACTTATACAGCAGCTAATGACGTCTAAGGTAACATTAGAAAGTGCGGCACAAGCTTGTCAAATAGCAAGTTTTGAGCCACTAGCAATCAACACACGCGGCGGTTTTAATTATTTACATATCAATTTTAAATTAAACTGTGAGCAGCCAATTGATCGCCTTGATTATCAGATACTGGCAGGTATTGACGCCAATCACCGCCTGATCCTGACACAACCCAATGAGGGCATGCCGCTACAAGTATTGGCTGTCGGTCAAAACCCATTAGGTTCAGAAGCAGCGTCTGACTCGATATCTACGGCGACAAATTTTCTCAAAAGCGGTGTACATCATTTGCTGATTGGTTGGGATCACCTCCTATTTTTGTTCGTATTGCTCATCCCTGCCGTATACGTGCGCAAACAAAAACAATTGGTTGCTGTCTCCAAACCGAAAGCAGCTCTACTTGAAGTCTTTTGGATTGCCACCTCGTTCACGCTCGCGCATTCGATTACGCTTAGCTTAGCGGCCTTACAAATCGTCAGTATACCAGCCAGTTTTATTGAGTCTGTCATTGCTTTGTCTATCGCCTTTGCCGCGCTCAATAACTTAGTACCATTGTTGCGAGTACGAGCAATCTATCTTGCTTTCTTTTTTGGCCTCATTCACGGTTTTGGCTTTGCCAATGTTTTAGTAGATTTGCCACTTGCCACAAGCGCGCGTGTATTAGCATTATTGAGTTTCAATATAGGCATTGAATTGGGACAACTGGTATTTATCGCCTTAGTGTTTCCAATAGCCCTCTTGTTACGTCACACGCAATTTTATAAGTACGTTATTTTTTATATAGGATCATTAATTAGTATTTTAGTGGCCCTATGGTGGTTTTTTGAGCGGGCATTTTAGGTCAAGTGAACAGTAATATTACTCAAAGAACCAAACAGCACGCAGTTTGGCCGCATCTATCTGATATAAGGGCTTAATATATAAATGGGTGGCGTCCAGTACAACAGCTGTGACAAATTGGTAGCCAAACCTTTTTGTCCTACGCGTTGTTGAAATCTGAAACTAAGGTCTTTCATAAACTAGCGACATCGGTACAACGGCATCCACTGCGATGCCGTTTTGTATAAGCGGATTGAGTTGCCCTGCCCTTACTTGAGTGGTTGCTATGGCATCGATGATGGGACTGGCTGACGACTCAAGTAATTGCACCTCAGTAATATATCCCTCTTTGTTGACATGTAGCTCTAGCATAACAATAAATACATCACCCAAACGAGTATTAACATTACGCCATACAAGCGATGGGACACTGGTAGTGGGTTCTTGCCCATCCATCCAGCTGCCATCTTCTGCCAAAAAAGGAGCGTCTACGTCGTTTTTGTTAACGTTATTATCTAAATCGGCTTGATCGGTGGTTTGTTGTTCGGCCTGGGATGCGGCTAATGCTAACATCTTGCCAACTGCTTCGTTTGCTGCTTGTGCTTGCCACTGTTCTTGTTCTATTAGCTTTCTATTGGCTTGATTTTTCGCGGCTCGCTGCTGTACGGCTTGTTCGCGATTAAATTGCGCGGTTACAGCACGAATCATGGCAGACAAATCATCTTCTGTTTCTTCCTTTGTGTCAGATGTGTTAACTGTTTGCTTTAATTCTGCTATTAATAGCTTTTGGTCTGATGAAGGATTTTCAGGCTTCCTCTCCACTTCAACATCTTCTTTAATCGATGTTGTACTTGTCATTGGGGTTGTTTGCTTCTGTTCTACTACGGTTTTTAGGGGCTCCACTGAATCTGATACTGTGAACGTTTCAGTAGTTTCGGCCTTTTCTATCGGTTCATCTGGTTGTACATTGGGCGGTGAGGGTTTGTCATTTAAGGGTTTGGACTGAGGGACAGTCGGAAGGTTCTTTGTAGATGGTCTTATGTTTTCAGGTGTTGATGCCAATGTTATCAACTCTAAGTGAATGATACTGGGCTTGGCTTTAGTGATAACAGGTGCTGGTTTATCAACAGATACCATTGTCCACGCAATGATCCCATGCAGTACGACGACTAACATGGTTATCCAAGTAGTGAGAGGACGAGTAAAAAAATTTGGCATCATAATAGTTATTAGAATACTCTTAAAAACATTCTTATATATGAGTTTATCCGGTGATTTGACAAATAAAAAGCGAATAATGCAATGTTTGACGCTTTGTAGTCAAACCATCTTAGAATTGGAAATAGGTTATTTCGAGGAGTTTTACGCAGTCTTTGCGTTAGTAGCACGCGAGGAAATTTTATCCAATTAGGACAATATTTTTTAAGTAAATTAACTCTATGCACATCATAAATACATTGTAAGAACGCCACGCTCATTGTTCTAATTCGCGCTTAACGCCCTTTATATTCAATGGGCAAAATGATCTGCATTACCAGCCCTTTTATGCCATCTTGTCGATTATAGACATTGATATATCCCTTGTGCGCCATCACCACTGCATGAACAATTGCTAACCCCAACCCGTAGCCACCCGTTTCGCGATGGCGAGCAGAATCAAGACGTACAAACGGTTGAAAAATACGTTCTAAGTCATTCTCTGCTATGCCGCCGCCTTCATCCTTAATACTGATTTGGATGGCAGGCCGCTTATTGTCCAGATCCACTTTTTTAATGTCAGCAGTCACCGCTGAATCAGATGTAGTATGCATAAAGGCATTACGAATGACATTTTCAAGGGCACTGTGCAGCTGTTCTTGATTGCCGAGCACCATCCAAGAAGTAGCAAGAGTGTTTTTTGAAGAAAATCTAGATGCCTGCCATTGCCATTGCACGTTTTTATGCTGAAACTCAAAACAAACATCTTGTCCAATTTCACTAATAATCTGCGAGATATCGACCATGTCGTTTTCTAAATTATCGATGGTATATTGCTGCATCTGCAACGATTGGATATGAATGATTTGTTCAATCAGCTCATTCATACGCGCTGACTCTTTATCAATACGGTCGAGATAACGATTGGCATTGGGCGCAAAATCTCGCGTCAGCTCAGTGGCAACATCCAGACGCGCCAATGGCGAGCGCAGCTCATGCGAGATATCACTTAGCATCTGCTTACGTGCCAGTTCGCTTTCAGCCAGTCGCACTGATAGCTTGGCCACGTCTTTAGCCAATAAGCCCAATTCGTCATCGCCCATTTTAGATAGGTTTGGATTGGCTTGATAATCCCCATCAATCATACGGTGTACTGTACTTTGCACACGTCGAATGCGCTGACTTAGCGTACGACTAAGCCAGATGCAAACCAAAACACTAAAGACAATGATCAAAAGCAGTCGAACTGGAAAGTTGCCACGTTGCAGCTCGACCACATCTGAAAAACGCAAGTGCGGACGCAATTGCACGATGACCGTCTGGTTGTCTGGTAAGACGACTGTCATGTCAGCCAATTCAGGGCGATTATCAGGATCAGCAATCGTAGCGCGACGCGGTATCACCGGATGCAAAAGATGACTTAAGACAGATGGCTTGTCATGCGATGGGCCATTATCGTCGTGGTCAATTCTTCTGTCGATATCAGCTTTGGGCTTTGTTGTCGTCGACTGCACTGAAGGCATTGACGGCTGTCTAATCGTTTTCTGTCTCTCTTGCTTACGTTCTTGCCTGCGCGGATCATATCTGTCTCGATAACGCGGAAATATAATAGCGCCTTGCTCATCATAGACTCTGATCTGACTCATAAGCCGCCAGTCTTGACGATACATTTGTCTGACAGCCGCCAAGTCCTCTGCTTGTAGTGCCTCAACCATCTCTTGACGCTTGATCAAAAGACTGTCGATTTGTGTATCCATGCGAGCCGTCAGCGCTTTTTCAACCAACCAACGCTCCACCATGATAGACAAAATGGAAGTCATTAAAATCGTCAAGAGCAGACTCAAAAACAGACGCCAAAACAGCGTTACTCGAATCTTAAAGGCAGAAGTTTTTATCGACGTATCCTTTATCGATGTGTTCTTAATTAATGAATCTTTCATTAAAGTACCAACTGATACCCTTTACCACGCACCGCTTTTATCGGCTCATCGTGAAAGGGTTGAAGTTTTTTGCGCAGACGTGAGACATGAACGTCTAGACTACGATCAAACGGCTGCAATTCACGCTGCAAGACATGCTCTGACAACCACGTCTTACTGACGACTTCGCCCTTTTGTTTGAGGAGCGCGACCAATAGATCAAACTCCGTACCCGTCACTTGTAACTCTACACCATCTATCTGACAAACCCGCTGGTTTTGATCGAGACATAAGCGACTCTCAGGTAATGGCGTGTGCTCTGATGCAATCGCATTGGTGCGTTTGATCACGGCATTGATACGCGCAAGCAACTCTCGCGGATTGCAGGGCTTGGTAATATAGTCATCAGCGCCAAGCTCTAAACCAATGATACGATCAATCTCTTCACCTTTTGCGGTCAGCATGATGACAGGAATATCACTGATGTTTGGCAATTGACGTAGCACACTCAGCCCATCAATTTTTGGCATCATAATATCGAGTACCAGCAAGTCGTAGGCAGAGGTACTGCTGGTATTTACGGCATCCACAGTATTTGCGGTTTTAAGCTTTTGAATGACGGCTTCGCCATCGTGTACGCAATCGCAGCTCACACCATGATTGTGCAAATACTCTTGTAATAATTGCGTCAGTTCTTCGTCATCGTCGCCTAGTAGTACATTTGGCACATCTGTCTCCTTAAGCGCTAAATGGCTTTATTACCATATTATCAGGCAAGTGCTTGTCGATACGCCATAAACGTTACCTTTCTTAATGTTTCATAAATGTTCGTAACCTTCAACTGTCGTAAGATAGCGACTATCAGCAGTAAGTACGGCCAGCAACAAGTACGGCGCTTATCTCTAACGTTCAAATTATCAATAGTGAGATTGAGCGTCATAGATAAGACTTTATTTGTTCATTTAACCACGCCAAATTCAATCAAGGATAGCATTATGAAAAAATTATTATTGGGCTCAGTATTGGCAATGTCTAGCGTGTTTACCGTCACCGCTTGTACCAGTGTTAACGCAACCACTGATACAAAACCTGCCAGCACCAGCATGCAAAAACATAAAGATGGCATGAAAAAGGGCGGCATGAGAGGCCCAATGTCTCAGTTGGATCTGACTGCGGCACAACAAGCAAAAATCAAAACCATCATGGAAGCAAAACATGGCGACCATAAAGCTGACCGCGCAAAATACAAAGCAGAACGCGCGCAAATGGAACAGCAAATGCAAGCATTGACCAATGCAAGCACGCTAAACAATGCGGCTGTCAACCGTTTGGCAGACCAGCAAGCCGCCAAAACAAAACAGCGCTTTATCGAACGTGTGCAAACTCAGCACGCCATCACTCAAGTCCTAACGCCTGAACAGCGTGAAAAAATGGCTAAAATGAAAGCTGAAAAAATGGCCAAAGGTCATAAAGGCTCAGAGCACCGCAAAATGATGCATGACAAACAGCGTCAAGGCATGTAAGCGCTCAAGTCGTCATAGCATGGGTAGGCAACATAGTATAGATAGACAACATGGCGTTAATACGCCCTGTCCTACTTAGTATAAGAATATAAAAAAGTGCATCGTATCAACGGTGCACTTTTTATGGATAAAAACTGACTACTCAAATACGCACGACTATCTTAATCCGCAATACCCTCAACAGTACCAAGCGACTCCCCAGACATCGACAACCTACCAAACACCATCTTGCCCATAAAAGTCCCGTTACCATCGCGGTAATACTGCAAAATCTCTTTACCATATTGGCGCGCATCGATGCTATTACTAGCGTTTGGCACTTGCACATTATTTGGTAAATTCGGGAACATAGCCGCTTTGGTGCTTATATCCGAATACTGCTGCAACACATCTATAACCACACCTTTGCCTAATGTATTACCATCAGATTTGGCTTTGCTTGAAAATTCTTTTCGTGCATGTTGCCATTTGAGCTGACCGCGTTTATCAAAACCATAAAGCTCTTGCACTTGCGTGCTTGCTCGCGCTTTTACTTCTGCTGTTTCGTCTTTACCTTCACTCTCATCATTCATCTCCTTCTTGATCATGGCGAGCATTTGCTGCGCTAAAGCTTTACTGGTAAATTTCTCAGCACGCATTCCTTCTACTTCATCAGGCTCACTTTCTTTGACCAGCTCAGGATATTGCTTACTAATGCGATCGTAAAAAATGCGGAGATAGTCTTGATAAAATTTCTCGTAGCTCTCAGCGCTTTGTACACGGCGAATGATTTGATCGCTTGCCAGCATGGATGGTAGCTGATGCTTTGGTAACTTGGGAGAAAGCGATGCCAAGGTATTGGGCGCTATATAATCAAATTGACTAATAGGTGCTGCTGCAAACGTTTGATCGACAGCAGCGAAATGACTTTTAATCACTTCCCGACCAAAGTCTTTCGGCAATGTGCCATCATCAATGGCTATTTTTAGCCACTTGTTTTGCCATTTTGTCCCAAGTTTGTCATCTAAAAACTCTGAGTTAAGTATCGCAAAATTGTCCGCCCACAGATAAACGTCACCGTTTTTAAAGTCAATATAAATGGGCTGGTTGATATGACTTTGATGATTGCGCGCATGATACTGGGCGCTGGCAAGCATGGTTGCTCTACCAGCCATCGGCTGATAGATACCTTGGGTGTTGATTGACAAAGGTTTTAGCAAATACGCATCCAGCAGCTTCGCTTTTTTGGTATCCAGTGGTTTTGACTGATCTTCATAATTGTCAAATAACTGCTGGTAAGAGGAAGGCACGGTGATGCTACTGTCATATGTCTGGTCTAACCACGCTTCATACGCATTTGTGCACTCAAGATAAGTGTCTTTGAGTGCTACTCGCTGAGCATCATAGTCAGCGTCCAAGATATCTTTGTTTTGTATCTCTGTCTGCGCGATTAATGTTGCATATGCTTGGTCGTGAGTGTCTTCGCAATACGTATCTACACTATCCGATGCGACAACTGGTTGTGTATCGACCTTGGTGGATAACTGATCGTTATTGATCTCAAGGTTGCTATGATAGCTAAATGACTGACGGCGCTGTTTTTGTAAGGCTGTGGCTAATGCCGTCTTGGCAGCAGCGGGCGTTTGCTTTGCCATCATAGCGTTAGACTGGCTAGCATTGCTAGAAAAGCTGGTAGACTGACAACCTGTCAATAACAGCGTGCCTGTCAGAAACGCACTGGCAAATAAGACATTGCTTTTGATGGGTGACAAAACATTGTTTGCGATGGCTTGATGATCTGCTTTCATTTTTTATCCTTAATAAACATTCGCTTAAACGTGACAACATGCCAACGTTACAAGCAAGGCAACGCTACTGCGTCTCTATCTGTTGTCAGTATCCTCTTCGGCATCAATGACGTAATCCACATCGTTGTAGCTTGTGTTATCGTCATCGCTGCCCCTGCCATCATCATTTACGTCACTGTCACTATAATCGTAGCGTGCATAACGAGCGGTTTGTAGTCTGTCTTTTTTTAGACGTTGCTCTGCAATCCACGCGTTGCCATCGATAGCAGGTTTGGCGTTTTCCCCAAAAGACTCTGCCAATAAGGGCGTCAATACATGCTTATTAAAGCTGGCTTTATCGTAACGTATTTGGTTTAGGATCGTGGTGGTAGAACCAAGCAAATCGCCACCGATATTCATGCGTTGCTGCTTTGCAAGTAGGCGATCTGAGCTGTCTAGATAATAGTAATTTATCTGATTGAAAGAAAGCGGTCCGATGGCCTCAATAAGCTGGAGCAGCGCACCCACATCCGCACTTTGATAGCCTTTATTGTACAAAGCCATCTTGTCGAGCGCGGCTTTTAGCATGGCACCATCAGGGTACTTGTCTGGATTGGTATCGACATGATTTTGTAGTGACTGCGTCATATATTTGAGTATTTTGCCAATCATCTCACCGCTTTGCTGACTGCCAAAATATACTTTTACTGCTCGGCTGGCGCCGACTTCTTTGGCAAACTGATCTTGACGAATGTCCACGGCACTAAAATACTCAGGTGCCAGCTCTGCCATACTACTCTGTATTGCTGCAACTGCTGCATCATAGAGTACTGCTGGCGGCAACTGTGCCGTAATACTCTCAGGCAAACCAAAACTGACGGTATGTGAGGCCATTTGATTGGGTAACGGAGTATTTTCAGGATTGACAATTGCTACAATCGGTAGAATTGCCGATGGGTCAACCGTGACAAGGCTATTTGTAAAGTCGAACGCCAGTGGTATCTGTATTGATGAGCCAATTGTTGGCGTCACATAGTCATAACTATAGACGCTTTGTAGTTGTCTTTTTTTGGGCTGATAGTGACTGACACTACTAAACGTTAAATGTTTATATTGATATGCGTTTGTCGCGGCTATTTGTTCAGGAGTACGATGGAACATGGTAAGCAGTTGACCAACTGCTTCTGTAGATGGTGCTGGCTTCTCGTCTTCATCAACTGTTTTTGGCTGTTGCTTTGCCATTTGCATGGTTTCATATTTTTCCACCCACCCTCTTGGATTCATCCCCGAAAGGATGCTGCCTGTATCGGTATCTTCATCATCATAATCGTCTGTATCATACTCAGCGTTGTCGTCACCACCGATATATACTGGCTCATCATTTTCGCCCGCTTCTTCTAACACCGCAGCGACTGCGTCTACTTCTCTTACCGCTTCATCCATCTCAGACTCAGACATACTTTCTTCAACGATGACTACCTCGTCTGCATGATCGACGTCAGTATCGTCATCATAACTTTCTCCGTTGTAGCTACTTTCATCATAATCAGTGTCTAGCTCAGACTCATAAGCGTACGTTTCTATGATTGTTCTCAGTAAGCTACTAGACCCCGCATCAATACTATCAGGGTGTATAAAGGGTACAGACTGATAATTGGCTTGCGCGACTGCCGTATGCTCTGTGGCTAGATGCTGACGAATAGCGGCAAGCAAGTGAGACTTGGCTTGATTCTCAGTATTAGGGTATTTGTCTTGATCAAATAGTTGATCATAATGGACGGATTTAGCAGTTAAGCTGTCATTAAAGGCGCGTCCCTGTGCTTGGTTTTGTGCAGGATTTGCGACACTAAAATCCAGCATATTACTTGATACCGCAGTAGTCGATGATCCAGCTGGACTCGATTGACAACCTACCAACAGCAAAGAGCTACTACCAAGCAGCATTGCGCCGCGTATGATAGAAGACAACTTGTGCGGCTGATGTCTATAAGTGTGTTTTTTATGAATAGATGAGCTGTGGAGCGTCTTTTTAGCAAAACACTGTTGATCTTGGTTATCGATATGGTGTGATGACATAGAAATCTCTTTAGATAAACAGTCAATAATGGATGTATGTTGATAAGTATATTTATAACACAAAAGGTTACAATGTAGTAATATTAGCAAGGCCTTTTAAAAAAAATTTAATTTTTCATAATTTATGGCCGATAACTTGCGTCGATAAGGACAAATAGCACCGTTAATAAAAGAAATATTATGGAAACAAATACCAATGATAAGGTATAAAATTCGATAAACTATTTTTTACACATTATTATTTTCACTGTTGCTTATGTTCTTTAATCGATTTATTTACTTAAACCCCTACTCGTATAAAAAGGATTTTTCAATGTCACCGCGCTCCTCTTATCATCAACACACTATCCAGCAGGGCCAATCAAAGCCCAAAACTCGCTTCAAAACCGCAAGCTTACTTATTAGTAGTGCGTTATTACTGTCAGTATCAGCTCATGCGCTTGAAACTACTGGCTCAACAGATAGTGCAGCTACCAATAACCCTTCACTCAATACCAGTGCAATCAACCTGCCAATCATGACGGCTGCGCCCACCGTATTGTCTGAAAACCAGCGAATCACACGCGCGAAGACCAACAGTCTTAAACCTACGATTAAAACTGCCAAAACCGACCAAGCCATTTATTCGGCAGATGCCATTCATCATCCAGTATGGGCAAAAAACGGCATGGTTGCCTCGCAAGAAGCGCTTGCTTCTGATATTGGGCTTCAGATTTTAAAAGACGGCGGTAATGCCGTTGATGCTGGGGTTGCTGTTGGTTTTGCGCTTGCTGTCACCTTACCGCGCGCAGGCAACATTGGCGGCGGCGGTTTTATGATGATTTATGATGCCAAGCAAGGCAAAACTGTAGCACTCGATTACCGTGAAAAAGCACCAAGTAGCGCCAATCGTGATATGTATCTTGATAGTGAGGGCAATGCCGTAAGCGATCTGTCTCGCTATCATGGCCTAGCCGTTGGTGTGCCGGGTACAGTTGCGGGGTTACTCAAGGCACTAGAGGAGCACGGCACGATGAGCCGCGAGCAAGTCATGGCACCCGCGATTGCTTTAGCAGAAAATGGCATCGAAGTGACACCTGGGTTGTCTGAATCCTTAGAAGCTTTGAGTGATCGTTTACAAAAATGGCCAAGCACCAAAAAGATATTCTTTAAACCCAACGGCAGTGCCTATCAACCAGGTGAGCGCCTAAAGCAACCAGAGCTTGCCCGCTCTCTAAAATTGATTGCCGCGCAAGGAGCGGATGGGTTTTATAAAGGCGAAACCGCTCGTAAACTGGTCAAAGCCGTCAATGAGGCTGGTGGTAGTATGAGCTTGCAGGATTTGACCAATTATCAAGCCATCGCTCGCGAGCCTGTCAAAGGTGACTACCGTGGTTATGAGATTGTCTCTATGCCGCCTCCGTCTTCAGGCGGTATTCATATCATTCAAATCTTGAATATCTTGGAAGGTTATCCACTAAAAGACTACGGACAGAACAGCGCCCAAACCATTCACTTAATGGCCGAAGCCATGCAATTAGCGTATGCAGATCGTTCTGAGTACTTGGGAGATTCTGACTTTATTGATGTACCTGCCAGCGGCCTTACTGCCCAGCCTTATGCCAATAAATTGCGCGCTTTGATTGATCCAAACAAAGCCACGCCAGCGTCAACGATTAAAGCCAACAATCCGCTCCCTTACGAGAGTGACCAAACCACGCATTTCTCTATCGTGGATAAAGACGGCAATGCGGTAGCCAATACATATACGCTAAACTTCTCTTATGGCACTGGCCTTGTTGCTGAAGGGACAGGCATATTACTCAATAACGAAATGGACGATTTTTCTGCCAAACCCGGTGTGCCTAACGGCTATGGACTGTTGGGTGGTGAGGCAAATGCCGTTGAAGCCAATAAGCGTCCGTTATCCTCTATGAGTCCAACGCTAGTCTTCAAAGACAGCAAGCCTTATATCGTCACGGGCAGCCCAGGCGGTAGCCGTATCATTACGACCGTCACTCAAGTTATCTCAAATGTCATCGACCATGACATGAATATCGCTGAGGCAACTCATGCACCGCGCATTCATGACCAATGGTTGCCTGATGAAATTCGTATCGAAAAAGCATTAAACGTCGATACTGTCAAAAAACTGGAATCAATGGGACATACGGTAAGTCCACAAGCCGCGATGGGTTCAACACAGTCGATTATGATTACCCCAGATGGCGTTTATGGCTCTTCTGATCCGCGTATCGTCGATGCAGCAGTAGTTGGTTATTGATTTAAAATTGTCTCTAATAGTAAGTAACGCAGTCCTCTATACTTCATAGTCTAGAGGGCTTTTTTATTGTGCTTTTTGCCTTATATCAATAACATATTTACCAATCTCGCTCAGATTAAACCCTGTGAATCAGTGGCTGTCTAGAGCAAATAATGATATTATTAAGGGCCTAATATAAAACAAATAAACGCAACCTCTACTGCATTCTTTGTCTTACATTTTGTCTCAAAAAACCAGATTAAATCATTGATAAGAATCTCTTTATTTTCTTGTCAGCCTATTTTTTGATCGTATCCGTAAGAGTCCTCTATGGCATTTGTACACCTTGGCATTCACAGCGAATATTCAATTACCGATTCTATCGTGCGCATCAAACCGCTCGTTAAAGCTGCTGCGGCTGACAATCAGCGCGCGCTTGCGCTGACAGATTTATCCAACCTTTATGCGACGGTGAAGTTTTATCGTGCCTGCCTAAACGCTGGCATCAAGCCGATTATTGGCAGTGAAGTCATTATGGATAATGAAGACACGCGGCTCACCTTACTAGCGATGAACAACGAAGGTTATCAAAACATCACCCGCATTGTGTCACTTGGCTTTACCGAAGGCCGTGCTGACCCAGTCAATCACGGTACTCCTGTTATTAAGCGTCGTCATATCTTAGAGCATGCCGCAGGGGTAATAGTACTACTCGCTGAGAAATCAGACGTCGGTCAGGCGCTGGTCGGTTCTATGCCAGAAAAAGCCGATGAGTTACTTGCTGAGTGGCGAGCACAATTTGCTGATCGTTTATACTTTGCCATCAAGCGCACCAATCGCTCAGGCGAAGACGCTTTTATCAAAGCAGCGATTCAATCGGGTGCCAAACACAACATTCCTATCATTGCGCACAATGACGTGCGTTTCTTAGAGCAAGACGATTTTGATGCCCATGAAGCACGCGTCTGTATTGCAGGCTCTTACGTACTGGCAGATCCGAACCGCCCGCAGACCTATTCTGATGAGCAATACCTAAAAACCCAAGAACAAATGGTGCAGTTATTTGCGGATATTCCACAAGTTATTGACAATACCTTACGATTGGCAACGCGCTGCAATGTGTCCTTGACGCTTGGCATCAACGTACTGCCTGATTTTCCAGTACCTGAAGGCGAGACAATTGAATCGTTTTTTCGTGCAGAGTCCCAGAGAGGTCTCGACCAGCGCTTAGATAAGTTATTTCCTGTTGAGGCACGCACTGATAACTGGAGCAATATTCGTCAAAAATATGATGAACGCCTAGAGTATGAGCTTGAAGTTATCCTATCTATGGGTTTCCCTGGTTATTTCTTAATCGTCATGGACTTCATCCGCTGGGCAAAAGCCAATGGCGTGCCTGTGGGGCCAGGTCGTGGTTCTGGTGCAGGTTCCCTTGTCGCATACGCGTTGAATATCACTGACCTTGATCCTATCCACTATGATCTCTTGTTCGAGCGCTTCTTAAATCCAGAGCGTGTGTCAATGCCAGATTTTGATATTGACTTTTGTATCGAAGGTCGCGACCGAGTCATTGATTACGTGGCACAAACTTATGGGCGTGAAGCGGTCTCACAGATCATTACCTTTGGTACGATGGCAGCAAAAGCCGTAGTACGCGATGTAGCGCGAGTACAAAGCAAATCGTACTTTCTCGCCAGTAAATTATCCAAACTCATTCCCAAAACGCCCGGTATTACGCTTAGTCAAGCACTGGAGCAAGAACCTCAACTCAAAGACTTAATATCCAATCCTGATAACATGGATTATGAAGACGCCATTGAGATTTGGGAGATGGCGATTAAACTTGAAGGCGTTTGTCGAAATGTCGGTAAGCATGCGGGTGGCGTCTTGATCGCTCCGCACAAAATCACGGATTTTAGTGCTATCTATTGTGACGACGAAGGACATCGTGTCAGTCAATTCGATAAAGATGATGTCGAAGCTGTTGGACTGGTGAAGTTTGACTTCTTGGGCTTGCGCAACTTGACGGTGATTAACGCGGCAGTTGAAAACATCAATTTACGCCGTGCCAAAGAAGGCAAAGACGCTCTAGTATTAGAAGATTTACCATTAGACGACACCAAAGCTTATAAGCTGTTGCAAGATGCCAAAACCACCGCCGTCTTTCAATTAGAAAGTATGGGTATGAAAAAATATCTGGCCAAATTGCAGCCGACCAATATCGAAGATGTGATCGCCATGTGTGCATTGTACCGCCCTGGTCCACTCGATGCTGGGATGGTAGAGATGTATATCGACCGTAAACATGGTCGCGAGGAAGTCATTTACGATCACCCCAATCTTGAACCCATTTTAGAAAACACCAATGGCGTTATCGTCTATCAAGAACAAGTCATGCAAATCTCTCAGGTGATGGCAGGCTATAGTTTGGGCGGTGCGGATATGCTGCGTCGCGCCATGGGTAAGAAAAAGCCTGAAGAGATGGCCAAACAGCGCGATATTTTTGTCACAGGTGCCACTTCGCAAGGTATTGATGAAGTCACCTCAGGCGGCGTCTTTGACTTGATGGAGAAGTTCGCAGGTTACGGCTTTAACCGCTCGCACTCGGCAGCTTACGGCGTTTTGGCTTATCAGACTGCGTATCTAAAACAGTACTACCCTGCTGAATTTATGGCAGCAGTATTAACCTCCGATATGAACAACACTGACAACGTGGTGTTCTTTATCAATGACTGCCGTGAAAACTTTGGCTTAACCGTGGTCAATCCATCGGTCAACCGTAGTGAATGGCATTTCGTTGCTGATACGCCAACCAATATTATTTATGGACTTGGGGCGATCAAAGGCGTGGGCGAAGGTGCGGTTGAATCTATCGTGGAAGCGCGTCGCCGTGAAGGACCTTTTAAAGACCTATATGATTTTTGTCGCCGAGTCGACATCAAAAAAGTCAATAAGCGTACGCTTGAGGCATTGGTGAGCGCCGGCTGTTTTGATGACTTTGCTGAGACTCTACGACCTGACTTGCCAGCCGATGAAGCCTACGAGATTCGCGGTGCGTTAATGAGTCAGTTGCCAAACGCGGTACAGGCGGCCGAGCAAGACCGCCAGAACCGCGAAATAGGCATGATGGACTTGTTTGGCGAGATGGATGGTGTGGTCGCTGCCCCGCCACTGGTGATGACGCCAGAGCTGATTTGGGGTGACAAGCATCGCCTAAAAGCAGAAAAAAACACCTTGGGTCTGTACTTGACTGGCCACCCCATCAACGAATATCTAGAAGAGCTGCAACGCTATACCTCAGGCGCGCGTCTTGATAAGTTGACAGATACTGGCTACAACGGTAGCTGTTATTTTTCAGGATTGATTATAGATATCGCCAATTTTGGTAATCGCAATGTGATTACCTTGGATGACGGTACGTCTCGTCTTGAAGTGAGCTGCTATGCTGAGCGCTTTAACCGCGTCAAAGACCAGCTAAAAGTCGATGAAGTGGTCATCATCAAAGGCAGTATTCGTGAGCGTGATGGACGTTTATTTGCCCGTCTTGATAGTGCCATGAGCATCGTGGACGCACGCTTGCGCTGGCTCAAAAAGATCAGCATCAAAGTTCATGGTAGCGATATCAATTTGCTCACTCGCTTGCAGCCTTTACTCAAGTCCGCACAAACAGATATCATCCCTGCGCCGCGCTTAGGCTATAACAATGAGCCGGACGAGCAACCTATCGATAATAGCGGCATTTACGATCCTGCTATGGGCGGCAGCTTATACGACGAAGATGGCAATGACTTACTGGCATTAGAGAGCGATATGAATCAAGGCGCTCTTTATCAAAACAGAAGTCATCAAACCCTTACTGACCACAATTATGCCAATAATGCACTGAGCAATACAGACACCTCTATCAATGATAATTGTTTGCCGCTTGGATTGAGTATCTATGAGGCATTTGGTATTGCTAATGTTGGCTTATCTGAGCATTGGCGAATTTATCCTAACGACGATAACCTACAGCAATTAAAGACCATGGTTAGTGAAGACAACTTACATTTTCATTATAGCTAAAGCATGATTACGGCTAGAAAATTGATCATAGTGATTTTCTAGCGTTTACCTTAAGAACTGGATATATAGCTATGGACAATAAAAACATGACAGCTCAGAGTGATGAAGAAATCATCAACCATGACCAATTTGAAGACATGCGCGACCTGCTAGAGGAAGACTTCGCTGATTTGATACAAGTGTATATTACTGACAGCCATCAGCGAGTGATAATGCTACGAATCGCTCAGCAAGAAAACGACAACGCCAATGGCTTTGAGAGCGCTCATGCCCTAAAAGGTGCTAGCGCCAATTTGGGTACAACACAGGTCGTAAGACTTTGCATGCAGTTACAAGAACGCTGCCGTGACCGACTTATCAGCGAGCAAGCCGACCTTATTGAAGAGATCGCCATCGCATTACAACAGGCTGAACAAGAAATTTATAAAAGATTGGGACAATAAATGAGTAACGACGCTTCATCATCTACCGCCTCAACACCACAAGCTTACAGCGTGGGTGATTATCTTGCTTGCTTGCAAGTGGTCATGGTTAATACAACCCTGCCTGCCAATATTGGCTCGGCAGCAAGGGCGATGTATACCATGGGTCTGTCACGTCTGACCATCGTTGACCCAAAGCTTCCGATCGATGAAACCAGTATATCTCATGCGGCAGGCGGTAGTGACGTGTTGTCATCCGCCACCATTGCACCCACTTTGGAGTCTGCGATAGCGGATTGTCAGCTCGTGTTTGCAGCCAGTAGTCGTAGCCGTCACATGCCGCGCCCTGTTGTGACGCCTACGCAAGCAGCTAAAATCATGTTTGAATTTATTGACAGTCAATCTACTATTGATACAAACAATAGTAAAACTGATGCCACTATTGGCAAACCAAACATCGCTATTTTGTTTGGCCGTGAAGATCGCGGTTTAACCAACGAAGAGTTAGCTTATGCGGATTATCATATTCAAATTGATGCCAATCCTGCTTATCCTGTGCTAAATGTGGCTTCAGCCGTGCAAGTAATTGCAAGCTTTATCTTTGCTTACGCGCAGACCCATGGTCAGGCGACCAATAGTTTAGACAAAAATATAAGCGCAACTACTCAACCAACAGTAGAGGTTCACTTGCGTCAAGAGTGGGATGAACCCGCTATTACTCAACAACAGCTGCAGCAGCTGACTCAACGTACCACTGAACTGATGGTTCAGCGCGGCTTGGCAAATAGCGAACACCTAAAGTCATTGCCATCGCGGCTATCAAGACTTGGCTCACGCTTACAGCTTGACCAAAAGGAATACCAGTTGCTGAGCGCCTTAATTGCTAAGCTGTCAAAAAGCTAGATATTGATTCATTATTGGGATTGAGTATAGCGACGCCATTAATAAACCGATATTAATGTATCGATGTACTTTTATTTGATAATCTATCACTGTATTTTATGATATAAAGCTACTATAACTTAAAATAAATGCCACTTTACCGATGAATAGATAGGACGCTTTATGTCATTGCCATCCAAATTGTTCAAATCGCTTGCCACGATCAAAAAAGACCTAAAAGAAGATATCGATGCGGTGTTCACTCGTGATCCCGCGGCACGTAATAGTCTGGAAATCGTACTGACTTACCCAGGCTTTCATGCGCTTATCTTACATCGCGGTGCACACTGCCTTTGGAATAACGAACAAAAACTGGCAGCACGTGTCATCTCTTATGGTTCGCGTATCATTACTGGTATTGAGATTCACCCTGCTGCCAAAATCGGTAAGCGCTTTTTTATCGATCATGGTGTTGGCGTCGTCATTGGTGAGACCGCTGAAATTGGCAATGATGTCACCTTATATCATGGTGTGACGCTTGGCGGCGTCTCTTGGAATAATGGCAAACGTCACCCAACACTAGAAGATGGCGTTACTGTGGGTGCAGGTGCAAAAGTTTTAGGGCCATTCACGGTTGGTAAGAATGCCAAAATTGGCTCAAATGCGGTAGTTGTAAAACCTGTACCAGCAGGTGCCACAATGGTTGGCAGTGCTGCGCGTATGATTTCAGATCATCATGATGAGAAAGGCAATCCAATCGCTACCAAAGTACAAGACGCCAAGCAGCAAGAAAAAGCCGCACAATCCGCTGGTAATGCTGATAGCGGTCCTACCAAGCCCACTGCTCCAAACACGAAGCGCACCACTACTTTCCAAGCATATGGTGTAGATCCTTCTTCGCAAGATCCAGTTACAGAAGCCTTTGCTAAAATGCTTGAACACATTCAACAATCTGAAAGACGCTTAGATCAACTACAGGCAGCGATGTGCCAAATTGATCCTGAATTTTGCAAAAAAGAGTACGACAAGCTACGATTAGAGGATTTGGATATCATTGATCAGTCTGAATCAGATGGCACCAGTAATAAATTAGAGTAGTATTATCAACAACTTATGAGTACCACGGCCCACTCCATTTTTATTAATCGAAAAATTCGGTTATAATAGCGGTGCAGACGGAAACCGTGGTACTGCTTTACTTATTATTTTTTATATAAACCGGGACGGACCGGCTTTTTTATCTACGAAAGCCAGGAAGGCTCATTGGAGTTTCGGTTGTATACATTATCCCCCCTCAAACGCCGTATCGTTTACGTGACCGTTTTTGAAATACTGGCTGTCTTATTTTCTACAGTCATTCTTATGCAACTCAGTGGTAACGATGCGACCCACTCTTTGCCGCTCGCTATTATGGTCTCAGGCGCTGCTGTGCTGTGGAACTTTATCTATAACTCTGCTTTTGAATATGTTGAAAAACGTTGGCAGATTCACGAGCGCACATTTATCATACGGGCATTTCACGCTTTAGGGTTTGAAGGCGGCCTTATTCTAATCTGTTTGCCGTTATATATGCTGTGGTTTGGCGTTGGATTATGGACTGCGTTTGTCATGGAAGCGGCATTGTTAGTATTTTTCTTAGTCTATACCTTTATCTTTACCCTTATTTTCGACAAAATATTTGCTTTGCCACAGCAAGTCGGTACCCCTGCCGAATGTACCTAGTGTCTTTGTACACCGTAAGTAAGCGTTATGCTCATTAGGTATGTTTCTCTAAATTTTTTGAGAAACATACCTTTTTTAATAACGTTTTTTATTTCTTACAAAGCTTTAGTTAGTTAAAAAACCCTTCTTTACCAATTCTTCAATTCCTGCGGCTTCATGTGTTTTAAACGGATAACGGGTCTCTATAACTACCCATTTAGGTTTTCTTAAATTGCTTAGGCTATTTTCATTCATTTGCAAATTCACGAGCAGCACATCAATATCTATTGTAACCTTTTTTATAAGCGTTTGCTCTTCTACCAAACGCTGCCGATGACATTCACGTTCAAACTGTTTTAACGTTTGCTCTAACTGGCATAATGTCGTGGGCGATTTTAAAGACAGGTAGACACATTGATTGGTGTAGTCCGGTTTTGGCAATTCAATCGTCGCTGTAAAATCAGGGTTTTGAAAAGCCGTCGATAACTGTATCTCACCTAAAGCCCCCAAATGCTCTCGAGCGATTGGTAGATATTTTTGCGCTCGATAATTGCTGCCCAAAGCCAATACGACTGCCGCCACCGAGTGCGCTTGCAACGCTTCAGGCGACTGCTTCTCTAAAGCCTCAGTATTCAAATTAGTGAGCGTTTTATGCATCATTAGAGGAAGCTTTGGCGTAACGTGTGATCTGCACACCAACCGAATCCGCTTGTTTAATGGCCGTCGGTTTGGCAATACTCAAAGTCACTTTATGACTGGTGTACTTTTTGAGTAGCTTGTCCGCGATTTGTCCAGCCAAATGCTCAAGCAGCGCGGCTTTGATGTCTTGACACCATTCAGTCACATCATCGCAGACCGCTTTATAATTCAGCGCATCGTCAACGTTGTCCGAGATCGCCGCCTTACTAATATCCGTCTCAAGCGCGATATCAATCAGTAGTGGCTGAGTAATAGCGCGCTCCCACTCATAAACCCCTATCACCGCCTCTACTTTCAAACCTTTTACAAACACCACATCAGATTGGGTATGAAACATGCTTTCATCCTTGTTTGTTAATTTTAATTCGAATTTTTTAAATTGTTATTTAAGTTGCTGTAATGCTTCTTCACGTAGACGCTCAGCCTTCAACGCTTTACTGGGACGGTGACGCCATAAATCGATGCTAAATAATAGCAGACCCAGCCAAATCAAACCAAACACAGCCAAACGGTGCAAATCAAAAGGTTCGTTATAATAAAAGACTGCTAGGAAGAAAATAAAGGTTGGCGTCAGATAATTCATAAAGCTTAAAATACTAAAAGCAACCAGCTTCGTTGATTTGTTAAACAGCAAAAGTGGTATCAACGTAATGGGACCTGCCAGCATTAAAAGCCAGATACTTGGACTGAACCAAAAACTCAGTTGACTACTAACCACATCTGCCTGCCAAAACCACCATAAGCAAATCGGTACCAACATTGTCGTCTCGACAAACATCGCATCGACAGCCGTTAGTGGCGTTTGCCGTTGAATCGTACCATAAGTACTAAAACTAAAGGCCAGTATTAATGATATCCAAGGCAAGCTACCAATCATAACCACCTGAATGACCACGGATAGCAGCGCAAAGCCAATGGCAATCCATTGTAGCGAACGCAGGCGCTCTTTAAACAAAATCATCGATAGCGCCACACCTACTAGCGGTCCGATAAAATAGCCCAAACTGGCTTCAAGGATACGGTCGTGATTGACGGCCCATACATACGTGAGCCAATTGGTAGCGATAATCAAACCTGATATGAATGAGTACGCAATCCATCTTGGGTTTTGTTTGAGCGTATCAATCCATTGCCAGCGTTTGGTAACCACCAGCACGACAAGCAAGCAAGCAAACGTCCAAACGATACGGTGCCCGATAATCTCAGTGGCATCATAGGCAGCCAACTGCTTAAAATATAACGGGAAAATGCCCCAGATAAAAAAGGCGGTAAGCGCGATTAAAATACCATGTTTGGTCGTTTTGATAGGGGCAGCTTGTTTTTTGATAAGGTCTTGGGTAGCCATAGTACAGTACAACGTTTTAGAGCAAAGCGCGCCCAAACCTATTGTCAATTATTTATATCAACGCAGTGGCAAGAACGCAGGGTTACTACAGATAGGATATAAGTTAAAAAGCAATGTGCTGACATCCATATAGATATCAACACATTGCTAACGATATTTACTGCTTTAAAATAGAGACTGTCACAAGCTCGAACGTTATTTAAGCATTGAACGTTTCATTGCTTTGTAGATTATACGGCCGATTTACTTTAAGAAGAGTACGGTTCTACTGGAGTAAATTTTACGAAACCTCTGTCACGTTTGCGAACAGCAAGTGAGGAAAATTTATACCAGTAGAACGCTACAACCGTATTTGCCGTTTTTATTTTGGATTAAAGATACAGTTTTACGCATTCGTGCTATCGACGTGGATAGACATACCAATCTGATTGGCAAGTTCTGCAAATCCTGGGAAGCTGGTATTGACCGTTTCCACCCCTTCGATGGTAATTTGCTCAGAGGCGCGTAGACTAGCAATAGCGAAGCTCATGGCGATACGATGGTCATGATGTGAGGTAATGTGACCACCACCAAAGACAGGTTTGCTCTCAGCGTCTTTATCCGTAACGCCCTTGCCTTCAATACCTTTACCCTCAATGATTAGGCCATCGTCCGTCACAGTACAATCAATACCGAGTGTTTGTAAGCCTTCAGCCATCACGGCAATACGGTCAGATTCTTTGACACGTAACTCTTTTGCACCCGTTAACACCGTACGGCCCTGCGCACAGCTGGCTGCAATGAATAATACAGGGAACTCATCAATCGCGAGCGGCACCAAATGCTCGGGTATCTCAATACCAACCAAGTTTGAAGCGCGAATTGTGATATCCGCAACGGGTTCACCGCCCACGTGTGTCTCATTACTCAAGCTGATATCGGCTTGCATTAATTTTAAAATATCAAGGATACCCGTACGCGTGGGGTTGATACCGACTTGCGTTAAAGTCAACTCACTACCTTGGCTAATGGCAGCCGCTACCATAAAAAATGCTGCTGAAGAAATGTCGGCAGGCACAGCGATGTCTCCACCTGTTAACTGACCGCCACCTTCCACACTGATGCGATTGCCATCGACGGTGACAGGGTAGCCAAAGGCCGACAACATACGCTCGGTGTGATCGCGGCTGACTTCTGGTTGAGTAATCGTCGTTGTGCCCTCGCTCCACAGACCTGCCAGCAATAAGCAAGACTTAATCTGCGCAGAAGCAACTGGCAGCTCATAGTCTATACCTTGTAGCGGTTTGCCAACTGTGTCTCGACCTGTAATGCTAAGTGGCGCTGTACCGCTATGGCCTGTACTCTGAATGACGGCGCCCATCGCACGTAGCGGTGCTGCCACACGCTCCATAGGACGCTTACTCAGACTGGTATCGCCTGTCAACACACTATCAAACGGTTGGGCGGCCAATATCCCTGATAACAGGCGCATACTGGTGCCAGAATTGCCCATATATAGCGGCGTTTTACTCGGCTTCAAGCCGTTCATACCGACCCCATGAATTGTCAATTTGCCATTATCAGGGCCTTCAATGGTTACGCCCATATCACGAAACGCTTGCAAGGTCGCAAGGGCATCTTCCCCTTCCAAGAACCCAGTAACATGTGTGACGCCTGTGGCGAGGCTACCAAGCATAATACTGCGATGCGAGATAGATTTGTCACCAGGAATCGTAATCGTGCCAGAGACGGTATTGCTGGGCGTAATAATATAAGAAGCTGACATGGCAGAAGTATCCGTATAAGGGGTGCTGGCTAACATATGGCCAAAATGTCGCCGTGCGGCTTGCGCGCGGCCCAAAAGCCCCATCAGGGCGGTTGAATCTTTATCAATAATAAGCTGACGCATGGTCTGTAAATAAACGCCATACTCATCAAGGGCGCTGACTATCGCGCTTTGATTGGCAAAAAATATATCGTGCCACATTTTAGGATCGCTGGCGGCGATACGAGTAAAGTCACGAAACCCGCCTGCAGCATAGCGAAACATATCCAAATTATCATCATGACTTGCCAGTTGTTCAACCAGATTAAATGCAAGCAGATGCGGCAGATGGCTGGTATGTGCCAATATGGCATCGTGATGATCAGCAGCCATTGGCATCACTTTTGCACCTACCGCTTCCCACAATAGACGCAGCTTTGCAATGGCTGTATTATTGGCCGTGGGCAGTTCACAAATGATGACGCTATGATTGACAAACAAATTGGCGCGGCGAGCATGATACCCTGAATTTTCAGCACCAGCAATCGGATGGGCAGGCACAAAGCCTACCGGTAGCGATCCAAAAACAGTTTTTGCCGCATCAATGATATTGACCTTGGTGCTACAGACATCGGTGATGATACAATCCGTTGCAAGCTGGCCGTCATCCATTGCCTGTTTGATATCGGCAAACACCGCTTGTACCGCCTGTACTGGTACAGCAATGACGATCAAATCACTACCGCCGACCACATCACTTAGGCTCGAACTACCTGCCTCTATCAGTCCTTGCTGAATTGCTTCTTCTATACTTGGCGCATGTCTATCGACCGCCACCAAACGCGAACTCAAGCCATTGTCTTTAATGGCCTGTGCAAGACTGGCACCGATTAACCCAAGTCCGATCACGCAAACTTGTTTAAACAACAACGGGCAAGCATTTAAAAACAGTTGATTCTTATTCTTTTGAATTTTTTGCAAACTACTCACGGCTTTTCTCATTGTACAAGCGAGCTTCAATTGAGGTAAAGCAACCTAACGCTCGTGTCATAAAAATTAATGGCGGGCTGACTCAGCTCTTCAAACAGGAAACAAAGCGGTCTAATTCAACAAATTGGTTAAGTATCAGTCAAAATAGAGCGCAGAGTATCAATCAAGCGTAGATTGTCTTCTGCTAAGCCGACAGTGATACGCAGCCAGTTAGGTAGACCATAAGCGCCCAATGGACGGACAATCACGCCTTGTTCCAGTAATGCTTGGTAAATCATAGCAGCCGTGATCTCCTCCATCTCAACTTCCACTTCTACCATAATAAAATTGGCATGCGACTTAATAAATCCCAATCCCAGTGCGTCAAACTGCTTTTCCAACCAACGCATTTGCTCATCATTCATCTGACGAGTTTTTTCAATAAATTCTTGGTCACGAAGGGCGGCGGCGGCGGCGGCCAAACCCACACGGCTCACATTAAATGGCTGACGAATACGGTTAAGCAAATCAGCCACTGCTACCGAGCTTAATGCATAGCCAACCCGCAAACCTGCTAACCCGTACGCTTTAGAAAAAGTGCGGACAATAACCACATTGTCAAACTCGTCAAGCAACGCTCGATTATTGGTCTCAGGGCTGTATTCGATATAAGCCTCATCCAATACCACCAACACCGAGCTTGGTACACTGGCCACAAACTCACGCAATGCTTTGTGCTCTAGCTGCGTACCGGTTGGGTTATTAGGATTGGCAATAAACACCATTTTAGCATTGGCGTTGTCTCGAACCGCTTGACTCATAGCTTTTAAATCATGCCCAAAGCGCTGAGCAGGCACTTCTATGCCAGTCGCGCCCTGCATTTTTGCCAGCATCGGATAAATGATAAATGCGTACTGACTATAAATAATCGCGTCATCGGCACTAGCAAAACTACGCGCCAAGATATCAAGTAAATCGTTAGAACCATTACCTAATGTGATCTGACTGACATCGACATCATTAAAATCTGCCAATGCTTGCTTTAGATAATAACCATTACCATCAGGATAACGCGCCAACTGACCCAACTGCTCCGTCACAGCCAACGTCACGTGCGGCGAGCAGCCCATCGGGTTTTCGTTACTGGCAAGTTTTACCACATCTGAGATGCCATACTCACGCGTCAACTCCTCAACCGGCTTGCCTGTTTGATAAGGCGCCAACGCTAAAATACTGTCGTAGGCAGGTATGAGCGGTGATAAATTTGACGCTGTCGATTGAGTAGATTGCATGATGTATCCTTAGATGTGGTAAGACATCTATTATTGGTTAAGACCGTTCGTTTTAGTCATGATTACTATATGAGATATAGTCATGGCACTTATAAAGATTACAATACTGCTTTTGGATAAGAACCCAATATACGCAAATCTTTTACCAACGGACGGATATCAGCAATAGCAGCACTCACATTGGCTTCATCGATATGACCATTCATATCAATAAAGAACACGTATGCCCACTTATTAGGACGTTCAGGACGTGTTTCAATGCTTGTCATCGAGACGCCATGATAGGACAAAGGCTTTAAGATTTCGATCAATGCGCCTGCTTTGTCATGCGCTGAGACCACGATAGAGGTTTTATCTTGTCCTGATGGGGCGATGGCTTCATGACCGATAATGAGGAAGCGTGTGGTATTGTTTGGGTTGTCTTCGATATTTGAATACAGCTTATGTAAGTCATATTCTGCAACCGCCACGTCCCCTGCAATCGCTGCTGAATGCCATTCATTTTTTAAACGACGGGCGGCTTCGCCATTGCTCGATACGGCAACACGCTCCACATTTGGGAAGTTTACATCGAGCCAATGACGGCACTGTGCCAAAGACTGCTGATGCGAATAAATGCGGCTCAAACCATCAATCTTAGTGTGTTCAGCGACTAAGAAGTTCTGATGAATGGGCAGCTCCACTTCCCCAATGATTTTGAGACTAGAAGATAAAAAACCATCCAAAGTGTGATTGACCACGCCCTCTGATGAGTTTTCAACAGGTACCACGCCATACATCGCTGTCCCCGCTTCAACTTCGCGGAATACATCCGTAATGGTCGTCATCGGCACTGTATCAGCCGCTTTACCAAAATGTTTGAGGGCAGCTGCATGCGTAAATGTACCGACTGGACCCAAAAAAGCAATGCGTTGCGGCGCTTCTAAATCTAAGCAAACCGACATGATTTCACGGAATAAACGTGCCATCTTATCATCAGCGATTGGACCTTCATTGCGCTCCATGACCGCTTTTAGCACTTGAGCCTCACGCTCAGGACGATAAAAAATAGGGTTACTATCAGCAGTCGAACTATTGGCTGTATGGCTCTTTTTTACGGCTGCTACTTGTTGAGCCAGCTTGGCACGGTTGTTGATTAACGTCTGGATTTCGCAGTCTACTGCATCAATATTTTGACGAATGTTGTCCAAAAACTCTTTTTCAGTTGCGGTATCGCTAGCGCTTGTGATGGTTTGATTTAGATTATCCATGTTTTGCTCTGTTGACTGCTCACTCATTACCGCCCATCCCTCTTAGATTTTTAATCTGTTAAGTATTACTGTGTTAATTTTAATATGCAATAGACCAGTCTATCAAAAATATTGTGCCCTGCCAGTCCTATCTTTTATGGTTACTATTTACCGAGCATACCTCGAATGATAAAGGCAGCAACCAGATAGCTGACCGACTCTACTATAACAAAAACTGTGCTCAGTGCCCATGTGTAAATGCCGGTTATAGTCGATCCCCTATAAAATAAATACAGTGCTACTGAGAGAAATTTTTAGCAGCTTCTATCAACAACGGCACAGCAAGCAACATTCACCTCATTAGCGCGTTATAATGTCTGTACTTAGTTTATTTAGGTCTGACTATAGACCCCCAAAGGAGTAAAGCCATATCAAATGACGGCCATGTGCGATCAAACTATGAAGCAACACAGCCTCAAATCTATGGTACAGTTTAAAACCAATAACAAACAGCACTATAAATAAGAAAATACTTTCATAATTGCAAAGAAGGATATCTGATGAGCGCATTACAACAGCTTCATACCATGACCACGATTGTCGCTGATACGGGCGACCTAACTGACATCGCGCGCCTAAAACCTATCGACGCGACTACTAACCCAAGTCTTATTACCAAGGCGCTCATTCATCCTGACAACCAAGGTATGCTGTCTGAAACCATGAGTCGTTATAATGGTAATGTAGATGCCGTGATCGATGCCTTAACCATAAAAATCGGCTGTGATATTTTGGCGTTGATTGAAGGTCGAGTGTCTACGGAAGTGGATGCGCGCTTATCTTATGACACTAAGGCGACGATCGATAAAGCCTTAGAGTTTATGGAAGCTTACCAAAAGGCAGGTATTGATTCAGAGCGCGTCCTGATCAAAATGGCTGCGACTTGGCAAGGTATTGAAGCCGCACGTTATCTTGAAACCCAAGGCATTCACTGTAACTTGACCTTGCTGTTTGGACAGCACCAAGCGATTGCTTGTGCGGATGCTGGCGTGACATTGATATCGCCTTTCGTTGGTCGAATTTTAGATTGGCAAAAACGCCAACAGAATCGTCAAAACGTACCCGCCTCTGATGACATGGGCGTACAATCGGTGAAGCGCATTTACCAATACTACAAGCAACATCACTATCATACACAAGTGATGGGCGCCAGTTTTCGCTCAACTGAGCAGATACTGGCACTAGCAGGTTGTGATTTATTGACGATTGCGCCCAACCTTATTGACGAGCTGGCCGCGATGGATATCGAGGTGACTCAGCAACTGTCACCAAGCATGTCACTCGATATGGCAGATATGACGCGAGTAAGCTTGACGCATGAAGAGTTCAGTGCTGCTTACCAGCAAGACACGGTCACTCAGGATTTACTGCCAAAGGGTATCGATGGTTTCATTGGGGCTCGTGATGAGCTTGCTCAGATGCTGGCGACAATGCGCAATTAATATGAGCACTTAGTAATAGCGGCGACACGCTACAAACAGGCAGTCATAAAACAGATTTGCCCGATAGTAGCAAGTTGGCTATTATGACCTACTTTTAATTAAAACAAGCAAGGTTCGATTATGAAACGGCTATCAGTATTATTAGCAGGGGGTGCTCTAGCAGTCAGCGCACATGCAGTGAACTGGTCAAAAGTGTCAGAAAGTCCTACTGGAACCATTTTTAGTTTAGATTTGAGCTCTGTTGAAAGCTCCGACATCAGTATCATAGACGACAAACCAGTCGAGAATATTACGGTGTCTATTCGTAAAACCTATCCTGTGCAGCAAAACGAGACAAAAGGAACCAAAACAAATAGAGAGGCGAAAGTCAACAAAGACACCGCGCTTCATCATAGTGATCAGCAATTGCTCATATCTTGTAAGGATGCCAGCTACTATACAAGGGCTTATGTGAACTATAGTATTGATAATAAAGTCATCAAGTCTTGGCAATCAGACAAGCCAATCCTAACGACAAAGGATTTTACCATCACTGGCCCTAAGACGATTGGTCGCACTATCGTTGAGCAAGCATGTAAAAACTACGAGCAAGCCAAGCAATCGGTTTAGCCATTAAGACTGAGCTAAACAAAAAAAGCGCGCTGATATCGTTCAGCGCGCTTTTCTATTTTTAGAATCAATGTAAACAACTAAGACTAAGCCTTTAACACCGTATAAACAGGCACTGGAAATTCGCCATGCAAATCGACCAAATCAAGTAGTACCAATGCGCCTACCACTGTGTGGCTCGCTGATTGGCACAGCTCATAAGCCGTCGTCAATGTGCCGCCTGTGGCTAAGATATCATCGACCAGCAATACACGTTCAGGTGGCAAATTATTTTGCATCTCAAGCGTGTCTTTGCCATATTCTAACGCATAAGCTTTATTGGCAACTGGCGGTGGTAGCTTACCGGGTTTACGCAGTAAAATCATGCCTTTACCCAAGCGACCTGCCAGCAAACTTGCAAACACAAACCCGCGCGCTTCAACCGCTCCTAGACAATCGACGTCGTCTATTAACCCTTCTGGCAGTGCGGCAAGTAGCTCATCGATGACATCATTAATATGGCTACGCAATAATGGCGTAATATCATAAAAATCAATGCCGACTTTTGGGAAGTCTGGCACTGTACGAATAACCTGCCAAAACCGATGGTCAGTATTGAGCACAGTAGATGGTTCGGCTGCATTGTTGGTGGATATGGCGGCATTGATGCTCATAATAACCCTTAGTTTTTACGGCTTAGATAACAGTATATAGATAACAATATAACGGTAGTGAGTCATGAATATCACTATGAATTTTGCGGCGATGATTATAGCACAACTGACAGAAATGTCGTGACTTGGGGTATCGGCAGTTTAAAATAAAAGCGTGAGGCCGGTATAAACTGTCTTTGCTTACTGTACTATGGCAAACAGAAACCTCAGTAGCTCTTCCAAGCACCACTGTATTTTTAAAACGGAATTCTTTTCAAAAGGGTTAACTATATAAAAATGATATGGTTTATTTTGAGAAGACAATACTACGGGCCTTGATAAAAGCCAATCCATCTCAATATACAAGTGTAAACTTAACTATGAAAACCATGGTTATATGCTAAACTACGTGCGCTTTTACGGTCTAATATGATGACTGTGATTCTAAACATGCGCATCAACAACTTACTGTGACACTGGTAATGATCGATAGGACTATTTATGAAACGTTATGAATGTATCGTCTGCGGCTGGATATATGATGAAGAGCTTGGTTGTCCTGAAGAAGGCATTGCGCCTGGCACCAAATGGGAAGATATCCCTGATGATTGGACTTGCCCTGAGTGCGGTGTCGGCAAGCTTGATTTTGAAATGCTTGAGATTTAGTAGACGACCCTCTAATTAGGATACTTCATGACAAAATCCAATGATATCAATGACACCCAATTGTCTGAAACCTTAGCTGAGGATTCAATCAACTATCCAGCGCCTGAGTGGAAAAAATTTGGTGAGCATCAATGGCGTGATTCCGATTTGAGCGAACACCTTTACCAAGCAATGATTGATATTGGTGATAATATTGAGCTTTGTGTTGAGGCGGGTGGCAACCCCAATAATCCGCCACTCTTGATGGTGATGGGACTTGGTTCGCAAATGGTGTTTTGGCCAGATAACTTTATCAAACGCTTCATTGATGCAGGTTTTTTTGTGATTCGCTTTGACAATCGTGATATCGGCTTGTCTTCTAAAGTCCAGATTGAAGGTCTGCCACGTATCAGCCAATTCAAAATGATGATGCGCTTGCAAACGGGACTCTCTAATAAAGGTGCGCCCGTGGCTTACAACCTAACGGATATGGCAGAAGACACAGCGCGTTTGATTAAAGCCTTGAACCTCGGCGCCACTCATCTGCTTGGCGCTTCTATGGGCGGCATGATTACACAGATTGTGGCAGCGCGTTATCCGAGTCTTGTGCAGAGAATGGCATTGATGTTTACCTCAACCAACCGTGCATTTTTGCGACCACCAAAACCCAAGCAATTGTACACACTCATTAATCGTCCTGAAAGCCACTCTGAGCGCGATATCGTGCGCCATAGTGTCTGGTTTATGAAGACGGTTGGTACGCCTGGACACGTGAACGTACGTATGGTACGTGAAATTGCCAAACTGCGTTATCAGCGCAATTTTCATCCACTTGGTACAGTACAACAGCTCAATGCTATTTTGGCATCAGGCTCTATCAGTCGGTTTAGCAAGCAAGTCAAGGCGCCGACTATCGTACTTCATGGTAGCGCAGATGGGTTGTTGCCTCCTTCGCAAGGACGTGTAGTTGCTAGGACTATTCCCAATGCCAAGTTTCATCTAATTGAAGGAATGGCACACGACATTCCCGAGTACTATCAACCTTATATGGTCGATTTGATTAGCACGCATTTATTGGCACGCTGATTTTTGAGAAGTCGTTATTTGATAATTGTCTGATAATCGTTTTCTGCCATTTGCCTGTATTTATAGGTTGGCGATCAAAGATTTTTAATAAGCGACTGGCAATAAAAAAGAGGATAGCGCCTACCATAGGTGCTATCCTCTTTTTATGCTCGATTTTGAGCCGAATGACGAATCTAACTACAATTGACACCGTCGCCTTTTTTATCGACGCACATCTTGTTGCCATTTTTTAGGTTGCCAATCCAAGCCTTACCATCTGTAAACACGAATGCGGATTGACCTTTATAACTACCGCCCGCTGACACACCGCTATTGGCAAAACGAAAAGGTATCACAAGCTCGCCGCCCAGATTGACAAAGCCCCAGTCTTTACCGATACGCACGCCAGCCAATCCCTCGGAAAACGGACGTGCCTCATCAAATGAATAGGTAATCATAGTCACGTTGTCGTCATCGACAAACCCCCATTTACCGTCCTGCTTCCGTGGTTGTAGCGTGGTAAAACGATTGGACGCTGACTGTTTTGACGATGATACGTTGCTACTGGTATTAGCGGACGATTGCTTCGTTGTGGACTGCGTATTGGCTGCGCTATTGGGCTCACTCGTCGTTTTACCATTTTTATCGAGCCAACTGACTGCTCGATCTTTACGTACCCGCGCCCTACCGTTTTGATACTCATCAATATCACTAATCGCTGCTGAAAACGGCACAATGATCTTATTGGCAGTATTAACAACCCCGTATTTACCATCCTTTTTTACCACGATACGCCCATCAGATACAGGACGCGCCCATCCTTGGCTGTCGGTCAATACATCGTACATCGCAGGAACGACTTCACGACCTTTCATATTGAGATAGCCTACCCGATTGCTACGCTGCACTGGTAGCAGACCGCCTGCCAACTGATTGACATCGACTTTTTGATAGCGTGATAAATCAACCACACTGACGCCTTTATTGTTAAGCAATGCTACTGGCGCACCGGAATCTTTTGTGGCCAAAAAATAACTACTGTTTGCCGTACAGGCGACGTTTTTATAATAACTTTTCGGGATCTTACAACTGGCTGCATTAGCAGTTGGCATGACAAATAGTGCGCCAGATAAGAGACTTACCGCTAAGCCATATCGAGACATTGTGAGCGGTAAACTGGATATCAAAGAAGGATGTCGTTTTGATAGTGAACGTCGAGACATAAGTAGACCTAAGCTAATGGTATTGAAATTATTGATATAAAGATTGGTAAAATAATACCATTTTAAATCGCTAGCTTAGCAAATAGGGTTATCTGCGCCAATATCATTCCTGTAATGATGTGACTCAATTGTACAAGCGCTCCGATAAATCATGTTTAATAGAGCAACCGTCAACTTAACAATTAAGCATAAATGCTATTTTAAGCATTTCAATTTTTGCTTAAAACCTCGACAATACAGCTTGTGTTGACACCCGCACTGATACAATAGAACGAAAGAATAATATCGATTTAAGGACAGTTATGGCTATTGCTTCATCACGCTCTGCACCTATTGGCTTGGTCATTGGTTGTATTATATTTGGTTTGGGTAGTTTGATTGTCGCGCACGTTGATATTGGTGGTTGGGCAATGTCCTTTTGGCGATTGGCCGTTTCGGGCATCGTATTTGCTGTGTTAGCCAAAATTATGGGGCAACGCTTGCCCCGCTCAAGACGCGCTATTTTTTATAGCTTATTATCAGGTGCCTTTTTAGGGTTGGATTTGGCGCTTTGGCACGAGAGTATCTATGCAGTTGGACCTGGTATCTCAACCTTACTCAACAGCTTACAGATTTTTTTCTTAGCTGCAATTGGGTTTTTATACTTTAATGAACGCCAATCTATTGTGCAGCTTGTCAGTTTGTTTTTGGCCATGCTTGGCGTGGCAATGATCGGCAGTCCTGAATTTGCGCACAACACGGCAGCCACTTGGGGGTTTGTCACGGGTATCTTGTCAGGAGCAATGCTAGCCGCATCAATGACCTTTATCCGTAAAACGCACGATACTGAACCGACACCTATATTTATGCTGATGCAGCTTATCAGTATCGGCGGGGTTGTCGCGATGATTGTGCCAATGTTTGTGTTTGATATGGGTCATATTTTACCCAATACGTGGTCTGAGATTGGCTGGATATTGGTTTATGGTACGGTGATGCAGTGCCTAGCTTGGGGCTTAATTGCCTACTCTATTCCTAAGCTGTCGCTGGCGTTGACTGGATTATTACTATTGACAGAACCCATTGCTGCCTTGATTATTGATTATAGTTGGCTCGACAAACCGATCAATACGTTGCAATGGAGCGGTGCATTACTGACCATGTTTGCGATCTACTTAGGCTCATTAAAACCTGATAATCAAGGTTTACGCCGTTATCGATTTTTTGCAAGGTTTTATAGACGTAAATATAAATAAGCTGATTTTTTTGCTAAAAAAAGCGCTCCTCTTACGTAGAGAAGCGCTTTTTTAATGATACGGGCTTTATTAATAACTGGCTTAAAACGGATTATTTGACCAATGATTTCTTAGCATCTTTAGCTTCAGAGCCTTGATTGAACAAGGCATTTAGTATAATAGCAGCCAACGTAGCAGTACCGATACCACCCAAATCAAAACCGCCTAAGTGCAAGCTAAAGTTACCTGTACCCATGATAACGGTGACAGCCGCAATAATAAGATTGCTGTTTTTGCTAAAATCGATATGATTGTCTATCCAAATTTTGACGCCTGCTACCGCAATCAAACCAAACACTACGATAGAGGCCCCGCCCAATAAAGCGGCTGGAATGGTCTGGATAATTGCACCAAATTTTGGTGACAGTCCCAGCAAGATTGCTACCAAACCAGCGACGACAAATATCGTGGTGCTATATACCTTTGTTACCGCCATGACACCGATGTTTTCAGCATATGTGGTGACACCAGTACCACCGAATCCCGCCGAAAAAGTCGTCGCCAAGCCATCAGCGAAAAAGGCGCGCCCCATATAAGGCGTCACACGTGCCTTGGTCATACCTTCAACCGCCTTAAAGTGCCCTAAGTTTTCAGCAACCAAAATAAAGGCCACAGGAGCTATTAAGACAATGGCGCTCATCTCAAAGCTTGGCGTATGAATACTTGGCAAGCCAAACCAAGAAGCCGCTGCCACACCACTAAAGTCAATGCCCGATCCAAAGCCCAGTACATTGGTCATCACAAAATAAGCAACGTACGACAGCACTAAGCCAACTAATAATAGTAAACGGCGCAGCATACCTCGTGTAAACACGGCTACCATACTAATCAGTAATACCGTCAATGTGGCCATCCACGCATCAAATTGGTTGGCAGACACGCCTTGAATGGTTACTGGCGCTAAATTCAGACCAATAATCATAACGATAGCACCAGTTACAATCGGCGGCATCAAACGCTCAATCCAACCTGTACCCGTTTTCATTACCAAAAGTCCAATCAATGCATAAATAATGCCACATGCCATGATGCCACCTAATGCGACATTCAGATTGTCATTGAACCCTGCACCTGCATACGCTGTCACAACGATGACTGGACCAATAAAGGCAAAACTCGATCCCAAATAACTTGGCATACGTCCACCAGTGATTATAAAAAACATCACTGTACAAATACCTGACATCAAAATGGCCAAATTTGGGTCAAAACCCATTAAAAGCGGGGCCAGTACGGTTGCACCAAACATCGCAAAAGTATGCTGCACGCCGAGCAAGATACTCTTTGATGGCGGCAGATACTCATTAATGCCGACTGGATCTTGATCCAAATTGCCCTTATAAGGTCGCCATGTCGGAAACCAGCGACCATTGTCAAAGTCTGGATTATGCGGATGATTGATGGCTGCATTATCAATGCCTGCAGCCACTAAGGCGTTGTGAGCTGACTGATCTTGAGCGCTGTTTTCTAAAGGTGGCGAGGGGTCTTTTTGAGATGGCATGCGCGCGTATCCTATGTGAGCTGAGCTAAAGTAATAGGCTAAAATAACTAATAAAATGGTTGATAAGATAGAAATTGGATAAACGTAGAAGATCAATTAATGGGGCTATATGGCTGGCGATTTTTATAAATAGCAACTATCTATATTCCCATCTATAATATGCCATCCCAATTCATTCATTTATGTTGTAATATGACAAACCAAAAGTAAGACTTGTCATATGGCTACCATTTATTAATGTATAGGGCCAAACATGCTCTATAAAAAATGGTTTTGATCGTCTATGACCAAGCGTATTTTATAGTGATAAGGGCTTACAGGATGTTACATAGCCTCTGATTCCGAGCATGATAACGGAGTTTTAAAATAAATAAAAGTTATTATTCAATCATCATTTAAATGCTTTGACTTCCAGACTTTCATAGATAATGCCTCATGCCTATTTTTTATGGGTACATAAGCACAATGGGTGTCTATTATATTCTTAATAAAAGTGCCTCAAGCAGTGAATACACTATGCTGACGCCTTTAAAAATCTCGGTAACTTATTATGATTAGTGTCTTTGACTTATTTAAAATTGGCATTGGCCCATCAAGCTCACATACGGTAGGACCGATGGTGGCTGCCAATCTGTTTTTGGCATCATTAGCTAAACAGGCAGAACTGACGTCTATTGAAAAGGTTGAGATTGAGCTATATGGTTCTTTGGCGGCGACTGGAAAGGGTCATGCCACCGATACTGCTATATTATTGGGATTGCTCGGACATACACCTAGCACTATTGATACCCGTATGACCAGCAGTTATCTGTCTCCTATTTTTTCTGAAAAAACCCTCAATGTCTCAGGAGCTCATACTGTTGCCTTTGATACAGAGCAAGACATTTACTGGTACGATGATACTGTCCTGCCCTATCATCCTAATGCAATGACCCTTCGCGCCATATTGACAGATGGTGCTCGTTATCAGCAGACCTATTACTCAGTCGGTGGTGGCTTTGTCATCAATGAAGAAGATGCGACCAATCCTGATGAAGATCATGCCAATCCAACGATTGATCGTGTTCCCTACCCTTTTAATAATGCCGCAGAACTGTTAGATCAGTGCTGTCAGCATGACTTGAGTATCAGTGATCTGGTACTGGCAAACGAATGTCATTTCCATAGTAAAGAAGACGTGTTTGCCTATTTGGACAATATTTGGGACGTGATGCAAGACTGCGTCAAACAAGGTTGTGAAAACGGTGGTATTTTACCGGGTGGTCTAGATGTTAGACGCCGTGCGAAGGATTTGTATGTGCAATTATGTGCTGAAAAAGATCAGCCTATATCAAAGACGGATAAGCTGGCAGCGATGGACTGGGTCGATTTATATGCACTCGCCGTTAACGAAGAAAACGCCAACGGCGGTAAAGTAGTCACTGCTCCTACCAATGGCGCAGCTGGTATCATTCCAGCCGTATTACATTATTATCGTGATTTTTTGCCAAATTACAGCCAAGATGGCGTACGCAAGTTTTTATTAAATGCGACTGCTATAGGTAGCTTGATTAAACAAAACGCTTCAATCTCTGGCGCAGAAGTTGGCTGTCAAGGTGAAGTTGGTTCTGCATGTGCCATGGCAGGTTCGGCATTGGCAGAGATCATGAATGGCTCACCCGCCAAATGCTTGAATGCAGCCGAAATTGGGATTGAGCATAATCTAGGTCTGACTTGTGACCCCATTGGCGGATTGGTACAAGTGCCTTGTATTGAGCGCAATGCTATGGGTGCGGTCAAAGCCATCAACGGAGCACGCCTCGCCTGTAGAGGCAATGGTCAGCACTTTGTCTCTCTAGACAAAGCGATAGAAACCATGAAACAAACGGGAGCCGATATGTCTGATAAATACAAGGAAACGGCTCGTGGTGGTCTTGCAGTCTATGCGGACAGTCGAATTCCAACCGCGACTCGTGGTGTCAGCGTTAACTATAGTCAGTGTTAATATAAGCTTTTATTTTTGACATAAAAAAGCCTCTAAAAATTAGAGGCTTTTTTGTACAAATAGCTTTTATAATCATGATTGGCTCTTACCTTCAAGCCAGTACCATATTATTCAGCAGTTTTTGATACTACTTCATTAAGAATCCAAACAGGTTGAACCACGGTAGAACCTTCAGCAGTTACAGCTTCCTGGCGTACGTCAAGGATGTAGCGATAATTTGGCTCATAAGTAAAACCTTGGATATTACCATTTAGCGTATTGTAGTTTTTCTGATGAGTCTGACGGTATTGTAAGCACTGTGATTCTACTTTGGTGCCATCGTTTGCATTCAACTCACACACAGCTTTACGCGGTGCAATCTCTACTTTAAAGCTTGGGATATTAACGACTTTAACGTTTACAGGCTCTCCTTCAACAACCATAGTACGCTCATTGTCCATACCCATAGTAGAACAGCCTGAAAGGGCAAATGTTGTCATCAATGCTGCAAGTGCTAATTTTTTCATTATTAAATCCTCAGATAATTGATATAAATGCTTTATTGCCTGTTTGAATTTATTGTTATAAACGTTTTATATTGTTTAATATACACTCAAAGCATGGCAAGTAATTTTAACGATTATTATGACGCTACCGTTGATCCAAATTTAATTAAGACTAATCAATAAATCTATTAAGATATCAACAGTATCGTCTATTGTTTGCTGAGGTTAGTATAGGATGCAGAACTGCTTTCTCTCTATAACTGGTTTGTAAAGTAACGTCAGCTTTTGCAACTGATGTTAATGAAGCGTATTAAATAACAGTATAAATTGCTAACCACTGATTTTTGAAACGTAAAAAGCCAAAGCAAAATATGCTCTGGCTTTTTAATTAGATTGAAAAAAATTATCGAATCTAAGTATTATTAACTGCGATAGTCAGCGTTAATCTTGACATAGTCATAAGACAAATCACAGGTATATACCGTATCATTGGCGTTACCGCGTGCAAGATCAATATGAATGCTAATCTCAGAGCGGCTCATGACTGCCTTGCCAGCCTCCTCCGTATAACTTGGTGCAACGCCGCCATTTTGGCAGATCATTACGTCATCTAAATATACATCGACTTGTTCTGTATCAAGATCGTCGATACCGGCATAACCAACCGCTGCTAAGATGCGACCCCAATTGGCATCGCTGGCAAAGAATGCGGTTTTTACCAATGGCGAATGGGCGACAGCGTATGCCACATCACAACACTCTTGCGTCGTTTTACCACCAGTGACTTTCACTGTCATAAACTTGGTAGCGCCTTCACCATCACGTACGATCAGTTGTGCCAGACGTATAAACACATCCGTTAAAGCGTCAAAGATAGGCTGATAATGTGGATGTGCAACGCTATCGATGACGTCTGAGCTGGCAGTCCCTGTCGCTATTAATACACAGCAGTCATTGGTCGAGGTGTCTCCATCGACAGTAATACGGTTAAAAGACTGCTCGTTGATGGCACTTAGCATCTCTTGTAGTAAGTCTGCTTTAATATTGGCATCTGTCGCCACATAGCCAAGCATGGTCGCCATATTCGGGCGTATCATACCTGAGCCTTTTGACATACCTGTGATATGGTAGCTGACGTTATCAATATCGAATTTTTGACTGGCGATCTTTGGAATCGTGTCAGTAGTACGAATACCATTGGCCGCAGCTTGCCAATTATCTGGTGCTAGATTGGTAAGGGCACTATCCAAACCAGCGACAATGGCCTCACTGTTTAGCGGCTCGCCAATCACGCCAGTAGAGAATGGCAATACAGTGCTGATATCCACCCCTGCTTTAGTCGCTAATGCCTGACAGATATCGATAGCACGACGCTTACCATCAGCGCCAGTACCAGCATTGGCATTACCAGTATTGGTGACCAAATAGCGCGGACTGGCCTTGGCAAAGTGTTCACGTAACACACGCACAGGCGCAGCACAAAAGGCATTTTTGGTTGTCACAACTGCCGCCGTAGCCGTATCAGCGATTTCAATCACAACCAAGTCGTCACGATTTTTGTAACGTACACCCGCTGCTGTAGCGCTTAATTTGATGCCTTCGATAGGATAAACCGTATTGGGTACTGCAACATTTCCGACAGCCATCATTAAATCCTTATTTTTCAATTTTTGCTATTATTTGTAGAAGCTGGTTTACTAAATATCATTTTAGTAAATGCTATTTTGTTAAATGTTAAAGTTTACTTAAATCAAATGCAGACCAAATTGGGGCATGGTCAGAGGGTTTTTCCATGCCTCGCAACTCATAACTGATACCTGCATCGACACAGGCGTCAACCAAATTAGCAGTACACAAGATATGGTCGATACGTAAGCCACGCTTAGGATCGTCATTGAAACCGCCACTGCGGTAATCAAACCAGCTATATAAGTCTGTGCTCTCCGGATAGTGCAAGCGGTAGGTGTCGGTCAGCTCGCGCGACATCAAATCGCTATACCATGCGCGCTCTTCTGGTAAAAATGACGTCTTTCTGTTTTTGAGCCAGCGTTTCGCATTGACCTCACCAATACCAATATCGATATCCTCTGGGGCGATATTCATATCTCCCATGACGATGAGTGAGCGCCCTTCTGCCTTTAGTGTGTCAATATAAGCCATCAAATCCACATAATAAGCACGCTTCATCGGAAATTTGGTCGGATGGTCTTCACTCTCTCCTTGCGGGAAATAGCCATTGAGCACATCGATCTCACGCCCTTCTAGCTCATAACGCGCGTGGATAAAACGCTTCTGCGCCTCTGCGTCTTCGCCCGGAAAGCCTTTTTGCACAAATATAGGGGCGACCTTAGACAAAAGTGCCACGCCATAATGCGCTTTTTGTCCAAAATACTCGATATGATAGCCAAGGCTTTCAATGTTTTTAAGTGGAAACTGCTCATCATGAACTTTCGTTTCTTGTAGACCCATTACATCAGGATCGATGACCTCTCGTACAGCTTCAAGCTGATGTTGGCGGGCGCGAATACCATTGATATTAAAACTGACAAAACGGGGCATAAACCATCCTATACTGATTAATTATAATACGGTGCTGATACGAATTTATGAAATACAGCGGCAAATAAACGACTATGATAGCAGACGCAGGCCAGCCTATCTGTTGCGTGGTTTTATATCTTAAGATAAAGTAGCTTTTATTATCGCATACGTCACTTCTAATACAGTCACGTTTATTAAATGACAGCTCGCAAACCACTTTATTGAGTACTATTATGACAACTACTAAAATTAAAAATACAAAAATCGTCTCAACTTCTGATAAAACAGCCTCTAACAAAACGACCACGCCGTTATTCGCCACTGATTACAACGTCTATATTAACCATACGGACGCTGGCGGTATAGTCTACCATGCCAACCATCTGGTTTTTTTTGAAAACTGTCGGCGCGACTGGTTTACTCAGCTCGGTTTAAATGGGTATTTTTTACAGACTGACAACGGTGACGTACAGCACTTTGTCGTGAGTCAAGCAGATCTGCAATATAAACGAGCCATTCTGTTGGACGAAGTCATCAATGTGCGTATCGATAAAGTAGAGCTAAAGCCTGCCAGTATTGTATTTTACCAAAGCATCCATCGTCATACACCAACTGGTGACGCTACTAATAAAGCCAATGCCAATAGCACCTTATTGAGCAGTACCAAAATTGTGATTGCTTGCGTGCAAAACCAAGTAACACCAGAGTCCATCGCTAACGATGATGATGCCATAACTCACGCTGCTCCAATGCGACCTATTCGTGTCCCAAAAAAGCTGCATGATGCTATTGAGCACGCCATCAACCAACAAATTAACAAGTAATTGTTCTGATTTACTGGTTTGTATAAGAAGAGCGCTATGCTAGAATTTAACGATCTTTGGGTACATAGCAAGCGCGCCACGGTGGTAAACCCCAATCGTGAAAATCTCTCTGCCCCAGTACCTACCTTGTCTAACACATACCGCAACTGGCTTACCAAAATAAAAAAGCCGTCTACGACGGATAACACTTTGTCTATTCATAAACGTGTCCTAATAAGCGGCATCAGTGGCAAATTATTATCAGGACAAGTGACTGTTTTGACGGGTGCCTCTGGCAGTGGTAAATCAGTCCTACTGCGGGTGCTCGCGGGTCTGTTACCAATGAGCAGTGGCGATGTCAGTTTACACAGCACAGGCGAGCCAAACAGCCACACTTCCCGTAGTATTCATGACAGTGCGCCTACAGAATGGCGCTCACAGGTGTCTCTACTCGCACAGCACCCTCAATTGATAGAAGGCCGTGTCATTGATAATTTGCAAATGCCTTATCATTTGCAAGCCCATCAGCATCGACATTTTGATATTGACTGGCATATCGCTCAACTTGCCCATCTAGAGCGCAGTGCTGACTTCTTATACCAAGAAGCTTCCCATCTATCGGGCGGTGAACGCCAGCTGGTTAACACCTTGCGGCTTTTACAATTAAACCCACAAGTATTACTATTGGATGAGCCGACCGCGGCTTTAGATAGCAGCACATCCGCCCAGTTGGTACAGTTACTCATCGACTGGTTACGGGCAGATACTTTACGTACATTGTTGTGGGTGACTCATGACACACAAGACATCATGTCGTTGGCCGATAAGCATTGGCACATGCAGGCAGGTGTATTAAGATATGTGTTTTAGTTATATGTTAACAATGCATTGCATTACTAGAATCCCAATATCCCTGTAAATTTTGAGGGCAGTCTCCCTGAATCTTGCCCTACACTTCTACCTTTATCGTAAGCCACCATGAGCGGTATGGACAATATGCAAGTATTTCTAACTTATGGCGACATTGCCCTTGCCAGTAGTCTCATTATTATTGTTCTAATCCTATCTTGGCAACTGCGCTTGCAGCTTACCAAAACTTTGTTAATCGCCGCCGTTCGTACTGTCGTCCAGCTGAGTTTTATTGGATTGATACTGGCATGGATTTTTGCACGCGAACAATGGTATGAAGTATTACTCATTTTAACCATCATGACCCTAATCGCTGGGAGCGCTGCCAAAAACCGTGTCAAACGCCATTATAAGGGCTTATGGATCGATACTCTTCTCTCGGTCAGCGCCTCTGCTATGTTGGTCACTGCGATCGCCATTATCGTGATTTTAAACGTACAACCTTGGTATACGCCGCAGTTCGTCATTCCTATATTAGGATTGATATTAGGTAACTCTTTGACGGCCATTTCATTGACGAGTAATCAGCTGATTGAAGCCTTTCATGAGCAGCAAGGACGTATTGAAATGATGCTGAGCTTATCTGCTCGACCATTTGAAGCGGTCCACGAACCAATACGTGCCGCCATTATCAACGGTATGACGCCAACTCTGAACTCTATGTTGGTTGTCGGTATTGTCAGCTTGCCCGGTATGATGACAGGTCAAATACTGGCTGGAGCCGACCCCACCCAAGCGGTTCGTTATCAGATAGTCACCATGTTTTTGATCTGTGTGAGTAGTATGCTCGGCTGCACGATAAGCGCTCTGCTTATTTATCGACGCTTTTTCAATAAGGACAAGCAGCTAATTCTTTCTTAATGAATATCATGACTGAGCCTTAGCAAACTGATTATAGGCCATCACGTAACTGATCTATTGCCCTATTCATTGTTTTTTTCAGCTTTATTTATGCACTGCTCAGTACTACATACTAGTATTGCATCTGCTTATATTCATGCTAATGTATTGCTTGAATGTATTGTTTTTTGGGTAATTTTACAGTAGGCATTACATAATTTTTACTTAAGAGAAAGCATGTTTTTACTATGGAGCCGTCTCTTTGTTCACTGTTCTTAACTTTTTTCTTTAATAGTCGCTGAGAAAAACATGCACTAAGAAAAAGTCATCAAGAAAAGTGGTGCATAGCAATGAAGCCTAGCAGCCAGTCAACAGATAAGGATGTTGTTTTTCTCAGCGGAAATGCTTTATGTCAGCGCTGAGATATTTTGTTGACACGGATATGACTGCTTTACGACAAAATCCCAACCTATTTGAATTTCAAGGACGCTGACTATGATGCCGAATAAACCTTGGCTGAACCATTACCCTAATGGTGTACCTAAAACCATCAATCCAGACAAATATAGCAGCATAATGGAGCTATACGAAGAGTGCTTTGAGCGCTTTCGTATGCACCCAATGACAATCTGCATGGGCGTCACCCATACTTATGGTGATGTTGATAAGGCATCTCTTGCTATAGCAGCATGGTTACAAGCGCAAAACCTTCCCAAAGGCAGTGTCGTCGCATTAATGATGCCAAACGTTCCTCAATACTTACCAACGATGATTGGTATTTTGCGAGCAGGCTATGTTTGTACGCCTATCAATCCTTTATACACAGGTCGTGAGCTGCGCCATCAATTAAACGATTCAGGTGCTCAAGTTATTTTTGTGGTTGATAACTTCGCACAAGCACTCGAACAAGTGGTTGATGAAACCAATATCAAACGTATTGTATTGTCGAAATTGGGCGATATGATGGGCTTAAAAGGCATGTTGGTTAACACCATCGTTCGCCAAGTCAAACGCTTGATACCTAAGTATAAGCTTGACGATCCAAAGCATGAAGTAACGAAGTTCCCTGATGTCCTCAAAAGAGGCAAAAGCTTGCCCTTTCATCCACCACAGATGAGCTTGGATCAATTAGCGATTTTGCAATATACGGGCGGTACGACAGGATTGTCTAAGGGCACCATCCTGAGTCAGCGTAATATTGTGTCTGCCGCCTTGATGGCAGAAGCATGGTATCGTCCAGTGACCTCAGAGATTAATGAAGTGTATATTAATATGGTCATGGCATTACCGCTTTATCATATCTTTGCTTTTTCGCTCAGTCTACTTGGCATGCGCTCAGGCTACACGTTTATCATGGTACCAAACCCACGCGATATGCCAGGCTTTATCAAAACACTATCAAAACAGCCGTTCCACATTTTCCCAGGCGTGAATACGCTATTCAAAGCGCTACTTGATCAACCAAATTTTAAAGACTTAAATTTTGGCCCATTAAAGATCACGCAAGCGGGCGGTATGGCGGCCACCGAACAAACAGCTGCACGCTGGCTGGATACCACTGGTTGTCCAATGATTGAAGGTTGGGGAATGACGGAAGGAGTCGCTGGTGGTACAGCGAATATTGTCACTGATCGCAAGTTTAATGGCTCTATTGGCCTACCAGTACCGAGTGTCGATATTATTCTGATCGATGAAAACGGTGAACGTGTGGGCGTCAACCAAGCAGGCGAGATGTGTATCAAAGGGCCAAACGTGACCTCAGGCTATCTTAATAGAGACAGCAATGATGACTTTACCAGTGACGGTTACTTCCGAACAGGTGATATCGCGAGTATGGATGAAAAAGGGTATTTTAAACTGCTTGATCGCAAAAAAGACATGATTTTGGTCTCAGGTTTTAACGTTTTCCCGAATGAGATTGAATCCGTCATGCTCGATTGTGATGGCATTATTGATTGCGCAGTGATTGGTATTCCTGATGAACGTCAAGGCGAAGCCGTCAAAATCTATATCGTCCCTGCTGACAATAACGTGACGAAAGAAGTCATTACTGAATTTGCACTAGATAACTTAACTGGTTACAAGTGCCCGCGTCATATCGAGTTTGTCAGTGAATTACCAAAAAGTAATGTCGGTAAAGTACTGCGTCAGAAACTACGTGAAAAGCATCATTCAGACCATTCATAATTTCAAATAAAGCACTAATGATTAAAGGCATTCTACCTCTATTGGAGAATGCCTTTTTTTGTCAGAATAACATCTCATAAATGTATTTATAATGTAAATAATTTTGGGGTAAAGATACTTTTATATAGACTGATAAGCTATTATCCATACGTTTGCTTATAATTTACTAGTAAATTTACCGTTTATCTATTTATAAATACCGTTTGTCTTATATACATAAAACCATATATTCTATATTTTAGCAATATCAATTATTAACTACAAAGTTATAAAATTTATTAATTTAATCAATTGCATTTGTGTTAATGTGTGACCAAGCTCGTCACGCCTCTTTAATCTGAATCAATAGATTGATCTATTTAATGAAAGCTGCGAGCTGATTTTATGTATCGACTATTTTTTTAGTATTAAGAGTACCAATCAGCCATTTAATCTACTTAGAGGCTTATTCTTCGTAGTTAAATAACAGTACCAAAATGAAGGCCTCAATATTTTAGCAGTCTGTGAATTAACAGGATAGCACGCGACAATCCATTGCCCTCAAAGCAATGAACGAGATTGTTGACATGGATGTGACTACTCTTTTATAGAACCTTAACTTATTGCAGTATTTAAGGACGCTAAGTATGACAGTAGATAAACCATGGCTTGAGCAGTATCCAAAAAACGTTCCCAAGACGATTAACCCAGATCAATATCAAAGCCTTATAGAGTTGTATGAAGAGTGCTTTGACCGTTTTCGTATGCACCCTATGACTGTTTGTATGGGCGTTACTCATACTTATGGTGATGTTGATAAGGCATCACTTGCAGTGGCAGCATGGTTACAAGCGCAAGGCCTATCTAAAGGTAGCGTCGTGGCTCTAATGATGCCAAACGTCCCTCAGTACTTACCGATAATGATTGGTATCTTACGCGCAGGCTATGTCTGTACACCTATTAACCCGCTATATACTGGTCGCGAGCTACGTCATCAATTAAATGACTCGGGCGCTCAAGTTATTTTTGTGGTTGATAATTTCGCGCAAGCTCTAGAGCAGGTTATTGAAGAGACAAATATTAAGCGTATTATCTTATCAAAAATGGGCGATATGATGGGCTTAAAAGGCATTTTGGTTAATACGGTTATTCGTCAGGTCAAACGCTTAGTGCCCAAATACAATCTCAATGATCCCAAATATAATGTCACCAAATTCCCTGACGTGCTCAAAAAAGGCAAAAGCCTACTTTTTACTGCACCAGTCATGAGTTTAGATCAATTGGGTATATTGCAATATACTGGCGGCACGACAGGTCTGTCTCAGGGCACAATATTAACGCAACGTAATATAGCGGCTTCTGCAATGATGGCAGAAGCTTGGTATCGACCTATTACCTCAGAGATCAATGAGGTATATATCAATATGGTCATGGCCTTGCCGCTCTATCATATTTTTGCTTTTTCACTTAGCTTACTTGGCATGCGCTCGGGCTATACTTTTATATTGGTGCCAAACCCACGCGATATGTCGGGTTTTGTCAAAACTTTATCAAAACAACCCTTTCATATTTTCCCAGGCGTGAATACCTTATTCAAAGGTCTCCTTGATCAGCCAAACTTTAAGGATTTAGATTTTGGCCCATTAAGTATTACCCAAGCCGGTGGTATGGCAGCCACTGAGCAAACCGCAGCACGTTGGTTAAAGGTGACTGGCTGTCCTATGATTGAAGGTTGGGGTATGACCGAGGGCGTCTCAGCGGGTACTGCAAACATCGTGACTGACCGCAAGTTCAATGGCTCTATTGGCTTACCAGTACCGAGTGTCGATATCATTGTCGTCGATGAAAATGGCGAGCGTGTTGGATACAACCAAGCTGGCGAGATGTGTATTAAAGGGCCAAACGTCATGTCAGGTTACTTTAATAAAGACAACTCAAACATATTTACCAATGACGGTTACTTCCGTACGGGTGATATTGTCAGTATGAATGAAAAGGGCTACTTCACTCTACTTGATCGCAAAAAAGATATGATTTTGGTGTCTGGTTTCAATGTTTTTCCAAATGAGATTGAGTCAGTCATGCTCGATTGTGATGGCATCATTGATTGTGCGGTAATTGGTATCCCAGACGAGCATCAAGGTGAAGCCGTAAAGATCTATGTGGTGCCTGTTGATAACAACGTGACAAAAGAGATCATTACAGAATTTGCGCTAGAAAACTTGACTGGCTATAAATGTCCGCGTCATATCGAATTTGTCAGTGAATTACCAAAGAGCAATGTAGGCAAAGTGCTCCGTCAAAAATTGCGTGAAAAGCATATCTCAGACGCGCTTTAGATTTTGCATCCCAAACAATCTTATTTAAATATATTTAAAAAAAGCCCTCTACATTAGAATGTAGAGGGCTTTTTCTTGTTCTATCTTATCTTTGTTTTAATTTACTTTACTAATGATCTGTAATGGCAAACGCTTCATCGCTTGACCCACAATAGACCAAGGCAGACTTGGAACGCAAGCTTCTTCTACGCCAGCTTCAATCGCGGCAACGATTGCTTTAGTGCCTTTGTCAGCGTCCACTTCAAACGGCAATGGTTTTGCATTCTCATTAATCTCGGTACGAATATAACCAGGATAAATCGTAGACACCTTAATCGGCAATTTGGTTAAGAGCATATCTGCGCGAATGCCTTCTGCTAAATGAGCCAATCCGGCTTTACTAGCACCATAGGCCGTCAAGTGCTTAGGCAATCCACGCATCGCTGACATGCTTGATATCACAACCAAATGCCCACTGTTTTGCGCTCGAAAAATATTCATTGCCGCTTCACATTGAGCCAATGCTGATATAAAGTTAATTTCAACGGTACGGCGATTGGTGTCAAAGCGACCTTTCCCAATACGGCGACTGTCGCCAATACCCGCATTGACCACTACTCGATCAATACTACCAAAATCCTTTGCAAAAGCATCAAATACTTCGAAAATTGCATCATAGTCGCTAACATCAAGCGTTTTGTACTCGACGCGTATGTTGGGGAATTCTGCCATCAGTTCCGACTGTAGACGTTCCAAACGATCGATACGGCGCGCGCAAATAGCGAGATTGTAGCCAAGCTTGGCAAAAAGTCTTGCCATTCCCTCGCCCAAACCTGAGCTCGCACCAGTAATTAATACCGTTTTGCCTCGTCCAGCCTGCTGTTTGTTTAAGTCTCTCAAATAGCGAGACGGCTGAATCGCACTATATACTTGATTTTTACTTTGATTGGCGCTTTTGACGACTAAATTGATCAACTTATTTTGCATGGACAATCCTTTTTTATCGATATTGGGTAAAGTCGATAGTCTATAATAGCGCAAATCTATAGATTGGGTTTGTCAGTTATAAAAATAAATCAAAAGCAGGCAAAAATTGTCGCTTCCAGAACTTGTATATACAGATAGCAGTCAGCCATTTACGGTGACTGCTTTTCCATTTTTTTAGTGTTTTAACTCTTCCCTACAACGTATCTTCTACCGCCAAGTGACGAAACGCTTGCCATCAGAAAACAAATGGCTATATTCGTTTAAAGACATCAAACGAGCCCCTTGCTCCTTTAGGGTAACAGACGTGACGCCTGTATTGACCAAGCTTCTATTCAATCGATAGGCTGTCTGACTGCCTTGTTTTAATAACTGCGCAGTAATAGCAGCGATCACACCACCTGAGGTGAAAACCAATACTGTACTGTCCTGATCTAAGTTCAGACTGGCAACCTTTGCACGTATTTGTTCAAGTGCTAGCTGCGCCCGCTGGTTAAACTGTGGCCAACTCTCGATATAATCTTGATCGTTGTCGCCACCATGCCAGCGCTGCATCGCCTGATCAAACAATTCAGCCAAACGCGTGCTTGGCACTTCTGACTTAGCGATTTCAGCTGCGATTGCGGCTCGACTACCAAAAGCAGGATCGGATTTAACAAAGACATCTTTATGATTAAATTCATCAAACTGTGGCAAGACGTAGCTATCAGGCTCATTTATATTAATAATAGGTGTGCCATTATTATGCCCAGCATCGATAGACGATTGATAAGACTCCCAAAAATGTCGAGCAGAATCTCGTTGCCTGACCAAACTACCCGTAAAAATAGCATCGATTCGGCGCTGCGTGGTTGCATAATGCTGACCGAGCATTTGTGCCTGAATACCACCTAATTCTGAGAGCTGATCGTAGTTTTCTTGTCCAAAAGACGCCTGACCATGGCGCGCCAGCAGTATGGTTGTCATAACATATTACCTTTCATCATGTTTTCTAAAATACCGTTTGTTATATATTTACTATTCAGTCTTCTCGCTTTGCAGATTTCTGATTAGTTTGTACAAAATAGCTTTTTGGCAAGATGCCTTTGATGACAGATTGTACAGGACTAGGTAGCTGCTCAATAGTGGCAGCATCAATACCTCTGTCTTGCAAATGAGGCTGTACATGGCTGACAAACAATGCCTCGCCTTCATATTGAGCAATCAACTTAAGACACTTAGCATGCAGGACATGCACGATAATCCAAAAGTTTTTAAAGGTGGGATTGGTCGTTTGCTTATTATAGTAACGATAGTAAATTTGCTGGACGATACCTGCTAAGCGAAACAGTCCAAACACTTCATAAAAAGTCCAATTGTCTATCTTTAATCCTGTTTGCTTAAGATAATAGGCAACCACTTCTTCACGAGTCATCATGCCTTTTAGGTGTGTTGGTTGACGACGTGACTGCTGCATGACGATATTGTCATCTTCTTCAATCCAGTAAGCCAAAGCACTACCCAAATCCATTAACGGATCGCCAAGCGTTGCCATTTCCCAATCGAGGACGCCAATCACCTTGGTTGGATCGCTCGAATCCAAAATCACATTGTCAAAGCGCCAATCATTATGAATGACACAAGTTTTGCTATCAGCCGGTGTGTGCTTACCCAGCCATTGGCTGACCAGTGCAAAGCTTGGTACGTTAGGTGTTTTTGCTTTGACATAACGCTTATCCCAGCCACTAACCTGACGCGCGCAATAACCTTCGCCCCGACCCAAATTGACCAAATCAGGATGTTCTTTATAATCTACTTGGTGCAATTCGATCAAAGCATCGATGACATTGGTACACAGTGCACGCGTTTGGGCTGTGTCTAAATCCACGCCTTTCGGTAGATTGGCACGAGGAATGATGCCTTCCATGCGTTCCATAACATAAAAATCAGCACCAATCACTTCCTCATCCGTACAAAGTGCCACCATCTTTGGCACATAAGGATAAGCATTTTTTAATGCTTCTTGCACAGTATACTCTCGCACCATATCGTGCGCTGACTTGGCTTTGGTGCCTTTTGGTGGACGACGTAAGATTAAGTCTTGGTTTTGATATTGCAGACGGTACGTCCAGTTGGATGCGCCACCTGAGAATTGGGTAACGATAGGCTCGCCTTGTATATCGATTCCTTGATTACGCAACCATGTGCTTACCGCTTCAACATCAAGTGCCTCGCCCTCACGAACATCGCCGCCTTTATCTAGTATTTGGCTGTTAATCCCAGTGGGTTGGTTTTTGTCGTCAGTAGAGCTGGCAGAGTAGTGAATTGCCATAAGATGTTCCTTATCCTGTGGTCATTTGGCGTTGTTAAGTTAATTGTTATAAAACTTGTTGTCATAAAACAGTCAAGTAATGAGAAATTCACTATCGATAATTAGATAGTAAATTTCTCAAAAAATATTATTACCTAAGAATACTAATTACCCTCGTTTGAATTACTTCTACAGAGACAAATAGCCGGCAACCAAAATAATTCGTCATAAAAATTAGGATTTTGGCGCTTTAGACGGGCGACTAAAACCCTGACGCTTTAGTTCCAACTTGGCAATCATGGTTTTGTGCACTTCATCAGGACCATCGGCTAGGCGTAGTGCTCGTGCTTGCGCAAAGAAGTTTGGTAGCATCGTATCTTGACATATACCCATACCACCATGAATCTGAATTGCCATATCGACCACTTCTTGTAGGACTGTCGGTGCGACTACTTTAATGGCAGAGATTTCAGTCAAGGCAGCTTTCGTCCCTTGGGCATCCATTTTTTGTGCAGCATATAAGGTGAGTAGTCGCGCTTGGTCAATCTTGATACGGGCATCGCTGATACGCTCAAAGTTTCCACCCAATTGAAGCAATGGCTTACCAAAGGCTGTACGCGTCATGCCGCGTTTGATTGCCAATTCCAAAGACTTTTCGGCAGCGCCAATACAGCGCATACAGTGGTGAATACGGCCTGGTCCTAGACGACCTTGGGCAATCTCAAAACCCATCCCTGGCCCGCCGATAAAGTGACTAACTGGCACGCGGACATTGTCAAAGCTGACTTCACCGTGTCCGTGCGGTGCATCGTAATCACCAAATACTTTGAGCATTCGTTCGATATTCACGCCAGCTGTTTTTGCTGGTACCAGCACCATAGAATGCTGATGATGACGGTCTTTGCTATCATCGGGCGTATAGGCCATCACAATCAAAACGTCTACAGCAGGATCACCCAAACCTGATGACCACCACTTGCTACCATTAATGATGATCTCATCACCATCAACCACAGCCGTCGCTTGCATATTGGTCGCATCACTTGATGCCACATCCGGCTCAGTCATACAAAACACAGAACGCGTTTTGCCTTCTAAAATTGGCATCATCCATTTATCTTGCTGCTCTCGTGAGCCGTAACGCCACAACAGCTCCATATTGCCGCTATCAGGTGCGTTACAGTTGAACACGTAAGGCGCAAGCAAACTACGACCTGTCAATTCTGCAATTGGCGCATAATCAGTGACTGAAAGCCCAGCACCTAAAGTGTCATCAGGCAAAAACAGATTCCACAGTCCAGCTTCGCGCGCTTGTTTACGCAGGCTCTCGTATTTTTCTGGCCATTGCCAGTTTTTCCAATTGCCATCGGGATTTTGCTCGTGGCAATCTTGCCAAAACTGCGCTTCAATGGGCTCAATCTGCGTCTCGATGAACGCTTTAACCTTTGCATGCATGGCTTGACCATGTTCTGTGGCGGTAAACATCAATGTACTGTTAGACATAAATGACATCCTTTTCGTTAATTGATTATCGTAATCAAATTTCCATAAAAATTTTATAGTGCACGTACGTATACTGTCTTTTGTATCCTACATTTATAACACAGCGATTATGAATAAACAGCAAAAAGGCGCGACCCATTAGGACACGCCTTTTACAAAATACAAACAATGCTTGAGCAAATCCTAAAGCATTTAATCATTGCGCTATGAAAAGCATCATAGCTTTTACTAAGCTTACTGCTCTACTATAAAAACAGCTATAACTACTTATCTTATTTTAAGTGGTTATTTAAGAATGTTTAAGCGACTGTTTAAGTCAAAACGAGCCAACGCGTCTGGTAATTTATCAACTGCCATACTTAGTGTCGCTTCTGCCGCTTGCAACAATCCTAGCTTTTCTGCAAGCGTTGGTTTCTGGCGTGAATGTAGGGCATATACTTCGCTGTCTTCCATACGCGCCAAAATATAACTGTCAGACGTTTGTAAGCTGTCAATCAAATTAAGCTTTAGTGCATCTTCGCCATACCAATGCTCACCAGTGGCAACTTTAGCAACCTCGAGCGATGGGCGATAAGTAGTTACAAAATGTTTAAATAACTCGTGTGTCTGCTCAAGCTCTTCTTGATACTTAGCACGATCTTCATCATCGTTTTCGCCAAATACCGTGACGGTGCGCTTATAATCACCAGCGGTAAACATCTCATAATCTACGTCATGATTTTTGAGCCATTTATGGAAGTTTGGCAATTGTGATACCACACCGATTGAGCCAATAATGGCAAAAGGCGCAGCCACGATACTGTCTGCGACACACGCCATCATATAGCCGCCGCTCGCTGCGACCTTATCCACACACACGGTCAATTTCAAACCCGCGTCTTTTAAACGCGCCAATTGCGCCGCTGCCAATCCGTAGCCATGTACTAAGCCGCCACCTGACTCAAGGCGTATGACGACTTCATCACCTTTATTTGCTGCACTAATAAGTGTGCTAATTTCTTCACGTAAGTGCTTAACTGCTGTCGCCTTAATATCACCATCGAAGTCTAAGACAAAAACTTGGGTTTTATTGTCAGTCTCTTTTTTCTTATTTTTAGATTTGGCTTTTAGAGCTTGTTTGGCCTTTTTAGCCATTGTTTTTTTGAATTGCTTAAGCGCGTCTTTGCCTTGCGTCGCTTCCATCAAGTCTTCACGGCGCTGCTTTTGCGCTTCATTGAGATGCAGTATTTTGAGTTCAATAGGGTTTTTGGTCGAATGAAATAGCATGATTACAATTCCTAAAATCGGTAGATGGGGCAATAAATATATAAATAAGGCTGTTTTTATTAGCGTGCCGTTGATATGCGCACATATGGCTACATTTTCAAGCAGAATGACAATATTTAACCCAGTGCAAATGTTACTGGATAAGTACGCCTGATACCAAGACAGTTCGACATTTTGATTGAACTCAGCTGGTTGTATAACAAAGGCAGATTAGGCATAATATGCGTTTATATCAAATCTTCTGTAGCCAACGTGATGACCTTTTGTCTGAATCGCGTTGTTTGTGCTTTTTTTTGCAAATAGCTTGAATCGCACAGCAACGGCTGCATTATTGTACTTTGAATTGGGCTGATAACTGGATAACTATATTATGACGCATAGCGAATACCGAGACGAATATTGCGGAGCCGTAACCGAAAGCTTACTTGAGCAAACCATTAGTATCGTAGGCTGGGTACATCGTCGTCGCGATCATGGCGGCGTGATTTTTTTAGACATGCGTGACCGCGCTGGTATCTTGCAGGTAGTCGTTGATCCTGATACGCCAGAAGCCTTTGCTACTGCTGATGCAGTACGTCCTGAATATGTGCTAAAAATCACTGGCCGCGTACGTCGCCGTTATGAAGGCACTGAAAATAATACGATGACCAGTGGTCAGATTGAGCTATTGGGCAAAGAGATTGAAGTACTGGCTAAGTCTGAAACCCCGCCATTTCCATTAAATGATGAAAAGACGACCGTATCAGAAGACTTGCGTCTTAAGTATCGCTATCTGGATATGCGTCGTCCGCAAATGCAGGAGCGTATGGTTTTCCGTGCCAAAGCCACCTCAGCGATTCGTCGTTACTTAGATGATCACGGCTTCTTAGACGTTGAAACGCCTATTTTGACTCGTGCAACCCCTGAAGGCGCGCGCGATTATCTGGTACCATCACGTACTCGCCCAGGTAACTTCTTTGCACTACCCCAGTCACCACAGCTATTTAAGCAGTTATTGATGGTGTCGGGCTTTGACCGTTATTATCAAATCGCCAAATGTTTCCGCGATGAAGACTTACGTGCCGATCGTCAGCCTGAATTTACTCAGGTAGATATTGAGACTTCTTTCTTAAATGAAGAAGAAATCATGAACATCAACGAAGGTCTGATTAAGCATTTGTTTAAGACGATGATGGACGTTGAGTTTGAACAATTTCCACGTATGACTTATGCCGAAGCGATGCGTGATTATGCTTCAGACAAGCCTGATTTACGTATTCCGTTGAAACTGATCGACGTTGCAGACTTGATGAAAGATGTTGATTTCAAAGTATTTGCAGGTCCTGCTAATGATCCTAAAGGTCGTGTGGCTGCTTTACGCATTCCTGGCGGTGCTTCGTTAAGTCGTAAGCAAATCGATGAATACACTAAGTTCGTTGGTATCTATGGCGCTCGCGGTTTGGCTTATATCAAAGTCAATGACGCAAGCAAAATCAACAATGGTGTTGACCAAGAATCTGGCCTACAGTCTCCTATCATCAAAAATATGACTGATGATGTACTTGTTAGTCTGATTAAACGTACTGCGGCAGAAGATGGCGACATTATCTTCTTTGGTGCTGATAAAGCCAGTGTGGTAAACGATGCAATCGGTGCCCTACGTCAAAAAATCGGTCTAGATCTTGAAATGACCACTTGCCAGTGGGCGCCACTTTGGGTAACTGACTTTCCAATGTTTGAACAAACTGATGACGGTCGCTGGACGTCAATGCACCATCCGTTCACCAAGCCTAAAGGCTCAGTTGAAGAGTTGAAAAACAATCCAGAATCTGCCCTTTCTATCGCTTATGATATGGTGTTGAACGGTACTGAGATTGGCGGCGGCAGCTTACGTATCAATACTTTTGATATGCAGCAAGCTGTACTTGATGCTCTAGGTATTGACGAGCAGGAGGCTGAAGACAAGTTTGGTTTCTTACTTGATGCCTTGAAATTTGGTGCACCGCCGCATGGTGGTTTGGCTTTTGGTTTAGATCGTTTGATTATGTTGATGGTAGGCGCAGACTCTATTCGTGATGTCATCGCCTTCCCAAAAACCAAAACGGCTGAATGCCCACTAACTCAAGCACCAGCTGAAGTGGATAGCAAGCAATTACGTGATCTTGGTATTCGTGTGCGTGAAAAAGTACAAGCTGATGCCAACAAACCCACCTAATAAATGATTTGATATGTCTTTTTATTTTTCACAGTATCTTTTACGTGATTCATCGCCGTGTGGAGGGTTATGAATCCGTATCATATTTTCAAATACGTGCCCTTGTCTGTGCTACAGATATTGGCACGTTTTGTCGCTTGGATAATCATTAAAATACCAAGTTTGAGTATCATGCGTACTATTAGCACCAATATGGCACTGGTTGCCCCCACCTTATCTGATATTCAAAAAAAATCGTTGACCAAAGATATTGTTTATCATCAATGCCTAACCAGTATCGAATCCATCAAAAGCTGGGCGATGCCTCCTAAGTGGAGTATTGCTCAAATCTGTGACGTCCATGATAAAGACATTTTATTAGAAGGCCTTGCCAGTCCTAACGGTATGCTCGCAATCGTACCGCATCTTGGTACGTGGGAGATGATGAACGCATGGCTGAATCAATTTGGTTCGCCAACCATCATGTACAAGCCTGTCAAAGGTGATTTGACTAATGACTTTGTGCTCAAGGGTCGTGCGCGGCTCAATGCCACGTTGGTTCCTACTGATGGCAGTGGCGTCAAAGCTATATTCAAAACACTAAAGCAAGGCGGTTTTAGCATCGTATTGCCTGATCATGTGCCTGACCCTTCAGGTGGCGTAGTAGTCCCTTTTTTCGGGATTAACACCTTAACCAGCACACTGGCCTCAAAACTTGCGAGCAAAACCAAATGTGCACTGGTCGGTTTGTCTTGTATTCGCCGTGACGATGGTCGCGGTTTTGACATCTATTGCTATAAACTCGATGATCCTGCCCTTTATGACCGTAATGCCGAAACTGCGGCTTATGCTCTTAATCAAGCAATGCAACGAATGATTGAAGATGAGTGCAGTCACTATATGTGGGGATACCGACGTTTTAAGCACGTTCCAACATTGGGTAATCCTTACAATGCGGAAAAATCTGAGCTAGCAGCATTCGTTCAGGCAAATCACGCAAGCATCACCGCAGATGCATATAAGAATACTCATCACATAAACAACTAAAAACTAGATAGGTAGTATCAAGGACTTTAATATTACAAACACATTTGTACGTAATGGCTGTGCTAGCATCATGGAAGATTTTTAGTCTTTTTAGCATGTAAATCCTTTATTTTATTTATTTTTCTATTTTTATATGAGTATATTATGGCAGCGGATACAACGACTTGCGCATCGACAGACCAAACACAAATAGACCGTGACGTCTCTGAACAGCGTTACGTCATTTGTATGAAATGGGGAGATAAATACGGTTGTGAATACGTTAACCGTCTTTATAATATGGTCAGTCGCCATCTTACCTTAGATTTTCAGATGGTTTGCCTAACTGATGACAGCACTGGCATTGACCCTGCTATTACTTGTTATCCTATACCTGAAATGGACTTACCAGCGGGTCCCGAACGTGGCTGGAAAAAACTCACTACCTTTAAGCCTGAGCTTTATGATCTCAAAGGTGTTGCGTTATTTTTGGACATTGACATTGTCATCGTTGATAATATCGATGCTTTCTTTACCTATAAAGCTGAACACGAAGACAGCGTTGTCATCATTCGTGACTGGAAAAAACCGTGGCGCATGATCGGCAATAGCTCTGTATATCGCTTTAACATTGGTATGCATACCTACCCTGACTTGTTAGCAAACTTTGAGCGTAACTTTGACACTATTCGTCAGCAAGTTCGCCATGAACAGGCGTATCTGTCTAATTACTTGCGTGAGCACCATAATCTAGAGTATTGGGATAAAGACTGGTGTGTCAGCTTTAAGTATCAGTGTATGGCGCCTATTCCTTTTAACCTAGTACGCGCACCGACTCTACCTAATGGTGCAAAAATTGTCGTCTTCCATGGTGAAATCAATCCACCAGATGCCATTAATGGCGGTGGCGGTAAATGGTATCGTCATGCAAAAGCCAGTCCTTGGCTAAAAGAGCATTGGCAGTAAGCTTTTGAATATTTTATTTATTAGAAAACTCTTTTTTTAAGAAACCATAGTAGGTTAGATTACCCAAGATATCTTTTTCCTTAAATTTTTCATGTAAGCTAAGTTTATGTAAGGAAGCTTGTTCTATAATATGTTCATACTTCTCTTTTTTAAATTTATTATTCATTTCAGTCTGTAGTAAATGCGGTAGCGTATCATCCTCTACTGGAAAACTAAAATTAATTATATTCATATTTTTCAGTTCATTAACCATTACTTGAAAGAAAAAATAATAGTCTATTTTATTTTCAGTTTTCCAATAATAGAGTAGCAAGTCAGTCAAAGTTTTTGCAACTAATGAGTTTGGCTTAGAAAAAATAATACTATTAAGGTGTTTTACTTTGAACTCATCACGCCAATTGAAATAAAAATGTGTATCATTTTTTCCCCAATTTTTGTTAAGCGAGTTAGGATCACGGCTATACATAAAAAAGTCAGAGCTTGTATATTCTTTAGGTAGTCTATCTGTCAATAAAATTGAGGCATCTAGCCAAACTCCTCCATAAACAGACAACAATGCAATACGAAGCAAATCAGAAAAAAACACTCGACTAAACACGTCGTTTTTACGTTTTTCATTAACAAAATCTGGAAGCTTTATATATTCATTCAAGTTATCATCAGTAATTCTGATAACCCTATAATCATGCGCATGGTTATCTACTGAAGCAAAACATATTTCAACCATCTCGGGCAAATCCTCTAACCCTTGTCCCCAATATTGCCAAATTATTCTCTTTCCTACCAGTTCCTCATTGACTGGCAAAATATCATACTTCTGGATTTTTTTATCAGCGTATTGATTAATAACTGTTATCCAGTAAGAAGCTACTTTTTCTTGCTTAATTTTATCATCATACTGATAATTCCAGCGCTTCCTTATACTTCTAGGCACAAGACCATTATAGAATATTTTAAAAGGCTTATTACTGATAACCTCAAAAATCTTTTCCATGTACTATACACCTATCAAAATATTATTTAATTTGGATTTTTTAATATTAAGGATAATTTTTTTATGCATTGGGAGCTCTTTAATCGCAATCAGATAAAGATCTGAAAAATAGCTATTGTATTTATCATAAGTGTCTTTTAATAAATTTTCCTGATTATTTTTAGCTATTTTACTTAACAACCCCACATAACGCTTATATACCTTATATAATAAGTAATAGTACTCATCCTTTTTTTCAGATCTCTGATAATTATCAACGCGATAAGTAAAGGCAAATAGATAATCATCTACATATTTTTTGTCGAAGTTTTTTGAGATAGAGCCTTCACGCTCTCTATACTTTATTACAGGCTGTTTTAAATAGCTATATTGGAAGTTTTTTAATGAGACATCAGTCATATATAGGATATCTTCAAAATTTAATCCTTCTTTAAATCTTATATCTTGTATCAACTGTCTTCTAAAAACCTTATTCCAAACGTGATTACTGTTATTTTCAATAATATTGTTTAAGAAACTATTATTTTTATTAGTAAAATTCTGGCAAGCCTTACCTATGAAAGCTTTTTTTTCTACTTCTTTCTCTTTTCGTAATGATACATAATCCGCACACAATACATCTGAATTTAGTTTTTCTAATTGAGACATAACTGATAAATATGCGTTTTCATACATGAGATCATCAGAATCAATGAACCATACATAGTCCGCCTGAGCCATATCGAAAAGCGCATTACGTGTGGCGGATAAACCTCTATTATGAGGTGCATCAAAGATTTGCACTTGAGGATGATTTTCGAAAATTCTGATGACTTCTGCGCTATTGTCTGTTGAAGCATCATTCATTATTAATAAAGTTGCTCTAGTATCGATTTGCTCTAGTACCGATTTTATGCATTCTTCTACATATTCTGCTACATTGTAAACAGGTATTAAAATAACAATTGTTATGTCGTCTCTATTCATATAACACTCACACTAAAACTTTATGATAATTAATGGCTCGTTAATAAATCCTGAAAGAGTTGGTAATAAGCCTGCGTCACTTTTTGCTGATTGTAATATGCTAACACCTTTTCCCTAGCAGACAGAGCAAGTGATTGATAATCGACAGGTTTAGACAATATGGTCTCAATGATATCCGCCAAGGCAGTAGCATCGCCAATCGGAAACAAAAAGCCATCTCTTTGATCTTCGATCAGCTCCTCTACACCAATGGCTCGACTGCCAATCACCACACAAGCACTTGCCATCGCTTCTAATACTGCAAGGTTCAACCCCTCGAACCGGCTCGACATCACAAAAACCTTGTGCTGCGATAATAGTGTATCAACCTCACGGCTATATTCAATAAAGTTAACTTGGCTTTGTAGTCCATAGCGCTCAACAAGACTATTTACTTGCTGTTTATATTGTTTGCGCCCGTCTCCAACCAAAGTCAAGCTTGGTGCAAACCCTCTTTGCTTTAGCTGATGCAGCGCCTCAATCAAAGTCACATGGTCTTTGCTTTTAGCATAACGACCAACCATGATTAAATCTTTTGGTCTATCAAGTATAGCTACGGGATTGATACCACCAAATCGTTCAGTATCAATTCCATTAGGGATGGCTTGTATAGGAGCCTCAAGATGCTGCTCGGTCAATACCTGCGCCACACCTTTTGATACGGCAACGACTTTGTCTGTGTGCTTACTTAATTTACGTGTCTGGTAAAGCTTCCAAGGTGTATAACGCTCTTTAGAATTGTGCTCGACTTGTATTAAAATCGGTACTTTTGCAAGCAATCCTGCCTGTCGTCCCAATAAGTGTTCTGGAAACCCATGAGCAACTAAGATATCTGGCTGCCACTTCTGACATATCTTTTTCAATTCTCGTACGGTCGCTATATGCGTACTGCCAGTAACCAACTCATAGTTGATATTTTTATCATCAAGCTCTGATAGCTTTTCTAATGTCGTGGTTTTTTTGCGGCGCATCACTAATAGATTGTCAACATGGGCTATTTTATTGTGAGAGGCAATTAAATCAACAGCAACTTTGGTTGCACCCGAAAAACCACCTGTCACGAAATGCAATACTTTCAATGATTTCACCACTGTTATGAGTTAAGTAGACAACTAACATGCAAAGGAGTCACAGCTTGCCAGTTTAGCTCTGTCTTAGCAAGACTTGGATTTGCCCAAAATTTAGACAGATCTCCCTCACGCCTTGGCATAACGCGCTGATTGATAGTCACCGAATTCGCGGCTTCAAACGCTGCAACCAATTCTAAAACAGTGGTTCCTGTTCCTGTCCCCAAGTTGAATATATGGAACCCTTTTTTGTTTAGATAACTGAGGGCAGCGAGGTGGCCTTGTACTAAGTCCATAACATAAATATAGTCCCGCTCACCTGTACCATCTCGAGTATCATAATCATCACCAAAGACTTGTAAATAAGGTAAGTTTCCCTGAGCCACTTTAACTATATATGGCATCAAGTTATTAGGGATGTCCTTAGGGTTCTCACCAATTAGACCAGAAGGATGTGCGCCAATTGGGTTAAAGTAGCGCAGCGTAACTGCTGCAAAATCCTTATCAGCTTGACAGACATCTTGCAGTACATTCTCTACATGTAGCTTGGTATGACCATAAGGATTGATAGGAATGGTTGGGTGCTTCTCATCGTAGGGTAAATACTGAGGCTCACCATATACAGTGGCCGATGATGAAAAAACAATCTTTTGTATACAGTGTTCCTGCATAGCTTCTAATAAGACTAAGCTGCCATATACGTTATTATCGTAGTAGCGCATCGGACTTACAACAGATTCTGCCACCGCTTTTAAACCAGCAAAATGTATGACAGTATCTATTTGATATTGTTTAAATATACGCTCTAACAACGATTTGTTTCTTATGTCCCCTTCAATAAATTGAAAGTGAGATTGAGCGATGGTCTCTATGTGTTGTTGTGTGTGGGCATGACTATTTGATAAGTTGTCTATAACCACAACATCATATCCTGATTGTAACGCCACTATCACAAAATGACTGCCAATGTACCCAAGCCCACCCGTTACTAATAACATAGATTTCCTATTTAATTTATATAATTAAAACAATTAGATTTCACAAAACTATTTATTCGCAATCATATATATAAATGACTACAATGCGCACTATTAAAAATCCTTGTTTATATTAAATATTTCAGTGCTTCTATAATACAATACTTATAATACCTACGCGAGTAAATCCATGCATACTTCTACTGACAGCC
>NZ_JBQSYC010000005.1:0-255064 GCF_052378885.1 Psychrobacter sp. AOP22-C1-C5 | reverse complement strand
GGGTTTCCCGCTCCAAATATGGCTTGAAAAAGCACTAAAGCCTCACTACTCTTATTATGAGTTGTGAGGCTTTTTTTTGTGCAATTTTTAGGGTTTGTTTAGTTTTCCTACGCAGGTTAAAGCAACTCGCGCAGGAGTTTCTATACGTCGCTTACTGAGTTGGGGTGACTCGCCAGATAGTATTAGAAAGGTCATCAGCGACAATCAGTGCTCCTTTTGGATCCACTGGTCGACCAAAGGTCTTGCCATTTTCGCCCTGAAAACCAGTCACAAAGTCAACCGGGTCTCCAGCTGGTTTGCCGTTGCTAAATGGGACGAACACGACGTCGTAACCTGCTGGGTCTGAACGGTTCCAGCTACCATGCTGACCAATGAATGCCCCTTCTGTGAACTTACCGCCCATGGTTGCTGTTGAGAACGCTATGCCTAAGGGGGCTTTGTGCGACCCCAAGCTATAATCTGGAGCAATCGCGGCAGCTACCATTTCGGAGCGCTGCGGCTTAACTCGCGGATCGACATTTTGTCCCCAGTAGCTGTAGGGCCAACCATAAAACTTACCCTCTTGCACCGAGGTTAAGTAATCGGGTACCAGTCGTGGACCGAGCTCATCACGCTCGTTGATGACTGCCCATAATTGGTCAGTACCAGGCAGGATAGCCAACGCCGTTGGATTACGCAGTCCGGTTGCGTATGGCCTGTGAGCGCCAGTCTTGGCATCGATCTCCCAAACCATGGCGCGATCCGCCTCTACATCCAATCCATTTTCAGTAATGTTGCTGTTGGAACCAATACCCACGTATAGGAAGTTTCCATCTGGACTGGCCGTCATCGACTTGGTCCAGTGATGATTGACCATGCTAGGCAAGTCGGTGAGTTTGCGTGGCGCTCCGCTAGCAGTCGTCTGGCCAGGCTGATAATCGAACTGCACCACCGCATCCTGATTGGCGACATACAGTTGATCACCGATTAGTGCAAGACCGTAAGGCGCATTCAAATTCTCGGCGAATACAGTACGTGTCTCGTAAGTGCCGTCGCCATTATTGTCGCGCAGCAAAGTCAGACGGTTACCGCTTTTGACCGAAGTTGTGCCCTTACCTTTAAAATAACCTGCAATGATGTCCTTAGGACGTAGTTTGGGCGCGTTACCGCCCTTACCCTCAGCCACTAGAATGTCGCCATTTGGCAAGACCAGCGTCTGCCGCGGGATCAGAAGGTCAGTGGCAATGGCTTCAATTTTATAACCTGAGGGCACTACAGGTCGGTTATCACCCCAACCTGCCGGCTCAGCGATTTTCAAAGTCGGTATCAGACCGCGCTGCGCTTCAGGCAAGGTCGGATTGGCACCCAGCTGTTCTGCATCGCTTACATTATTTTCGCCACATGCACTTAAAAGAACAGCGACTAAAGTTATCGACAAAATATTGAGTGGTTTCATCTTGCACCTCCAACACGCCAGCTGGCGAGCCCAATCCAAGTTGCAATACAGGCTAAGATGACAGTAATAACAGATAGAATAAGCCCAGTCGGCATGCTAGCCCATACATCCTTTGCATGAATGAACGAGTTGAAGATACCCAGCACAAAGGTCGCCAGCAACAACAGAAAATAGATAATTGGTTTACCCATACGCTTATCAGCGCGAACCAGAGATAAAATTGAGCCTAGCCAAGCTAAGCCGTTGAACACCAACGCACCTATCAGCATCCAAGAAGCGAAGTTCTTCCATTGCAGCTCGTAGCTGGACCAATAGGCGTAATCGTTGAGTAAGACTCCGATAAACAAAGGCACCATTCCGGCCAAAAAAAACGCATGCAACGGGTGCAGCGCGGTGCCGGAGTGTCGAGTATCAGCACGAATCATGGCGGTTTTCTTATTGCTGATAAACGAGGATCGATTGACCGTAATTGTTTTATCGGTTCGAACTACGCTTGAGGGAATTTAAATTCTACGAAATAAAAACGTACCTTAAAACCGATTCAAGCCAAGAGGACTCTTTGACCTTCTTTCGAACTGGTTCCTGAAAATCAGCCATTTATTGGTTTCTAGATAGGCACCAGATATAGTGAGCGCTTCTGAAGAAGCTGTAAAGTTAAACTTGGTAAGCTAATAGCTCGATGATGAGATTATAATGAACAGAAAAATGTAGAGCTTCAGTTCTGAATTTAGAGTAGAAAACATTAAATATATGCGCGCGAAAAACAGTTGGTTATCCAAGATATGTGAGCATGTTGTATAGCGGACAAATAAAGAAAAGACATAAGTATGAACGGCAAGAAAAACCCAAACAACGTAAATTGTTTGGGTTTTTATGTGCAGCATTTCTGAAAATCCATATCAGTCATTTAATCATTATGCACTACTCTATGGCTTTGAGGAGCGTTGAGAACCTCGACCTTTTGAAGGGCGCTTGCCATTTGTGGCAGGTTTGCCATTGCGCCCTGTCTTCTTACCATCACCAAAAGGACGACCAGTACTCCCTTTAGAACCCGCTGGTTTTTTAGGACCATCCTTTGAGTGTTTAGGATTTCCCTTTGCGGCACCCCTTGGTTTTGAGGACGTTTTTGACTTTGATGAATTATCGGTACGTGTATTTTTTCGTGGGGCATGACGAGATTTTTTGCCCGGATTACTGGCATCCGGAGAAGAATCTTCTACCGCCTTAAGCAGTACAGACAACTCTGTTGGTGTTAAATCTCGCCAGTCGCCAACTGGGAGGCCTTTAAGACTCACATTCATAATTCGCGTACGCTCAAGCTTCACCACTTCGTAGCCAAAATGCTCACACATACGGCGGATTTGACGGTTCAAGCCTTGTACTAGCGTGATGTTAAATACGGTAGGCGTAACCTTGGTGACTGGACATTTTTTTGTCATCTTGCCAAGCATAGGCACGCCGCCTGCCAAACCCTCAATAAAACTATCCGTTATCGGCTTATTTACCGTTACCAAGTATTCTTTCTCATGATTATTGCCAGCACGCAGCACTTTATTCACTAGATCGCCATTATTGGTCAAAAAGATTAACCCTTGAGAGTCCTTATCCAAACGGCCAATCGGGAAAATACGTACCCCGTGTCTGACGAAATCAACAATGTTGTTTTTCTCAGAGCTTTCCGTCGTGCTCACAATGCCCACTGGCTTATTCAATGCAATAAAAACAAAATCATCTGCTTCGCGTGGCTCAATCAGCTGTCCGTTGACTTTGACCGCATCTCCAGCAACCACTTGATCGCCCACCGAAGCGCGCTTGCCATTGATGTACACATTGCCTTGTTCAATAAAGCGGTCAGCGTCTCGCCTGGAGCAAATACCGCTTTCACTGATGTATTTATTTAAACGAGTCGAAGAAGTGTTGAACATAAAGCACCGTTTTACCTGATAAGAAGCCTTTTTGACTAAGAAAAAAGCCTAAATTGAATGAATCATTAACCATGAGCTGCTTACATCATATAGGAAACTCGGTCTCCATTTAAGAAGAGATGCGCAAAAAATCAGAAATATATCCAATGATATCGCTGCTGACTGCAAATTTTGTTTTCGTTAAATAGCTAAAGGGCTGCCCTAAATTACGTTACCTAGGACAGCCCCTTATTTTTAATAGCAAGCACTACTAACGATACTTATTTTATGACAACATCCATATTATTCAGCATCATCTAATAATTTATTAAGTGCTTCGACCATAGCATCGTCTATGATGTTGTCTTCTACATAGTTTATGATCTCATCTATGGTCGTCAGATCCATTTCTCGGATACCCAAGCCGGCCAGCTGCTCATTGATAGATTCCAAACTCTCATTATCTTCAAAGCCCTCTAATAGATGCTCTTCGAATCTACCTCTAACGAACCAATACATCTTTTCCAATAAAGTTTCTTTTTTGGTTAAAGTAGAATACCCATCACCATAAATGAATAAGTTAAAATGATAAGGCATCTCTACTTCATTAATAAAAAAAGTACGCTTACATTCTAGTGTATAGGCTTGAATCTCTTCGTCCTTATTACCTTCTTCATCTTTATTGTCTTCATCATATTCAATCGCCTCCTCTATCAATTCGCCTAGTATTTGATAGTCGCCGACTTTGATTTTATGATTGTAGATAATACTGGAGTCTGCGATTGCATCGAAAATAATGGCACTGACATCCAAGGTATGATTATCAATGTCATAAAACGCTTTTAACGCTGGTAAAAACTCTGTCAGTTTTTCTTCAGGTACTTGAATGAGAAACTGCTGCTCATATATTTTAATCATATCTTCAGGCGCATAAGTATTGGCAGTATCAGTCTCATTTCTACCTGTGGGCTGCAACGGTACAAAGTTATACGGGTTATTATTGGTCATTTGGAAAGGCCCTTTTATTTGAATTAGCTGTGTTAAATATCATAACGCCCTAAAATTGCTGTCTTAACATCTATGGGCATATTGTCGCTCATCTAGACGCTTTTAGATATCAAACACTTTTAGATATATGGTTATACACATACAAGTTTACTGGTTTAGGCACTGACTAGGGTGTGGATACCAAACCTTTTATCGAGTTGGTATGGATGTCGGTAATCTTGAACGCTATTCTAAAAGCTGCTCGGTATTACTCACCTTAAACTCGCTACATACGTCAAAAAACGCCATTGGATCGTCAACTTCATCAAGCAATTCTCGTTTATTGAGCGCCACAAACAAAGCCAATGAATAAGCTGGCGCTTGGATAGACTTTTTGGGATTGAACTCAATATCAGTAAAGGCTTGATATTGCATCACCTCTTCATGCAGCTGAGGATTTTGTTTTAGAGCATTCACATAGAGCCAATCATAAAACACAGTTAATGGCTCTACCTGCCACTGCATACCAAAATAATCATAGCCAATGAGCGCGCCTGAGTTACTCAATCGCTCATCTTTTTTGGCTTGTCTTGGTGGCGCTGTCAGCAAGTCGATGTATGGGCCGCCGTGCTCAAACACTTTACTGGCTTGAAAGGCGTTCTCAACGCTGTACTGCTTGCCGTCATACTCATCAGTAATCTTTAAGCTCAACGGACTTAGCAAAAAACTCAATTTATTGCCAGACTTACTGGACAACTCCAAAACGTGATTGAACCCATATTTTTTGCGAATGACTTGATGCAGATCATTGATGGATTTTTTCTTTTGTCTGCTTGCAAACCCTACATGCCGCTCAAACCTGACCATGTCCGTTTTTACCAAATTGTCACTGTTGACTCTGGGCATAAATACAGGTCTGTGTTCCACAGCGTTTTGCGTTTGTTCTGTAGGGTTCTGTCTTTGTTCCATAACGATGTGCCTTATATCGATTTTCTTGTATAAATGTTCTTGTATAAGCGTTCTTTCATAACGAGTCTGGCATAAATAGCATTCAAATAAACCATTATTTAAATATATCGGTTCAAACTCAAATAGCGCCACATAACCAAGTGCCTTATGCAAAAACTTTTGATTGAACCAATCTACCTACTTGAGGATTGCAAGCTTAACATCGTTTCAACTTTGGCTCTATCATTACGATGAATCAATGCTTTTGTTTTACCTCCTGTATGTCGTCCTTACTTAATTATAATAAGTGAAAAATCAGTATTCGTTACTAAAACCCGTAACCGCTCTTTGTCTTCAAATCGCCTGCTATTGTATATCGTCAAGATTCACTCCAATTAAAATCATTCAATATAATTAGATTCAATACGTTACAGAACTCATGCTAAGTTGCACACTTTCATTCTCGTAGTGTGATTAGGATTATGGCAGACTTGTTAGCAAGCTTAATTGATTATTGTCGGTTTTCTTATAAATTGATCTAAAGGTATCAAACTAAGGCTCATATTTACGCTACCCTATCTAAAAAGGAAAAAGTGTGATTTCAGGAAGAAACCCTAACATAGATATGCTATCTACCTACATTCAGCCAAGTAAGTTCGCTGATTATCTATCCTATCAGCAAGACTACTGCTTGTTTTTGGATATAGATGGCACACTTGCAGGTTTTACACTCAATCCAAAAAACAGCGTCGTTCCGAATACAACCTTAACTCTCTTAAAAAAAATCCAAAATCATGGTGTCAAAATTGCCATTGTGACAGGACGCAGCCTTGTAGAAGCAAGGCAGATGCTGTCCCCTATACAATTGCCGATTGCCGCGACTCATGGACTAGAAATAGCATTTGACGATGCCGAAGACCGCGACAATGACGATATAAATGTCATCCATATTGATACCACTGAGCTGATGACCATCAAACAACTCATTATTCAATCTTGCACGCCTTATCCTGATTTAACCATCGAAAACAAACCATACTCTGTTGCCTTACATTATCGGCAAGATCCTACGTTGGCAGATGTGGCTGATAACATCGTATCAGAAGTTTTAAAAAGTTATCCTGATTGGATCGTAAAGCGCGGTAAATGTGTTTGCGAGGTAGTGCCAAAAGGGATAAATAAAGGCGCTGCTATTTTGACTTTATTAAAAAAAATGCAAGCAAGTGAGACGCTTTGTCCGATCTTTATCGGCGATGACGTCACTGATGAGGCAGGATTTATGGCTATTCAAGCCCAAGAGCAGTTAGTAGAAAAGCCTGAAAAGACAATGACAGGCATGGGTATTAAAGTGGGCAGTGAGCCAACTTGCGCCCATTACTATGTACATAGTATTGAGGAAGTAAGTGGGCTGCTTGATAGCTTTTTAACTTTTTGTCAAACACGTGCCACTTTATCGTCTGTCTCTGTAGATGCAGGTTTCTCTAGCGCAGACAAAGCAGTGAGGTGCTTAGTATGAGCCGCTTACTTGTCTTATCCAATCGAGTGAAAATACCAGATAGTAACCCGATGGCAGGCGGGCTTGCGGTCGCTTTGCAAGATGTACTCATAGGAAAATCTGTCGTATGGATGGGCTGGAACAGTAAAATTGTAGACACTATTGACGATTGCGGCTTTGACTATGATAGCTATAAACTTAGCGGTAGCAAGCACACGGCGTTAATAGACGCTGATACGCAACAAGCTGATACAACCATTACTTATATGACCACAGCCTTAACTACTAAACAATATCAGCAATTTTACTGTGGATTTGCGAACAATGTGCTGTGGCCGCTGATGCATGAACAAACTGATCTTATTCAGCAAGCGCCAGAGGATTACGCAGGCTATCAAACAGTCAATGCTCTTTTTGCTCGACAATTAAAAAAAATCCTCCGACCCGATGATGTTATCTGGGTACATGATTACCATTTTTTAAGTGTGGCGTATCATTGTCGGCAGTTAGGCATCACTAATCGTATCGGACTCTTTTTGCACATTCCCTTTGTCTCGCTGGCATGTTGGCAACAGCTGGATAAAAGCCCTGAGTTGATTGAGCACCTTGCCCATTACGATGTACTTGGCACGCAAACCCAGCGAGACAAAGCCAGCTGTCTTGCTACCCTTCAGTATTATTTGCAAGATCGCTTCTTGGAGCATAATTATTTAAGAGAATCGCTAATCAATGCTTCATGTGCAGCGCATCATTCTTTTAACGCTCCTAAATCATTGGCGGCGCAATTGACACTCAATTTGAACTTCGCTACTCAGCACTGTTTAACAATCAATGCCTATCCGATTGGCGTCAATGTCGCAAGAATTCAAAATCAAGTTCTCGATTTATCCTTAAAATCTGCCAAACATACTCAAAGAAAAGACAGCATTAAACCTGCTAGCCAGCAAATTATTGCGGTCGATAGAATCGATTACTCCAAAGGGTTACCAGAGCGGTTTTCGGCTTACCGTGCGTTTTTACAGCAATATCCGATGTATCAAAATCAATTAAAATTGCTACAAGTTGCCTGCCCCAGCCGCTTGGACTTACCTGTTTATAAGCAACTTCATGACGATGTCAGACAAGTCGTAAATGATATTAATCAGCAGTTTTCTGTCAATGAGGAGACACTGGATACCTTTGTAGCCAACAAAAGCGAGTCTAATACTGATAAAGCGCATTGGGAAGCCATTACGTATAGCGAAAAAGTATTAGATCATCAAACGTTGATGACAGCGTTTTGGCAGAGCGATGTCGGCTGGGTAAATTCACTCAAAGATGGCATGAACCTCGTTGCCAAAGAATATGTTGCGGCCCAAAATCCTGATAATCCGGGTGTATTGGTATTATCCTGTTATGCAGGGGCGGCAGAGCAAATGCAAGCGGCCGTGATTGTCGATCCCCACCAACCTAGTAGCATCATGCAGGGCCTAAAGACAGCTTTGGAGATGCCACTGGTAGAGCGAAAACGTCGTTATCAGATTTTATTAAAAGGATTACAGCAGGATAATTTGCACGTCTGGCAGCAAGATTTTTTAGATGACTTATATGACAACAAAAGCTATCACACCAATAGTGAATACCCAGACTCAATCCAAATGTCTGACTCATAAGAATAAATAGGAGACGCGTATGTTACTACTTGAGACAAAAAACGCTTTATTACAAAATATAAAAAGCGCTATAGAAGACGTGTTTATCGCCGATGGTCAAACGCTAAATACGCTGGTTATGACTAATGAATTGCGACATAAAATATTAAATATCTTAGTCAACTATAGCAATCAAGTCCCTCATCCTGCCAGCGGCACTGATGTTGATAGTAGTACCGATGATGGGGAAACGAATACGAGCACCTTGACTCGTTGGCAAATTTTGGCCTATGTGTCGAGTATTGATTTGACGATTGTAAAATGGTTTGAGTCGCACTTAGACGCCCTCAGTATTTTGCATGAAGTTGGCTATGATAAGGCCGTACAAGGACTGTGGGCAGTTTGGGCAGCAGAGGGTCATCCTTCGCCTATACAGTATGAGCAAGGCAAAATCAGTGGTTCAAAATCTTGGTGTTCGGGTGCAAATATCGTTGACCATGGGCTGATGACTTATCGAGATCAAAATGGGCGCTCACAGCTACTTGTGGTAGATATGAGGCAAGCTGGGATTGATATTGATAATAGTGAATGGCAAGCCGTCGGTATGCAAGGCACTGATACTGCCACTGTACAATTTCATCAAGTAGCAGCCAGCAATGTTGGTGATGCAAACGCGTATTTAGAACGTGTGGGATTTTGGCATGGAGCGGCAGGCGTTGCCGCTTGCTGGTATGGCGCAACAACCTGCTTAGCTGCGTATTTGATAAAGGCGTATCAGCAAAAACCGAACGATTATAAAGCCATGTATTTGGGTGAAATTAGTACCTCACTTTCGGTTACGCAGCAGTACTTTTATCAGGTCGCACACTTGATAGACAGCCAACCAAATCAAAGCCATGAGCTTGCCATTCGTCAATTAAGAGCAAACGTCGAACAGTTGGCGCGTCAAGTCATAGACGCAGTTGGACAAGCGCTGGGCGCAGCACCATTTTGCCGCAATCCCCACTTTGCGAGATTGTCAGCAGATTTGCCTGTCTTTATCCGTCAAAGCCATGGCGCATTTGATCTACAAAAAATCGGTGAGCTATCGAGCGCTTTAGCTGGCGAATCAACCACTCTTCAGGAAAATATATGGCAACTGTAAACTCTAGTCACTTTGATAATACTGTAAACCCTAACGTAAATACTTCAATAGACCAAGCTGTAATACCAGAACACAATCATCCCATTGTTGGTGACCGCGTGATCGAAGGCGATGGCACCAGTCAGGACGCTTGGCAAAATTGGCAAGGACTACAAGCGTTACCTCGATTGAATATCGCCAAGCGCTTTTTACCGCACCAGCGTGTGTGCATCTTTGCGCCGCACCCAGATGATGAAATCTTAGGCTGCGGCGGTATGCTGCAACAACTGGCTGAAAATGGCAACCCTATCCTACTCGTTCACGTGACCAATGGTACACAAAGCCACCCAGATTCGCAGATTTATCCGCCGAAAACGCTTGATGTGATTCGTCCACAAGAAAGCTTAGCAGCCTTAAAAGTATTGGGTATAGAGCATCAGGTTAAGATTATTGCTTTAGATTTGCCTGATGGCGACGTGTTTGCCGAGCAAGATCAGTTCAATGAAAAACTGGCCACTATTATTCAGCCTGACGATATACTGGTGACGCCTTTTATGCGTGACGGTCACCCTGACCATGAGGCAACAGGTCAAGTAATTGCCTCATTTGCCAAGCAGCATAACCTAGACTGTTATCAAGTATTGATATGGGCGTGGCATTGGGCTAATCCTGCTGATGACCGCATTCCTTGGGACTCGGCGGTTAGGTTAGATTTGAGCGCTGAACAATTAGCACGTAAAACTCAAGCAATTGACTGCTTTGCAAGCCAAACTACGGTTGATGAAAGCACAGGCAATCCGCCTATTTTATCGGCTCAAACCATCGCTAGAATTAGCCAGCTCTGGGAAGTTTATTTATATGAATCACTCCGTTAAGTCTACTATACCTATCCATACCGATACTGACGCTCACTCTGACACCTATTCAGAGACTTATTTTGATGCGTTATACAGTGACAACACTGACCCGTGGGAGTATCAGACGCGCTGGTATGAGAAGCGCAAACGGGATATGTGTCTGGCCGTGCTGCCTCAAGCTCAATACGGCAATGCCATTGAATTGGGCTGCGGTAACGGCGTGTTCAGTGAGTTGCTTGCCCGCCGTTGTCAGGACTTGGTCAGTATAGATGGCAATAATAATGCGGTACAACTTGCCAAGCAGCGATTGGAAGGGTTATCTCACGTTAAGGTCATACAAGGTATTATTCCAAGTAGCTTGCTGACTTTAAAAGACACATTGCTAAGTGCTTATCCTTTATCAGAGGAATCGTTATCAGATGATGATAGGCTCGCCAATAATCCGCCTTTTGATTTAATTGTCATTAGTGAGATTTTATATTACTTATCACCCAAAGATATTGATAAGGTGATTGCTTGGATCAAGCAGAACCTCGCCATCAACGGCACACTGATATGTTGTCATTGGCGCTATCCGATTGATGGTTTTGACATGACAGGCGAGACGGTACATCAGCGATTGCATCAAGCGTTCAATGGGTCGGCTAACGAGTCTAATGCAGAACATCAACCAGCCTTTACTCATCAGAGTAAGCTGATAGATACTGATTTTTTATTGGACATTTGGCAACATACCTCAGCATCGATAGCAGAGCAAGAAAACTTAGTATGACGAGATATAACCGTTAGCAAAGTAATGAAAGGAACGTATCTGCTATGAAAATTGGTATTGTGATTCCTGCTCATAATGAAGCATTGACGATTGCCAGTTGCTTAGTGGCGGTGCAAAAAGCCATTGATCAATTGCCCGAAGATATTACCGCCTATCCGCTTGTGGTACTTGATGATTGCACTGATGATACGTTGGCAAAGGTCAAAGCCGCAGGTGCGGATTATATCCAATGTGAGTATCGCTGCGTGGGAAAAGTGCGAGATATGGGCATTCGTCATGCGATTGCACAGGGCGCGGCGTGGATTGCCTGTACCGATGCAGATTCAGTCGTGACGACAGATTGGCTAGTCCAGCAAGTCAATCATATAGCGCAGCAACCCACCGATATGATTTGCGGCGTGGTCAGTGTTGATAATTGGGCACATTTGACGCCAAAAACGCAGGAAGATTACATTGCTCATTATCAAGATAGAATGGGCCATCGACATATTCATGGAGCCAATTTAAGTTTTAGTAGTGAGGCCTATCTTGCTGTTGGCGGCTTTTCTCCCTTGCCTTGTCATGAAGATGTAGATCTGGTCAAAAAAGTTGAAGACCAAGGCTATGCCATCACTTGGAGCAATCAAGTCCGTGTGATTACCAGTAGTCGTTTGGATGCGAGAGCGAATGAAGGCTTTTCTGCATTTTTAGCAAATTTGGAGAAAAGCAACTTGTAGTGATTTAAGGCTTTATTTGGGGTTTTAGAAAGAGCAGATGACTCATAATCCTTTGGTCTGATTATGGTAGATCACTTAGAGCGTTACCTTGACATGGTAGAGGTTGTTAGTTCTTTTCAATACCATTTAAGCGGCTTCACAATTAACTCACCAATATTAAGCAGAAAAAACAACCAGCTCATCCCCTTCCTGCCAAGGCGCAAACTTGGTCATGGCTTGCAAAAATAAGGGATGATCCAACCATTCCTGTAACCACTGCTGTAGCTTTGGATAAGGTAGATCATAAAACACTTCCCGATCTACGTGAGCGAACTGCCGCACAAACGGCATAATGCCAATATCAGCAATGGTTATGCTCTCACCTAGTAGATAGCGATTTTTGCTCAGTAAACTCTCTAAAACTTGCAAAAAAACTTCGCCTTGCTCTCGATATTCGGTTTGAGTCATTTCAAGGTGGCGATCAGCGTATTTATAACGATCAAGCCAATGCTTAAACTCGCCATCGTTTTGTGCAATCAACGCATGGGCCTCAGGTAAAACTTTTGCATTCAACAGTCCTTGCGGATCGTTTTGCTCAAGCGCCCATACCGGTATCTCTCGGCTTTCTTCAATCACAGTACCATCCATCAGCTGTAAGACAGGCACTGTACCTTTTGGACTAATCGCCAGCATTTGAGGCGGCTTGTTTTTTAAGACGATTTCGCGTAGCTCTACAGACACGCCTGCAAACAAAAGGCCGAGACGCGCGCGCATGGCATAAGGGCAACGACGAAACGAGTATAAAAGAGGGTAAGAAGATGTCCTAGATATCTTTCGCAGTTAAATCGAGATCAGTTGGCCAGTAGTCGCTGATAACAATATTGCTAATACTTGACTAATGCTACTGAGTTTTGATGGTTGGTCTTAGTTGTACCAAACCGGTAAAAAAATGCAGCTCATGAAATGGCTGAAAGCTGCATAAATTGTGATAAAAAAAATTTAAAGTACACCAATTCCGCTCAGTAGTAATTGACTACCAGCAAATAAGAGCAATATGCCAAAGGCGCGTTTTAACATCAAAGCAGGTAGCTGATGGGCAAGCTTAGCACCAATTTTTGCTGTGATAAAGCTTGCGACAGAAATACATAAAAACCCTGTGACATGCACAAAACCAATCGTGCCTTCTGGTAGATTGGCGATATCTTTGCCAAACCACGCAAAGCCCACTGCACCAGCAGCGGCAATAGGCAAGCCGCAAGCCGCGGCGGTTCCTACCGATTGCTTCATGGACAGACCCGCCCAATTCAAAAACGGGACAGTCAAGCTTCCGCCGCCAATACCAAAGATAGATGACGCCAACCCGATACCAGTACCCGCGCCAAACTGAACGCTGGGCGGCGTTAACGGTTTGTCTATATACTCTTTATTCGAGAAGAACAGCATTTTTAGAGCGATCAATAGCGCACCAACCCCGATAATGGCTTGTAAAGAATCGCCATCAATTGAGTCAGCAACCCCTGCACCGATCAAACTACCAATGACCAAACCCAGTGCCATATTACGCCAAATATCCCAGCGTACACCGCCACGCTTATTGTGCGCAGTCAAAGAGCTGATTGAGGTCACGATAATAGTAGCAAGTGAGGTGCCAACAGCCAAATGCGTAACCACTTCCGGCGGGAAGTTATAAGCAGTGAAAATCCATACCAGCACTGGTACGATGACCATACCGCCGCCCACACCAAACAATCCTGCGCAAACCCCTGCAAACGCTCCTGCAATAACGAACCACACGTATAACAACATTAAATTTGCCTTTTTTGCTTGTGTTTTTATGCTTATTTTTATCTGTTTTTGGCTATCCACTCTAGTAAGCCATCGATATGACGAAAGTCATCCCAACTTCGGCAAGGTAGATGAGGCATCAAATTATTAATCATTTTAGAAAGTGCATTACCAGGGCCTATCTCAATAATCATGCTGGGCTGATACTCTTGAATGGTTTCCATACAAGCATACCAATCTAACGGATGATCGATTTGACCCGAGAGAATACTCAGCCCTTGCTTGGCGCGGTAGTATTTTATACCCTCAGTCGCACTAATAATAGGGATTTGCATTACCGGCGCGGTCATTGAGTCAGTATATGTTCGGAATTTTTGGGCGGCGGCTTGCATCAATGCAGTATGCGAAGGAACAGATACTTTGAGCAATTTGGTACTGCGCGCGCCCAATGTCTGTGCCAATTGCTCAGCCTGAATCAAGTTGTCCCTATGTCCACCAATAATAAATTGATCCTCTCCAATTTTAATAGATAAGTGCGTGTCCGTGTCCAAGAGCAGATTTTCAAGCTCACTACCGTGTAACCCCTGCACGGAAAGCAACCCACTAGACTCCGAGACCTCGTCCTCCATAAGCGTGGCTCGCTTATGAACCAAATGTAATCCTGCCTCAAAATCCAACTGCGCGCTACAACAAAACGCATTGATCTCGCCCAAAGAGTAGCCTGCAAAGGCACTTGGTTTGTCAATTAAAGAGCGAAGCTGTTGCCAGCGGTGGTATTGCAATGCATAAATGAAGGGCTGCGCAACTTTATTGTTGAACATTGTCTCATCAAAAACATCCTCGTCATCATTCGCAAACAGCTCTGGTACCACCGTTTTTAGCAAGGCTTGCTCATCATCGCTGATGCCATTCAACACCTCTTCTACGTGACGCCCACTTTGTAAACCTTGCCCACTAAACAGAAGGATTAAATTCATTTTCGACCTTATAAAAGAAAATCGTAACCGCTAGCAAGTCTGCACTACCGCCTGGACTCAGATTACGGTGAATGAAATAGCGATTGATCATTCTGACGGCTTGACGCCAGTTTGATTGATGCACACCACCTGCCTGTAAGAACTGTTTTGCCATCATTTGAGCATTTTTTAGATCGGTCATGCCACCGCGCCACACAAGATTGGTGTCTGATAATGTTGCGATTAGCGTCATTAAGGTCTGCATGGTGGCTTTTTCAAAGTCTTGCGTGCGATGGAGCGTCTCATAAAAACACGGCAATGCTAGGTTTTGAATGATTTGAAAACCCGTTGCCACCATCTCAATCGCACCTGTCACCCCATACTTTTTGTACATTTGCTGACCATGACTGTCCGCTTTGCGCTCAAGGCGATGGGTTAGGTCATACTGCCAGCTTTCTATGATTTGTGCGCAGATATGTTGTGTGGTTAAAGATTGACCCCTTTGAACACATTGACCAATAGCGGCACTGGCAAAACCTAGATTAAAAATCGCCCCTTTATGCGTATTGATATTATTCGTGGCGTGGTGCATTTTTATTTCTTGATCAATCCCCGCCTTTTTTATGTCGTCGAAGTCTCTGTCGTCATAGCCAAAAGCGCTAAGCGCCGCAAAATATCCTCTTAGCGAAGTGATACTGTCGATAAACGTATCATAATTCATATCTGTATGACTACCGTTGCCTGAGGGACAAACCAGACCGGGCTTGTTTTCAAGGTTTAATTCGTCGTACAACGCATCCAGCGCAAAATCATCGATTTGCTGCCAAATAGCTTCTTTAGAGAATAAGGCTTCGCTTGCGGGCGTCAATAAATCGTTCACACTCATAGGGTTTCCATCCTAATAATACATCCATTGTTTGTAGTTCAACGTCAGTCAATGTTTTGACGACCACGGTCGGTATGTCCGATATCAAGGCATGAATCAGCTCGTTAAATGACACGTCTTTATACCCATGTAATCTGACTTCGCCATCCAGCCTTAGACCCACTTTAGCCATAGCAAACTGTTTAAACGCTTCGATCGCTACTAAAATTTCGGACAATTTGTCCATTTCATGAACAACGATTAAAATATCTAAGTCTGAAGTAGGCGTCACAAAAGGCAAGCGCGTAAAATACTGATTGGCAAAGGATCCATAAGCGTAGACATCAGCGCGTAAATCACGACACTGGGTGACAAAAGCTTGCGTCTGTTTTTGAATATTGCTTGGCAGACTGAGTATCAACGTTTCAAGCGCCAACGGTGAAGTAATGACTTTAGGAGGCGCAGCTAACTCCAGCGCCAGTCTATATTTGCAGTGGTTTTCTATATGGCTTGTCGCCACTTTTGATATATAAGAGGTGCTCTGACGACAGACGGTAAAGGACTGCTTGGCTTCAATCATCTTGTCAACCGCCTGAATAACTGATGAAGGCACAGAGGCATTTAGCAGCGTAAATGCGTCTGTTGGTTGTAAGTAGACCAAGTCATGACGATGCATGCAAACCACCTATCTGTTTTCGTTTATTTATCTGCCTATCTGATGATATATAGTTAATCCAACATAAAAATGGTATAGACAGCCATCACGTTCTACTGGTATAAATTTTCCTTGCTGGCTGTTCGCAAGCGTGACAGAGGCTACGCAAAATTTATCCCAGTAGAACCGGACTCTTTTTAAAATGGCTCGACTATATCCATAGAATCTTTATTATGAACGAATCAATTTAAGCACTTAAAACTGCATCCACCACTTCATTACATAACAATCGGCCGTCTCTTTCTTTGGCAATCTTACGGCGATTGTCTGTCAAAAAGTCATTAAGATGGGTTTGCTGTGCCTCAATCACGTTTTCTACCAGATGCTCATTCAAATCGACCCAAATGTCATCAACTGCGCCCATTTTGTAGAAGTTTTCTACCCCTGGTGCAAAGATCGCTGACGTCTGTGATAAAGACTGAAGCTTCTCCAGTGGTATTTTGGTCACTCTCGACATGGCGTTTAGATCCATGACTTTGACTTGGCTAGATTGCAGCGCAAAGATTTGGTTTGCCATCAGACCGTAAGATAAGAACCCACCACTCACCGCCTCTCCCAAGATAATTGCCAAATTGGGGTGCTCGCTACGTCTGAGCAAATCGACACAAGCGGCCAGATGCGCAAACGTTCTGTTTAAAGAAAGCAGTTCATCCGCTCGTGACGAGTCCTGTCCTTGCGTATCAACGATAAAGACGACGGGCGTTTTTTTACCTTGAGCGATGACATCAAGTACGGCATCGGCAAGTGTAATTGCTATCGCTTGATTGATGGCGGCAGAATCCACTGTTCCGATGATTTCAACCTTACCTACGCTAGTCTGTGCGCTGCCTCTGATGACCCAATTGTCGATATGATACTCAAGTTGATTGGGAAATAACTCGGCTAAAATAGTTTCAGTTTGCATGATATTATCCTTGTTTGATTGCTCTGACTTGCTTGGCACTCAGCATAGAAATGGATTCAGGCTCTTTAATACCCATACCTTCCCAAATGGCAATGCTGTCTTTTTCACCAAACCACTGATCATATTGTTGCTGTAAGCCAGCTTGCTGATTTTGTAGGTATTCTAAATCAACCGTGTCAACAGGCAACTGAATGCCTTCCACAATGGCTTGTGTGATTTCATCGATATCATCTTCTACCAACACTTGGACGTGACCTAGCAGATAGCGGGTTTTGCCGCCCGTCACTCGCCATACCAAGGCTCTGTCTTTAGAATCAAACTCTTCCACGCCTTTGAGGGTTTCAATCACCTCTGGTCCTGACAGCGCCAATCGACCTTCTTCTGTCATAATAATGTGCGTGCTTAAACATGAAGAGATACCCATACCGCCAAATGCACCGTTTGTACCGCCAATGACCGTAACGATAGGTATGCCAGCATTACGCACCTTGAGCATCGCTCTCATGATTTCAGATATGGTGATGAGACCAGCATTGGCTTCATGCAAACGCACGCCACCTGAATCTACAAAGAACACTACTGCTTTTGGCTTTTCTTCAAGCGCTTTGAGTAGCATGCCCACGATTTTTGCGCCATGCATCTCGCCCACCGCGCCACCCATAAATCGCCCTTCTTGCGCGATGATATAAACAGCGTCTTCTTTGATTTTGGCTTTACCAATGATCACACCATCATCAAAGCTGCCCGTGATGTCTAATGAGGCAAGATTGGGACTGGTCGGCATGCTTCCGGGTTTGAGAATTTCTGAAAAGCTGTTTTTATCTACGATACTATTGATACGATTGCGAGCAGTCTTTTCGTAGAAACTCTTTTGAATGTTTGAATGCTCTTTTTCTGAGTGCTCTTCGTTTAAATGCTTTTTGTTTAAATCATTCATGTGCTTCGCCCTCTAAAATATTAATTGCTTGGCTTAGGCGCAAACTCACGACCGCAGGGGTGGCACCCATGTCGTTGATATCAAACTGTAAGCCGCCTACAGCGTAACGATCTACAAATTCTTTTATGACCGCTTCCCAAATATGGTCAAAACCAGTCACTGAGGTGTTGATGATAAACTTGCTGTGTTCGCTGTCGTCTAAAGCCGAGACCAATATCTCTAAGTTGCCCGAACCAACCACGCCGCAAATGACGTCTTTTGTTGCCATATCGACAGGCTGCGAGCTAAATGTATAATTAAGTATGTTCATGGTTGTATCCTTATCAGTGCTATTATTCTTTTTTAAAACCTTGTTACCAGTTTCTAAAACGACTTGGCGGCGCATAAGTGCCGTTGGACCATCTGACTAGATCTTTGACCGATTTTGCGGCCAATAAGTCTCTATTCGCTTTTGAGATGTCGATGCCCAAGTCCTCTGGACGCTGAATAATGCCGCGCTTGCGTAGCTCTTTTACCTTTTCGTGATCGCGCTCCATACCGATGGCGGTATAACCTGCGACGCCACGAATGGCTTGCTCTCGCTCTTCTGGTGTGCGGCACAGCAATAAATTGGCGATGCCTTCTTCAGTCACAATGTGCGTCACATCGTCGCCATAAATCATAATAGGCGGAAAATCACTGCCCATTTTTTCTTGCAATTGCCACGCATCAAGCTCTTCGACAAACACAGGATTCATGTTTTCGCGGAACGTTTCGACCAACTGCACCACTAATTTACGACCTTTAATCACGCGTCCATCGGTCGCTTCTTGACCTGCTTTTAGATAACCGTAACTGGAGTGTCTGCGTCCATGAGGGTCTGAGCCCATGTTGGGCGCGCCGCCAAATCCTGCAATGCGATCTACGGTCGCGGTTGAGCTATTGCCTTGTAAATCAATTTGTAAGGTTGAACCAATAAATAAGTCACAAGCGTACAACCCTGCCGTTTGACTAAATGCTCGGTTAGAACGCATGCTGCCATCACTACCCGTGAAGAAAATGTCAGGACGCTTTTCGATATAATCATCCATGCCCACTTCTGAGCCAAAACTATGGATGCTTTCAACAAAGCCACTCTCGATAGCAGGAATCATCGTAGGATGCGGATTAAGCGCCCAATTCGTACATATCTTGCCTTTAAGATTTAATTCTTCTGCGTACGTGGGCAATAAAAGCTCAATGGCCGCTGTATTAAAACCAATACCGTGATTCAAACGCTTGATCTGATAAGGGGCATAAATACCTTTAATGACCATCATCGCCATCAATATCTGTACGTCGGTGATTTGCGCTGGGTCACGCGTGAACAGTGGCTCAATATAATTGGGCTTTGGGGCCACAATCACAAAGTCGACCCAATCTGCGGGAATATCAACGCGAGGAATGCTGTCTACCAACTCATTAACCTGAGCAATCACAATACCGCTCTTAAAGGCGGTCGCCTCTACAATCGCTGGCGTGTCTTCGGTATTTGGTCCCGTATATAAATTGCCATCAGCATCGGCAGAGTGTGCGGTAATCAAACACACATTTGGGGTTAAATCGATAAAGTACCGACCGTATAATTCAAGGTAAGTATGTATCGAGCCAATATGGATTTGTTGTTTTTGCACCAGTTTTGCCAAGCGTAGAGCTTGCGGGCCTGCAAAAGAAAAATCGACTTTACTCGCAATCCCTTTTTCAAAGATGTCAATGTGGCTTGGTAATGCCAATACTGATTGTAAAATATGCAAATCGTTCAAGACGTCAGGGTTGCATTGAGACAGGCTCTCAGACAAAAAGTCAGCTTGTTTTTGATTATTGCCTTCTATACAGACTCTATCTTCACGAGCGATGACGGTTTCGAGCAGCTCAACCACTCTGTCATTTGGGACGATTTTTTCTAATCCCTTATTGGTGGCAGCATTTATCTTGGCCAGCCGTTTGGTTTTCTGTGTGTCCCATATGCTTTCGTTCGTATTCGCGTTCATAAGATTCCCTCTTTCTATTTATCAAAAATCTGTTTATCAAAAAAAGACATTTAGCGTTAAAAAGAATATAGACGGTCCTAATAAAGCACCTAGACCTGTATAAAAAGTAGCGACCAAAGCACCATATGGCACAAGCCTCACATCTGTACCCGCCAATCCAGCTGCCACGCCACTAGTAGTTCCTACTAAACCACCAAAAATCATGGCTGAGCGAGGGCTTTTGAGATACATAAATCGAGCAAGCAGCGGTGTTGCAATCATAAAAAATACGGCCTTGATCAAACCAATGGCAATAGATAAAGCAATCACATCAGAGCTTGCTCCAATTGCCGTCCCTGTAATAGGTCCTACGATATATGTCATTGCACCTGCACCAATGGTGGTCATAGAGACAGCATCTTTATACCCTAAAGACCATGCGACACCAGCCCCTACCACAAATGGTATGACGCAACCTAATATCAAGGCAACAATACCAATTTTTCCAGCTTTTTTTATCTCTTTTACATCGACTTCAAAAGCCGTTGATGAGATAGCAAGATCACGAAGCATCGACCCCCCTAACAGAGCAAAACCAGAAAAAATTGCTATATCAGAGATACCCTTTTCGCCACCAGTATATAAACCAGCAAAGTAGGCGGCAACTAACCCAAGCGTAATGGCAATAGCAGAGGCTTGCAGTTTATTGTTAGTGAGGTACTTTGATAGTAATTGGGAGAAAAGCATCACAAGACCTGTGATTGCAAGCGCCGTAACAAAGGCATTTTTAGTGAGCGTCTCTATAATTAAGTCCATTTAATTACTCCATTGCGCTATTAAATTAGTGGTTTTAGTTCTCTTATGACATGACAATAATACTGATGAAACACTCATAATTGTTCACGAGGTTCGTCAGTCTCATCCCAAGTAAAGGTATCGTAATCATTTCCGATATTATTGAGTAAGCGTACGACAAAGATAGTTGCAATAAGCGCAATAACAGAGACAACTGCCGCTACCATTCCACCAGATAGTGCAGCGACCACGTTTTGACCAGCCGCCATAGCAACAACGATAGGGATATACATCCCTGCCCAATATAGAACACCGAATTGAGTCGCCTTAGGAAGGTAGCCTCTTTTGGCAAGCATCTCTTTACCAACAATGAGTAGAATCATTGCGATAGCGACACCACCAATATTGGCATCAACGCCTAATAACTTTCCTAACAGTCCACCAAGAAAAACGCCGAGAAGATAACTAACTGCTAATAAAGCAGTGCCATATATGATCATAATAATCGTCCTTGATTATAGTTGCAGAGTCTCTATCAACAGTCCGTTTGAGATAGAGGTCGCATTAGATAAAAGCGAGCGGCAAGCAGAGGTAAAAACGGTCTTTTATTCCTGTAACGTCACAAATCTTGGTAAAACTTGTCCGTTCAAAACACTGCTTATTTCCGCTGACTTGATATAATCTAAAACAATTTATGGAAAAGCGCAACGAAATTGTATTTATTATCTATGTATTTTGTATACAAAAGGGCATTTTATGAGTTTAATCGATGGTCTACCTCTGTTTTTGCAAATCAGCAAAAAGATAGAAGATGACATTATTTATGGGCATTTTCCGCCCGGTACAAAGCTGAATGAAGCGGAGCTTTGCGAAAGATATGGAGTATCGAGAACCCCAATTCGCGAGGCTTTGAAGCTTTTGTCGTCTGAAGGATTGGTAGAGATACGTCCGCGTCGAGGCGCGATTGTTCCTACTTTAGACGTAGTAACTCTATGTGAGATGTTTGAAGTGATGGCGCAGCTTGAGGGGATGTGCGGGAGATTGGCGGCAAGAAGAATTAATGAGGCAGAAAAAACTGAACTGGTGGCTTTGCACACGCGTTGTGAAGAATACTTGCTAGCAGACAATTCCGAAGATTATTATGAAGCCAATCGAAAGTTTCATTTTTTTCTGTACCAGCTCAGTCACAATGGGTTTTTGATAGAACAGGCGAGCAATTTGCACAACCGCTTACATCCGTATAGACGCTTGCAACTACGCGTCAGCAATCGGATGCGCCACTCATTTAAAGAACATCAAGATATCTTGGATGCGATTATCAATCATGATGAAGATTTGGCTGAGAGCATGTTAAAAGCCCATGTCTCAGTTCAGGGACATAAGTTCACCGATTTGATTGCCACGATGAACCTCAACGAGAATGGGCAGCATTGATTACTCAAGAAAAATCTACACTCAAACGATTCGTTCTATTGTGTCTGCTACCCTATCCATATGATGGGGTGATCAGCTTGAGGCGCGAATAACACTCGTACACAGTCAGCAATTGACTTTGTTATTCGCCCACTAAATGGTCAGAGAATATCTCGCCATTGTTTGCCATATCTAACAAAATCTGTGCAGGCTCAAAACGCTCGCCATATTTGGCAGCAAGCTCGCGACTACGTGTGATAAATATCTCTAAACCCATGGCATTAATGAACTGCAACGTACCGCCGTGATGCGGCGCAAAACCCCAACCAAAGATAGAACCGATGTTGGCATCAGCGACAGAACGTACGACGCCTTCCTCATAACACTTAGCGGCTTCATTGGCTTGTATAAACAGTAAGCGATCGATCGATTCTTGTTGCGTGGGTTGCTCAGCTTTTGGTGGATATAGCTTTATCAGCTCAGGCCATAAGTACTTATCACCATTGTCTGGATACTCATAAAACCCTTTGTTACTCTTTTTACCCTCACGACCGTACTGTGTCACCAGTGTTTTGAGAATGTCATAAGAGGGGCGTATAGTGACAGGCTTACCTTCCGCCTGCTCGTCAAGTTGCTGCTGTTCACTCACGTGTAGCGCCAGACTCAACGACACCTCATCTTGTAATGCCAATGACGGCATTGGCATTCCTGCTTTCATGCCCGCAACCTCGATGCTACGTGGATGAACGCCCTCGCCTAACATGGCGATGCCTTCTGACACATAAGTGCCAAACACACGCGAGGTATAGAAACCCCGACTGTCATTCACAATGATAGGCGTTTTACCTATTTGCACCACATAATCAAAGGCTCTGGCCAAAGTCTCCTCATCAGTTTGCGCGCCAACAATAATCTCTACCAACGGCATCTTGTCAACTGGCGAAAAAAAATGTAGACCAATGAACTGGTTTGGACGTAGGCTGGCTTTTGCCAAGCTTGTGATAGGAAGTGTTGAAGTATTAGAAGCATAGACCGCTGTTTTAGCTATCACCGCTTCGCTTTGCTGTGTACACTGAGCTTTGATGGCTCGGTTTTCAAATACCGCTTCGATAATCAGATCACACTCTGCCAAGTCACCATAAGAGATGGTCGGTTTGATGCGATTTAATAGCGTCTGTTTTTGCTCTACAGTAGCCTGTTGACGCTCAATGGCTTTATCGAGAAGCTTAGCAGAATACGCTTTGCCACTTTGTGCATGTGCTATCTCAGTATCAAGAAGGACAACGTCCATACCTACTTTAGCAGTGACATATGCAATACCGGCACCCATCATGCCAGCACCCAAAATGCCCACTTTATTGATGTGCATTCGCGGGATGCTATGAGGACGCGATTGGCCCTTTTTGATGCAATTGAGCTGCGTCCAAAGGGTATTAATCATGTTTTTAGATTCAGTGGACAGCACACAGGCGGCAAAATAGCGCGATTCAATCTCAAGACCTGTATCGATATCTACTAAGCCGCCTTCAAAAACACAGGACATGATGTGCGTAACCGCAGGATGATTGCCGTGTGATTTTTGATTTGCCATAGCGGGCGCTGCCATAAACATTTGCACTACTTTAGGATGATTGCTGTCGCCATCAGGAATTTTAAAACCCGCTATATCCCAAGGTTGCTGCGCAGTTGGGTTGGCCTTAACCCAGTCTTTGGCCTGATTCATCATGTCTGTGTGATCAGTGGCAGTTGCGTCAAGCAGACCCATATCTATCGCTGCGTCTGGTTGCAACTCTTTGCCTTGAGTCATTAGCATCAATGCCGCTTGAATACCGATCAGTCGTGGTAGTCGCTGAGTGCCGCCGCCGCCCGGAAGCAAACCCAATTTGACCTCTGGTAGACCGAACTTGGTTTTGGGAGAGTCAATCGCGATACGATAATGACACGCCAAAGCAAGCTCCAAACCGCCGCCGAGCGCGGTTCCCGTCATCGCTGCAACCACTGGCTTTCCTGACGTTTCAAGTTTACGCAGGCTACGTTTAAGCCCTTCGGTCAACTCAAATGCTTGTTCAGCCGTAGTAATATTGGCCAGTTGATCAATGTCTGCCCCAACCACGAATGACGCTTTGCCCGAGGTTAAGATTAAGCCTTTCGCAGAGTTGTCGTTCATAAAGCTGTCCGTCATAGCAGCAAAGGATTCTGAAAATCCCTCACCGATGACATTCATCTTGTGCATACTTTGGTCAATCGTTACCGTAATGATGCCATCGTTATCACACTCGGCTGAAAAACTGTCCTGCTTATTAATGACCGTTACGCTATCTGATTTGTCTTCATATTCCGTCATGTGTTGTCCTTTATAAATAGTCTTTTAAATGATTTCTACTACTGATATTTTCCATAGTCAGTCTTATACAAAACAAAGACCAACCTTATAACGCGCTACTGAGGTAGATTTTTCTTGCCTGCTGTGCCTATCCCGACAGAGGCTGCGTAAAATTTCCCTAGTAGCACTGCGTTTACTCTATTATTGGATCGACTGTATTTAATCGACTACACACGCTCAATAATGGTCGCGATACCCATACCGCCACCCACACACAATGTGATCATTGCTGTGTTTAGGTCGCGGCGCTCTAACTCATCAAGAACAGTCGTTAAGAGCATAGTGCCTGTCGCACCAAGCGGATGACCCATAGCGATGGCACCGCCATTGACGTTCACAATATCCAGCGAGATACCAAAATCATCGGCGGTATTTAGCGGTATGGCAGCAAAAGCTTCATTAATCTCCCAAAGATCAATATCTGAGGCTTGCATACCAGCTTTTTTTAGCGCTTTTTGACAGGCAGGTGTTGGGCCAGTCAGCATGATAGCGGGTTCTGAACCAATGACTGACGCCATTGTGATTTTGGCACGCGGTTTAAGACCCGCTTTTTGACCAGCCGCCGCACTACCCACTAAGCAAATTGCCGCGCCATCGACGATACCCGACGAGTTACCCGCATGGTGCACGTGGTTGACGGTTTCGATGGTGGTATACCTGTCTAGTATCACGCTATCGAAGCCCATCTTGCCAAGCTTAATAAAGGAAGGATTAAGAGTAGATAAAGTCTCAGCATTGGTCTGAGGACGAATGGTCTCATCTTTTGCGAGCAGCAGCAGCCCATTGATATCTGTGACAGGGACAACTGATTTATTATAATAGCCATTGTCCCAAGCATAAGCAGCGCGGCGATGCGACTCGGCCGCAAATGTATCGACGTCTGTACGACTAAAGCCTTTAAGTGTCGCGATGGTATCTGCGCCAACCCCTTGCGGGACGTAATGCGTGGCCTCATTGACTCGTGGATCCATATACCAAGCGCCGCCATCAGAGCCCATCGTTACGCGGCTCATGGATTCAATGCCTCCAGCCACCACCATATCCTCCATACCTGACATGACCTTAGCCGCCGCCAAGTTGATGGACTCAAGCCCTGATGCACAAAATCGAGATAAGGTGAGACCTGCGACACTTTGTGCCCAACCAGCATCAATGACGGCGATACGGGCAATATCAGAGCCATGTTCGCCAACGGGTGTCACGCAGCCCAATATCACGTCATCTACTAAGCTCGTGTCCAAATTGTGGCGCTGCTGCATCTCTTTTAATAAGGTACGAACCAGCCAAATCGGCGATGCCTGATACAAAGAGCCGTCCTTTTTTCCTTTACCACGCGGCGTACGGATAGCCTCATAAATATAAGCCGTCTCACTCATAAAAGTCCCTTTTTATTTTTGATCGATAATATAAAACTTATACTAGGCCAGTAAAAAGGCATGCGCAACGGTTTAAATATTAACGGTGAGTCACGTTACCTGATACCTCAGAGCCGATTCTCGTCAGCATAAAAAAAGCCTCACTATGAAAGGAGGCTTTTTTTATGTCTTGAATACCAGTACTTAAAACTATGCTCTATATGGCTCATCTGTAAACATATATAGTCGATGACATTACACACCGCTGGATTTCGGCAGGCCGTATTCTACCTTATCGATGACTTCATTCTTTTGTTCAGTAAGAAGACGATAGCCTATGATTGTGCCATCAAAAGGCAAATTGGTTTCATACTGCTGATAATGCTCACAGATACTCTCTTTTACTATTGCCTCACGTTCTGCTTCTTCTAATTCAGCAAATCCCTCTGGTAGATGTACATAAGCCAAGCGCGCAGCATTACTACGAGACAACCAATTAGCATCATCAAACTCAAATGCTATCTGCGCTTGTAAGCTATAGCTTGGTGAAGATTGGGGATAATGCGCCAAATCATATTTGATCTTGGCAATATCTTCTGCAAACGGTTCATACGGTATTTCAAGCACGGCAAACAGTTTGGTTAAAAACTCGTCAGCCGTAAAGTATTTGTCGCTATAGCTACCATCTAGCCCAAGATATTTGTTCGACAATACATGACGTAGGCGGTCGCAAGCAGGTATGGTGTGCTTAAGTGGATAACGCATGGCTTTGATAATGTCTTGCGAACACAGCTCTAGTATGTCTATTTGATTCACTGCATACTGCGCAAGCGGATGACGCGGATGGTAACGGCGGGTATATTTGGATTGGTTGACAGTGTACTTCATAGTATTGAACACCTTAGACTCCGACGAAAAAGTATGAAATAAGCCCAAACAGGCAAATAAAAACAGGCACAAATGAGGTGTCGGAGTACAGGCTCATGCGCTTTACCAGAATTGTTTTATATCGTGCTGGAAGTTGCAAGGTTTGGACGCCAGCGTTAAATTGCTGCGACACAAAACTGTTAAACCCACGATAGAAGATTCACTGATGATAGCACATCAGATAATAGAAAATAAATACTGATAGGAGCGCCCGTTATCAAAAAACTACTTTAACTATAGCTATTAGCTTGGTATCTTGCCACCCCATCCCTATATCACCTAATATTTCGACCTCACTTTTGGCTAATCCCTTTATGGTATTGGCACCTGATTTGTATTGGATTTTATGACACATAACCTTAAGACGAGCACAAGCTCGCGCCGAACTCAGTATTTCCAAGTATTTTTGATGGGCGTTAGTGCGTTCATTATGAATACCACCGAATTTGTCCCAGTCGCCCTATTAAGTGACATTGCTCAGGATTTCTCCATCACGACGGCAGAGACTGGCTGGATGTTGACGCTTTATGCTTGGATCGTCGCCGCCATGTCATTGCCATTGATGCTGCTCACCAGTCGATTTGAGCGCAAGCGTTTGCTCTTGGGATTGTTTGCCGTATTTATTGCCAGTCATGCCTTGTCAGTATTTGCATGGAGCTTCAACGTGCTGCTTATTAGCCGCGTTGGGATTGCGCTATCGCATGCGATATTTTGGTCAATCACGGCGGCAATTGCCATACGCGTGGCACCTGAAGGCAAAAAAGCACTGGCGCTTAGTGTGCTGGCAACGGGTACGTCATTAGCAATGGTAATGGGTGTGCCACTAGGACGATTGATTGGTCAGTGGTTTGGCTGGCGAGCAACGTTTGGCGGTATTGGTGTCGTGGCGCTTATCGTATTTATTTTACAAGCAAGGCTTTTGCCCACACTCCCAAGCATGTTTGAAGGGTCTTTTAGAAAAATTCCAGAGTTATTAAAAAACCCGATGCTGGTCTCCCTCTACTTGCTTATTTTGCTCGTCTTTACAGCACACTATACCGCTTACTCTTATATCGAGCCCTTCATGCGTCAAGTTGGCTCAGTCAGTGAAAACTCAGCCACTTTTATCCTTTTATTATTCGGTGTGGCAGGTATTGCGGGCAGTGTGATATTCAGTCGTTGGGGTGATCGATTTAATACACGATTGATGCTGATATCGACGATACTGATGCTGGCGTCAATGCTCGTGTTGTTGTTTGCTGTCACATCTATCTGGGCGCTTGGTACAATTGCTTTATTGTGGGGAGCGGCACTGATGCTGCTGATTATTTCTATGCAAGCTAAGGTGCTCATGGTGGATGTCACTGCGCAAGACATGCTGATGTCGATGTTCTCAGGCATTATTAATTTAGGAATTGGCGCAGGTGCTTTGTTCGGCGGTTATGCGGTGACGCACATTTCTCTGTCGAGCGTGGGATATGTTGGGGCAGCTATCGCTGCTGTGGCGTTGCTACTGATGCTATTTATGATAAGACGCTTTCCTGAGTTGAGCAGAAAGCTTGGCTAGTCGCGCCTGAGTTGGTTGCGAATGGTAAAATAAGCAAAAAAATGCCAGCTCAGATAATGGGCTGGCATTTTTTATTATTCCTTTAAAAAGCAATTTTTCTAAAAATCTACTTTACCGCGTAACGCTTTAGTCTTGCCGCGCTGAGTTTTTTGATCCACCCGTTTGCGCTTGGCACTAAAGCTTGGCTTGGTTGGCCTGCGGGTTTTATTGACATGAGTGGCTGTTAGGATAAAGCTGCGCAGACGTTCTATGGCATCGATTTTGTTCCTTTCTTGCGTGCGAAACTGCTGGGCTTTAATAATGAGTACGCCTTCTTTGGTGAGACGACTGTCTTTGCTGTCGAGCAGACGCTGCTTGTACTCATCACTCAGACTTGAAGTATTGATGTCAAAGCGGAGATGAATGGCAGAGGAGACTTTATGGACGTTTTGGCCGCCTGCACCCTGCGCACGTATGGCGCTGATATCGACTTCATTGTCATTTAGACTAATGGTGTTGCTAATAAAAATCATAAGGTGCTTTTATATAATATGAATATGGATGGTTTATGATAAAGCATTATCCATCCGTCTGCCACTGAGTCAATAACTGACGAGCGCGCGCAATCACTGGTGCATCGACCATCTCGCCGTCTATTTTAAACACTGCCTGCCCGCTGCCCTCATACTCTGCTACCACACGCGTGGCAAACTGAATTTCCTTGTCAGTCGGTTGTAAGGCTTTGTGGACAACGGCTACTTGCTTGGGATGAATACACAGCATCCCTGACATGCCCATTTGTGACCATAATTGTACTCGAGTGCATAGCCCCTCCTCATCATTAAAATCAGGATAGACAGTGTCGATGGGCGGCGCAAGACTATGCACTTTTGACGTTAAAATCAATTGATAGCGAATCTGATTGGCAACAATGTCTGCGGCGGGCGTGCCCACTTGTACACGTAGATCATTGCATAAGTCTAAAAATCCATAGCTGAACGCGGCAAGACCAGTGGCTTTTGCCATACTGTCTATTTGATATAAACCAGCAGCACTTTCTATCAGCGCAATCACTGGCATACCCGTACGCTGATGGACGTGTTCAATGTCTGCGGCTTGCTCTGCTTTTGCCAATAACACACCTGCCAGCGTTGGCATCTGCTGGCATAGCACTAAATCAGCCAAAAATGCATCACTGCCCGCTTGATTGATACGTAACCAAATCGGCTGATAGCCTTGTTTCTCATTTTGATTGTCGTAGTATTTTTTTAATGCGTCTCGGGCTTGCGCTTTATCTTCTTGGGCGACGGCATCTTCCAAATCGACAATTACTGCTTCTGCTCCACTATCAAACGCTTTTGCTATTCGGTCAAGACGAGTTGCAGGGACAAAAAGCCATGTGTTGTTGTGAGCAGTAGTCTTCGTTTTATTACTATCTTTATTATTACTAACTGAATCCATATTTGCCTCTTTACCGTTGACGCCACCCATTTATTTGAACTTCTATCTGAGCATACCTTATTTTGGATATTTGCATCAAAAAATAGAACAAAAAACCCGCATAGAGCGTCGTCTTATGCGGGTTTTTATTGTATAACGTCTCTGACAAATAAAGGAGTAACTCTTTTATCAATATCCTTTCTTTGTCATTAGAGCGTGTCGTTAGGCAAGCATGCCACCATCAACCACCACGGTCGCGCCTGTGGTATAGCTTGACGCGTCAGACACCAGATACAATACTGTCCCCGCCATTTCATCGGGATCAGCCACACGTCCTAGCGGTATGGTATGCAGTGCCATTTTTAAGATTTTGTCATTGGTGGTCAGTGCGGATGCAAATTTAGTATCCGTCAAGCCCGGCAATAAGGCATTCACACGAATATTTAACGGGCCGCATTCCTTAGCAAAAGCTTTGGTCATACTGATGACCGCCGCTTTGGTGATTGAGTAAATACCCTGCTTGTCACCTGCGACCAAGCCGTTGACAGATGCCGTGTTCAAAATCACGCCGCCGCCCTGCTCGCGCATCATTTTGCCAGCCGCCGTCGACATAAAGAAATAACCGCGAATGTTTACTTCTACGGTCTTATCAAAAGCAGCCAAATCTGTGTCCAAGATATGCCCATAATAAGGGTTTGCCGCTGCATTATTGACCAAGATATCGATTTGACCGAACTCACTTTTAATATGCTCAAAAATCGCATCAATTTGATCCATGTCGCCCACATGACAAGCAAACGCGCTGGCTTTGTGACCAGCTGCTGTGATGCTGTCCGCAACCGCTTGGCAAGCATCAATTTTGCGACTAGACACAATAACGTGCGCACCTTTTGACGCCAGCAGACGGGCGATAGACTCACCAATACCGCGACTGGCACCCGTCACCAACGCAATTTTGCCCGTTAAATCAAATAAATCTTTCATCACTATTCCCTATATTTTAAATATTTGAATAAAAGCCTTATCAAAAATCTGTTTGATATTAAGCTAGCATGCCGCCGTCCAAAGTAAAGGCATGACCATTCATAAAACTGCTCTCATCACTGGCAAGCCATGCAATCGCGCCAGACACTTCATCGACTTCTCCTAAACGTCGTAGTGGGCTGGCCTTTATGGTTGCTTGCTGTGCGCGCTCATTCATATTGGCCATGGTATTGCGTACCATTGGTGTGTCGATAAAGCTTGGGCATACCGCGTTAAAGCGGATATTAACCCGCGCGTATTCGTGGGCTGCAGATTTGGTCAAACCCATCACGCCATGTTTGGCAGCACTGTAAGCTGACAATAAAGGCGCGGAACGCAGTCCTGCAATGGACGCCACATTAATCACATGACCACCGCCATTGGTCGCCATACAAGCAACAGCGGCTCGCATACAATGCCAAACACCTTTTAAATTGACCGCGATATTACGATCAAAATCGTCATCGCTCAGCTCATGCATCGGTGCGGGTTGATGGTCGATACCAGCATTATTGATTACGACATCGAGACCACCCAGCGCTTGCATCGCAAAAGCAAACAACGCGCGCACTTCATCGCCACTAGTGACATCCACTTTTTTAAACACGATACTATTGCCAGCATCTTGCCCTTGCTTGGCAACGGCCGCCCCCATCTCCTCTGCCAAATCGCCAATCACAACCTTGGCACCGCGACTTGCCAGCAGTAGCGCACTGGCGGCACCGATACCAGATGCACCGCCCGTGATTAAAATCCGTTTGCCGGCCACATTACTGGCCACGCCTGATGCAATTCCATTTGTACTCAGTGTCATGATTTATCCCTCTACCTTAAGAACCAATTTGCCAAAGTTTTTACCTTTAAAAAGCATCATCAGTGTGTCAGGGAACGTCTCGATACCCTCAACGATATGGTCTTTAACTTTGATGTCACCTGATTGAATCCAGCCTGCAATATCTTTCATTGCCGTCGGGTATTCTTTAATATTATCAAAGACGACAATGCCTTCCATACGCGCGCGATTGACCAATAACGACAGATAGTTTGATGGACCTTTGATCGGTGTTGTGTTGTTATATTGGCTAATCGCACCGCAAATTACGATACGCGCGCGCAGATTGATTTGGGTAAGTACGTCGTTTAATATGTCGCCGCCCACGTTGTCAAAGTAGACATCGACACCGTCTGGACAAGTTTGCTTAAGCGCTTTTTTTACATCTTCGTTTTTATAATCGATGGTAGCATCAAAACCCAACTCATCTATCAAAAACTGACATTTTTCACTACCGCCCGCAATACCGACCACTCGGCAGCCTTTGATTTTGGCAATTTGCCCAACTAGGCCACCTACTGCGCCAGCCGCGCCAGAGACAACCACGGTCTCGCCAGCTTTTGGCTCGCCTGTTTTTAATAAACCAAAGTATCCCGTCATTCCCGGCATACCGAGCACACCCAAATAATAAGACAGGGGTGCAAGATTTGGATCAACCTTATATAATCCAGTACCGTCACTCACAGCATACGACTGCACGCCATTGTGACCACAAACATAGTCGCCGACTGCAAATTTTTCATGCTTACTCTCAATGACTTCGCCCACCGTACCAGCACGCATAACATCACCAACCTGCACAGGCTCTATATAAGACTTAGCATCGTTTAACCATCCGCGCATCGCCGGATCTATAGAGAGGTATGCGATTTTTATCAGTAATTGTCCGTCAGTGATGGTCGGTAATGCTGTTTCGGTATATTCCCAAGTATCGGCGCTCGGTTCGCCAACAGGTCTTGCTTTTAGTCGCCACTGCTTATTCATCGTTGTCATTTCTCTTTCCTTAGAACCATTCAGCTTGCATGTCAGTGCAGACCGAGTTGGTGTTGGTGAGTAATTCAATATCACGTTTGATTAGTGGTAATTCCCAATCGATAAAGTATTTTGCCGCTTGTATTTTGCCGCGATAGAAGTTTTGTTTTTCATTGTCTTGAGAACCACTGCCTTGCGATTCGCTTAATAATTGCTCAGCTTTACTGGCTTGACGAATCCAAATCCAGCCCACCACGATCGAGGCAAAAATATTCATCAAGGCCTGCGCGTTACCCGTGAGCGTTACTGCTTTTTCTGTTTGTAAAATTTTGCCCAAATGCACCAACACTTCATGCAAATGCGCCATATAAGGCGTCAACTTACCTGCCAATTTAGCAGTCTCAGGTGTGGTAATACTTTCCAAATCTTGGGTGATTTCCCGTTTTAAAATCTGAATACCCAGACCCTTGTTTTGCCACAATTTGCGGAATGACAAATCTAATGCCTGTACACCATTTGTACCTTCGTGAATGGGATTTAAGCGATTGTCACGCCAAAACTGCTCGGCTTGATATTCACGCGTGTAGCCAGCGCCGCCCAATACTTGAATGCCCAAATCATTGGCTTTGGGACCATATTCAGACGGCCATGCTTTTAATACAGGAGTAAGTAAATCCAATAATTCTGACAGCTCATTTTTTAACGTTTCATCTTCACAAGTATTGATACGGTCAATTAGGTTTGAGCCGTATAAGCACAGTGAAATACCACCTTCAGAATACGCCTTTTGCGCCAGCAGCATCCGCTTTACATCGCCGTGCTGAATAATGGCAGTTGCCGCATCTTCAGGTTTGTTATTGGGTGCAATCCTGCCTTGCGTTCTGTCTTTGGCATAATCGAGCGAATATTGATAACCACGATAACCAATCATCGCCGCACCAAAACCAACCGCGATACGCGCCTCATTCATCATCTTAAACATATAACGCAAGCCAAAATGCTCTTCGCCAATGAGATAACCGTAACATTCGCCGTCATCACCAAAGCTTAATGCCGTAGAAGTCGCGCCGCGATAGCCAAGCTTATGAATGAGTCCTGTTAAATGCACGTCATTGCGCGCGCCAACGGACAAATCGTCATTTAAGCGATACTTTGGCACCGCAAACAAAGAGATACCTTTCACGCCACTAGGGCCGCCCGGCACTTTAGCCAAGACCAGATGGACGATATTGTCAGACAGTTCGTGATCGCCTCCTGAGATATAGATCTTGCTACCTTTGACTCGATACGAGCCGTCCTCTTTTTTGACGGCAGTGGTTTTGATATCAGCCAGCGACGAGCCAGCGTGCGGCTCTGTCAACGCCATCGTTCCAGTAAACTCACCCGTCAACATACGCGGCATAAACGCTTCTTTGATCTCATCACTCGCGAAATGCGAGATGACATTGATCGCAGCGGTGGTCAAAAATGGATACGCGGTGGTTGATGGATTGGCTGCCATAAAATAGCCTGCCACTGCGGTCATGACGGTCTCAGGTAATTGCATCCCGCCATCGTCAAAACGATAGCGACCAGCGATAAAGCCTGATTCGCGAAAGGCATCAAAAGCAACTTTTACATCGCTTATCATGCTCACTTTTTTGCCATCGAACTGCGGCTCGTTTTTATCGGCCAAGTGATTGTGCGGCAAAAACAAATCGGTGGCTATTTTGTCTGCTGTGTCTAATACAGCGTCAAACGTGTCACGGCTGTGTTCTGCAAATTTTGGATGTTCGGTTAACGTCTCAGTACCTAAGACATCATATAATTGGAAGGGTAATTCAAAGTCGTTGATAAGTTTATCTGCTGCCATAGTGTTCTCGTTAGTATTGTCGTTAACAAATGAGCGGTGCTTATCCCTAAATACTAAGCTAATTTTATGGGCTTCCGTATTGTCATTTATGACATAATTATGGTCAAATAAGACAATACGTCGATACTGAATAAACTGGATACCAGACATTATGACGCGAGACTCGTAAAGTATTGGCAAGCAATAAAGGAAAACAAAGACTCATGTCTCAATTAAGACCGTTTAAAGTAATTATTCTGGGTTTCGATGGCGTGCTGGGCAGTGTACTCGCTGGGGCATTGGACTTGTTTTCGTTTACAGGTGTCAGCTGGCAACGATTTTTGAATGAGGCGGTAGCACCTAGATTTAATGTACAGATAGCAAGCTTGGGCGGGGTCGATATTCGATGCAGCAATCGCTTAATCATGCAAGCGCATTGTGATATTCGAGAAGTAGCCGAGTGCGACTTACTGTTAATCCCCACCATCGGCGATTCAATCGACAAGGTATTGCGTCAAAACAGTGAGCTATTGCTCCATCTAAAAAGGCTGGCCAATACTAAAGGGGATATTGCCAGCAACTGTAGTGGCGCTTTTTTTCTGGCCGCAGCAGGACTGTTAGACGACAAAATCGCCACCACCCATTGGGGTTATGCGAGTAAATTTAAGGCGGATTTTCCGTTGGTTGATTTGCAGGAAAATCAGTTTGTGACGCAATCTGGCAATATATTTTGCGCCGCAGGTGGTAGCGCCTTTTATGACTTGGGCTTGTTATTGATAGAGCGTTATTGTGGACGTGAGATTTCCACGCAAGTAGCAAAAACTCAGATTATCGACAGCAAAAGAGGCAACCAAAACAGTTATACCAATGTGACATTGCACAAACCGCATTCTGATCAGCTCGTCAAACAAGTACAAGAATTCATTGAACAACATTTCAATCAACCTATCCAAGTCAGTCGATTGGCGGCGATGGTCAATGTCACCCCGCGCACCTTGAACAGACGCTTTCAGTCTTGTGTTGCCATGCGTCCGATTGAGTACATTCAGGCCGTCAGAATTGAGCAAGCAAAGCGTTTGTTAGAGTCAGGTGATGTAACGATAAAGTCACTGGCTGACCAAGTCGGCTACGATGACATCTCTTCATTTACCCGCTTGTTTAAACGTGCCACTGAACTGACACCTAAAGAATATCAGGATAAATTTTCGCGGTTAGCGATTTAGCCTAGGGCGTGTCCTCATTTCAAAAATGGTGATAAAAATGAGATAAATTGCCGTCAAACAAGGAAAACAGCGCAAATAATATCGAGATATTACCTAGCTATTTGACGCGGCTAACACAAAGGCTGCGTAACATTTATCTCAGTAGTCTTGTGTTATCATCTTTAAAGTGATTTAGCTCTAATACTAAAAGTGTAACATTACAAGCTCTGCCACAACCCTTCCACATGGATGGCATCTGCCTTGATGGTTGGATAATCCGTAAATACCAATTGATAACCACCGTCTGTATTTGGGCTAATTTGGCAAGTCGCACCCAGCGGGAAGCTGTGTTTTTGGCCGATATGACCAAAACGCATGCCACTATAAATCGGCAGTCCTGTCAGCTTATGCAATTGACGAATCACTGCCGCGACATCATAACGCTTGTCGTAACTGTCCTCCCCTGAACCTGACAATGCCCCAAACACAATTGCCTGCTGACCCTTGAACACGCCTGCCAAATACAAGTCATACAGCATGCGCTCAATGCGATAGGCTTGCTCGCCCACATCTTCTAAGAACACAATGCCGCCATCAATCCGTGGTAAATACTCACTGCCTGCCAGCGCAGACACCACGCTCAAATTGCCGCCCCAAATAGTGCCAGTCAATATTTTTGGCTGACTCTTTGTCAGAATGCTGGGCAATTTCTGGCTCGTTAAAGATGCATCTTTTATGCTGATGGTCAGATTAGGATTGCTCAAAGCTTCAGCAAACTGCCTGCACGTCACTTGGTCGGGTTTTATTTTACCAAACTCGCTATAAAGCATTGGCGCAGCAAGCGAGCTCATGTCTCCTTTTGCCAATAGTGCACACTGAATAGCAGTGACATCACTAAAGCCTGCGAGTATTGTGCCGCGCTCCTTCATAATACGCCCAAGTGTTGACCAATCAACCATGGGTAATACCCGCATCGCCCCATATCCGCCGCGCACACCCAATAGCAGCTTAGGTGCCGCTATCGCCCCAGTGGCGATATTTTGTAGGTCGCTTGCGCGTTGTGAGTCCGTACCAGCAAAACGTAAATACTGGCGGCTGGTAATGGCCGGATTATCTACTTTAAAACCCGCACAAGCCAAGCGATTTAATGCCAACTGATTACGCTCATCACTGCCACCAACGTTTGAGCTGGCAAAAAGTTGGGTCTCGATAGTCGGTGCAATACAGCTCGTTTGTGTTGATAAGGCCTGCGATGATAGACTCTCATCTCTTAAAGCGGTGGGCAGATCATCTTTGGTCAGTTGGGAGCTGCTGTTTTTATCAGTCGTATCAGCAGTCAGTACTTGGGCGATGGTTTGCGTCGCCAACAACCCTGTACCCGCCGTTATTCCAATGCGGCCCAAAAATTGACGCCGATTTAACCCAGTCTTAGTGCTCGTCGTTGAAGCGCTGTTTGTTAAAGATTGATTATTTTTGGCGTTTGTAGATGGTGGTATGTACGGTGTCTTTGAACCCATATCTTGCTACTGCCTTTTCATTTTTATCTTAGTAATAGGTTGAAGGTTTTTTATATTTTTTATCTATAATCAGTTCAATGTAAAAAGCCTAAAGCGGGACTGGTACAAGTTTTTCGAAGCCTTTGTCGGCGCTGGCACAACAAGCAAGAAAAATTTGTGCCAGTCACCCATCATAATGCCATGTGTCTATTTAACTTAGTATCGACTGTCACTGTTTTTGGCAGATGAAAGTATAGCGCGGTCACTGGCCGCCATGGTTACTCAACCCTTTCCCATATTTGCTTTTTCGCTACGCGTCGTCAAACCCTACGGATTATCAAAAATACTTTAAACTTAATAGATTACCGATAGTAAAAAAGCCACCGTCGATAATGCATTTATCGGCCGTGGCTTTTTTATTTTTTACTATTAATTTATCTATGATCGCTAATCAGGCACATCATAACGGGCTTTTTCAGGATTAAGGCCAAACGAATAAACAAAGGTCGCAACGAGGCTGTTAATAATAATGAAAGGGAGATCAAGGGTCGCATGTCCAAGTGTATAGCGACCAATGAGCCAAGAGACAATCAACATGACAATAAAAAATCCCGCCAAATACGCCAAAATCAAAGGATGCTTAAGATTATAAGGCTGTTCAGGTTGTGGCTTTTTGTCCAAAACATACGTTCTTATTGCCCAACCCGCTGCATAAGAAAATCCACCCAACACCACATAACTAAAAAAATTCATATTGCCTGACTCTATTGACATGACGGTTTATAACAAAGTGTATCTACTAACAAACAACGTTAAACACATACTTTTCTAACTGGCCTCATTGACATTATCGATAATAATATTGGCATGAGGATTGGCCAAAATATCGGTATTGACGTCATCACATTCGACGCGGTAGATCGTATTGGCACCGCGATAAATATAAGACAAATACTCACTGTCTAATAGTGGGTCAATATTGGCATAAACGGGTTTGACATGAGCGAGCACCAGTACTCTGTCGGGACGGCCAATGACGGCATCGACATTATCGGGGTCAATAGAGAAAAATTGCGGTACATCGCTATTCTCAATCACTTCTAACGGCTCAGGATTGTCCCAAACGCGTTTAGCACTCGCAGGTTCTTTCATTTGCATAACCCAAGAGCCGTCTTGCTGACTGACCTTTATTTGAGCAGGCTCATCATGACTCACCGTATAACACCCTTCAAAAACAGACAGATCTGCTGCCGTCTCTACCTTTGTATCGGTTTGCGTATTACTGTCATTACAAGCTGTCAGAAATAGTGCGCAGCTTACGGCCATGCCGACCGTTAAACTTTTTGAAAAAACGTTTGAGCATAAGGACATAATAAGGTTATCCTGCATTCATGCGTGAAAAGCACTTGTTAAGGTTATGACCGTCCAATCACTATCGTCAACTCGCACAGTGATTATGACTTTTTGAGGCAAGCAGCACGCTGATATTACCAGTGTTTGTTTTACCAAAAGTTATCCTAAAAAAGCACACTTTTCAGAGACAGCTCTTAGCAGTTCGCGCTATTTTAACAGAAAACCAGCCCGTTACTATTGTCATATAAAAGCTCGTCAAGGATTTTGCGATTTTGTGTATGACGACTGCCCATATCAGCGATAGATTTGCTATACTCAGCCCCAGCATCCGAAGGGACAATTATCGTAAAAATCATATGAAAATCCTCTTCATTTTCTCCTACATTTATCATCTATTGGGTCCTTAAGTTTTTATGTCAGACAATCGCAAAACATCACCATTCAACCCCAATCACGCGATAGATCCGTTGGCCGCTAAATCAAATACGACCGTTGCCTATACGGATGGTGCTTGCAAAGGCAATCCTGGTGCTGGTGGCTGGGGGGCGCATCTTATTTTTAGTGACGGGCGCACCCAGGATTTGTATGATGGTGATAAAGAGACGACCAATAACCGTATGGAGTTGATGGGTGCGATACAAGCGTTGACGCACAGCCCGCTTGAGCAAAATCTTGAGATTTGGACTGATTCGAGTTATGTCAAAAAAGGCATCACTGAATGGATTGAAGGTTGGAAAAAAAGAGGCTGGAAAACAGCCAGTAAGAAGCCTGTTGCCAATCAAGACCTTTGGCAGCAACTGGATGCATTGACTCAAAAGCGTGATGTTGATTGGCACTGGGTTAAGGGTCATGCTGGTCATGCTGGCAACGAAAAAGCAGACGAATTGGCAAATCTGGGCGTGACCTCCAGTAGCGAGGATTTATCAACAGTACCTGCTCAAGATACATCTAAAAAAAAAGCTCAGATAACGATTGATAGAGCGTCTACTGTCTCTAGCAATGACTGGTTAAGTTTTGATCCTCTCGGTCTTGATGAAGAGGATGATGAGTTTGAGGAAGAGTTACTAGACAGTCATAACAATAACCATCATGACCATAACATGATGAATAAAGACGCTATAATAGAAACAGATCGTTATCAAGACCATGCGACCAAGCAGAGTCATGCAGCCGAACAGAGCCATGCGACCAAACCAATGAGTAATACAGCTATGCCAGAAGCCCACGCATCAATGACAGGTACAATCGAAGACAGTCATTCACCCGATATGACGGACGAGGTTGTAAAGTTCGATGGTGATACTAGCCGTGCCAATCCGCACTTTAGGCCACTATTACCTGAACCAAAATACCGTCATGAATCTGATCGCCAGCTGATTATGGATACCGAGACCACAGGACTTGATGCGCTCAAAGGTGACCGTATCATTGAAGTCGGTATTGTTGAGATGGTCGGACGCAAATTTACGGGCGAAAAACTACACGTCTACATCAATCCGCAGCGCGGCATGGATGAGGAAGTTATTCGCATTCACGGTATTTCTGAAGCGTTTTTAGCTGACAAACCAACATTCGATCAAGTCGCAAAATCTTTATATGACTTTATGGACGGCGCAGAAATCATCGCTCATAATGCATCATTTGATATGAACTTCTTAAATATGGAGTTTGCCAAAGTCGGTTTGAACGACTTTGCTGAACGGGTACAGGTGACTGACTCGCTGGCTATGGCAAAACAGCAATACCCGGGTCAAAAAAACACTCTAGATGCATTAGTAAGACGCCTAGACGTTGGTAAGCAAGATCGTACCTTCCACGGGGCATTGCTTGACTCAGAGATTTTAGCCGAAGTATATTTGGCGATGACAGGTGGACAAGTCACACTTGCCATTGAAGAAGACACGCAAACTGACGGCGGTCAAACTGCCCATGCAAATTTTGCCAATCTAGCCGCTTTATTACTAGAATCGACCACAGATGAGAATGCCAACCAACAGTGGTATGCTTCGCTCTCAGAGGATTATCCTGAGCTTAAAGCCAATATGTAAGCATTATCCATGTTGTTAGTTGTCAGCTAATCATTGGTTGTGCAGTGAATAGCCAGTTATATAATTTTTACCATACCATTTGTACAGTATCGTCTTGATTATTATAGTAAAAGTTAAAACAGCACTCATATTTACCTTGTAGCATTATTCAACCTATCGCCATTCTCATCAGTACGTTATGGAAAAACACCTATGAACCAGTCTGCGCAAATGAAGTTAACTGCCCCCACACTTAGTGTTACTGATTTCAACCTACCCTCACTACATTTGCTACATGATGAGATCATCGTAACGCTTAGAGATACCGAGATTCATCTAAGCGAGTTCAATGATGATGACACTCAGGCGCCTTTGCTATTAGATTCTATTACGGTATTAAAGCAGCTGTCTTACATCTTTAAGCTGATTTCTTTGGTTGGTGCAGAGGCTTTAAATACTGCGATTGTTAACGGGTTACAACGCCTTCATGACAATGGTAACAATAACGATGTTAACTTAATCATGGATTTATCAGAAGCGATTATGACGCTAGATCGCTACGTTGAGTTTGTGCTATTGACAGAGTCGGTAGAGCCAACTTTGTTGCTACCGGTTATTAATAAGCTGAACGCTCATAGTCAACAAACTCCAGTTCCAGACGATTATTTTTCTGCGTTTGGCAGCAGTAGTGTCATCATTGCCAATCCTGAAAAAAACTTCCAACCACTAAAAGCGCTTAACCTTGATAGCGAGCTTTTAACCTATGCTTATCGTAGTGGTCTTGGCGTCGCTTTGTTCAATCAAGACGGCTATGTTAGTTCAGAAGATCAACAAAAACTTGATGCTATGAGTGCCGCCTGTGCTTTGATCGCGTCAAACACCACCAGCTTATTCTGGCAAGCGGCGTCTGCAGCTGTGACTGATATCGCAACCATCTTGCCACTGAACCTGAGTCAAAAACATACACTCATTTACTTAGAACAGCAGTTTCAAAGTTACTTACCGGTGATGGATAAGCGTTTTGCTGATTTGGTCAGTTTTGCATGTCAGCGTGACAATGCAGCAGCGCAACAACTGCGTGAACAGTATGCCAATAATCGGTTAGAGGGTGCTCAGATTGAGCAAATGAAGCGCTTCTTGTTCGGTCCTAATCGCGCCTTGACCGACACTTTGAATACCATTATCCAAACCCAAATCAATTCGATTAAAGAACAGGTAGACAGCTACGCGCGCGGTGATTCAATCCACCCAGCTGACATGCTGACCGCCCAGATTATCGAAGAGCTTATTACATTAAGCTCAGCACTACACTTACTTGGTCTATCAAGTGCCGCCAATAGCCTCAGCACAGCTGCTGATGCCGTTCAACATTGGCGCGCGCCTTCACCTGATGATTTTGATCACTTACTATTGGCATTGATGCATGCAGAAAACGCCACTATCGCAATGGCAGAAATGCACACACCTGGCGCCATTTATTTGCCACTGAACAATCCTCATATCTCATTGCATCAGCTAAATACGGCCAATGACACCTTGATACAAGAAAGTCGTACCGCTATCGCCAGTGCCGAACAAGCCATCAATGACTATTTGGCAGAGCCTGAGCGAGACATGCTCAATATTCAGAACATACCTGAGATGATGCGCCAAGTCTCAGGAGCTGTGCGCTTCTTACAATTACCGACGCCTGCCAGTATGCTGAGCCAATTGGCTAACTATATTGAGCAGCGTATCGCAAGCGGACAACGTATAGAAGACGATACGCTTGCCTGTATTGCAGATGTGATCATGGCTGTCGATTATCATTTAGATGGTTTTGAGCACAATCGTCCTGTTAGTAAGCAGGCGCTCGATATAGGCCAGCAAAGCTTGAGTCACTTGCTCGCGGCTTAATCGTAATGCGGCTTCGCCCTTATGACAGTTAGTTTGTGATCTTTTTTTTCTGCCATCGTTGTTAATTTATTTATCTCACTTTAAACAAGTTTGTGTGTTACGCACTACAAACTTGTTTTCGCCGTTTTGGAATGTTGTATATGACCCATGCTTTTGTGTTTCGTGATGACACCGTCCTATGTCGTCAAACGCCTAATGGCTGGTGGCCATTGCAGGTTCAATTACCACAGTCCATCTCAAACTCAGACAATAGTGAGTATCGACCAGCTTATCAGCTTGGTCATGTCACGCTAGTTGACAGCCTAGCGCCGAGTTATTGGGTATCTGACAGTCTTTTTGATGATTCGGTAGAAGCGGAGCAAGAGGTTATCGATACCTTTACAGCTAAGGCTACCAGCGCCATTACTGATGACTATGCTATCGCACACAATATCGCCTTACCTACCATCTCTGAAAATAGCGATCACGCTTTTTTGCCTTATAGACAGCTGATCACTCAGTTGCCGATCGCTTTATCTACGCAGATCAGCCAAGCCATACAATTACTGCGTTGGCAAACAGACACACAGTTTTGTAGTCGCTGCGCGGCACCTGTCACTGCTGCCAAAACAGATGAGCGCGCCATGGTCTGCCCTGTGTGTCAATTACGCCAGTATCCTCGTGTTCAGCCGTGTGTCATCACTGCCATCACGCGTCCCAATCCACAGACAGGAGAGATGCAAATTCTGCTGGCTCAACATCGACGGCATGGGGTACAAAAATTACCAGCAATGTACGGCTTGATTGCAGGTTTTGTCGAGGTGGGTGAAAGTCTGGAGCATGCCGTAGTCCGTGAAGTCGCAGAAGAGGTCAATATCAGCGTGACCGACCTACGCTACGTGAGTAGCCAGCCTTGGCCTTTTCCTTCTAATTTGATGCTTGGTTTTAGAGCGTCTTATGCAGGGGGTGATATTGTCATTCAAGAAGAGGAGCTGACGCATGCTGATTTTTTTGATCTCTCAAACCTACCTAAAATTCCTTTTAAAGGCAGTATAGCTTACGAGTTGATTGCACAAATCGCGCAGGAACAAGGCGTTGTGTTGTCTGCATAAATCATATTAAGCTCGCAGCTTTATGGCGAATCAAATGCGGTTAGTCAAACGCTGATATTGCCAGCTAAACATTTTGGGTATCAATAAACCCGCAATCACAATGGCCATACCTACTAACTGTAAAGCCGTAACCTGCTGACCATAAGCAAATGCAGTGAGCGCAGCAAAAACTGGCACAAAATTAAAGAATAAAGAGGCATTGGTAGCGCCAAGTTGCTTCACCCCCGAAATCCACAAAAGATAGCCGCCAACGGTGCCAAAGACGCCAATAAATATCAAGTCGCCAAACACCCCTTTACTGATAGCAAAGCTCTCTTGCAATGGATGTACCTCTGTACTAAACATCACCATTAGCGAGATCATGCCAAGACCTGACAACATACCGACCAAGGTGTAAGGAATCATTGGCATCCAGCGACTAATGCCTTGGGTTAGATAGGTATAGAGACTCCAACACAACATGCCAAAAAATATCATTTGATCGCCATGATTTGGCTCAAAACTGAGTAAGCTTGTAATCGTACCATTTGTGAGAACCAACAACACCCCAGACAAACATACTACAAGGCTAAATAATGCACCAAGCGTGGGGAATTTGCGCTGAGCCACTGAGCCCATCAAAGATGTCATTAGCGGACTAAGTGCCATAATTAACGCGCCGTTACTGGCATTGGTCTGAGCCAAACCGGTGAATAAGCCGAGGTTTAATCCGCCCACCCCCATCAAAGACACACCAATTACCCATCCCCACTGCTTTGCTGTCATACTTGGCAGAGGTATGTGCTTGTATTTGATATATATGAACAGACAAACCGCTGCTATGCTAAAACGCCACATGACTAAAGTAAATGCATTCACTTCTGCTAGCGCATGTTTGCCCACAGGAAAGCTTGCACCCCAAAAAAACGTACACAGTAAAAGCAGCAGTACAGCATTGGTATTTTTCGAACGCATCATTTAACTTCCAAAAAACTTGTGAAAACATAGACATCAGTATAGATATCTTAGATATAGTAAAAATAGGTAATACAATAGGTTCGCCCTACAACTGAGACAGTGAGTGCTGCTGGAATGTCTCTGACACAGATGTTTTCAGACCCTAAATATGTTAATCTTTCACTACGTGAGCATGTATTATCAAAATACGCATGCCAATCTCCCCGCTTACGGATTATAAGCCAAATAGCCAGTAATGACCGATGTTAAGGCCACTCATTCAATGCCCCAGATCCATACTACCAACCTGATAGAACCAAACGTCGATAAGCCCGTTAATTTGACACGTTTGACTGATTTGCCTATTTTATTTGATAGCTTAGCTGTACAGACACTAGATATTGAGATACAGGATAAAATTGCACGTATTGATGCCTGTTTACCGCAAACACAGTGCGGTCTTTGTGAGCATCCTGACGGCTGTTTGCCATATGCAGCGGCTATCGTGTTAGACGATGAACCCTATAATAAATGCGTACCCGGTGGCCAGCCTGTCACTAACGCTATCGCTCAAATTCTTTATCCTGATGACCATAATGTAGTGCTTAAAGCGGCTCCCTCTCAGTGGCCGATAAATGTTAGCTCAGCGCGTCCTACCGAGGTACGCGCGGTCATTCGTGAAGATGACTGTATTGGTTGTACCAAATGTATCCCTGCCTGCCCAGTGGACGCTATTGTCGGTACTGGCAAGCACATGCACACCATTTTTACTGACTTGTGCACGGGCTGCGAGCTGTGTATCGCACCCTGTCCTGTAGATTGTATCGACTTGATTACGATAGAGCGTGAGCTTTCTGTATCTGAGCGAGCCGCTGAGGAAGAAGATTTAAGACTGCGTTATCATACTCATTTAAGACGAGTAACCGAGCAGCTCGCTGACAGCAGCAACAGTAGGCCTGTGGTCAGTATGGTGGAGGCAAAGTTGAATAATGCGGCCAGTCAATCGTTAAACATCAGTGAAGCCCAAGCAAAAAACACCATCGCTGCTGCTAAGCTGCGCACCAAAATTAAAAAGCTAGAGAAACAGCTAAGTGTTCGTGCCAATGAGCAAAAGCAGGCCGAGCTTGAAGCATTACAAGCCGAGCTTTTACAGCTATAATTATTTGATAGTTGTTTGTGAAAAACTTGATAGCCACCTGATATAACTATTCCATAGCCAATTGATAAACTCTGCTCTCGATTGCCTCACTATAAGACAATCGATATACGACTTTGAATCATCAATCGCCAAATAAACAGTAAAAACATCATGAGTAAAACCGTCAAGCACAAAACAGCTGATACACCACCATCGAGAAGAATGCCCAATCGTGATGTCCGTCCGTTCTTTGAAAAACTGGCAGAGACGATTAAGGAGCCTGTCACGGAACTCAATTACGCCAGTAATTTTGAGTTACTGATTGCGGTGATACTATCGGCACAGGCAACAGATGTTAGCGTCAACATTGCCACTCAGCAGCTATACCCCGTAGCAAATACGCCTGAGACAATATTGGCGCTTGGTGAAGAGGGATTAAAATCTTATATCAAAAATATTGGCTTATATAATGCCAAAGCCAAAAACGTCATCAAGACCTGTCGTGATTTGATTGAGAAGTTTGATAGCACTGTCCCTGACAATCGCAAAGACTTAGAATCATTAGCAGGGGTTGGGCGCAAAACGGCCAATGTGGTCTTAAATACCGCTTTTGGTCAGCCAACCATGGCGGTCGATACGCATATCTTTCGGGTGGGCAACCGCACAGGTCTCGCTACTGGCAAAAACGTATTAATCGTTGAAGAAAAGCTGATCGAACGTATCCCAGACGACTTCATCGTTGATGCACATCATTACCTTATTTTGCACGGCCGCTATACCTGTCAGGCACGCACACCCAAATGTGGCGCTTGCCCTGTCTATACCGAATGTATGTTTAAGGATAAAGCGGCGTTTTTAGAATTATAACCACTTTAAAATTAAGGAAGCCAAATGCATACGCTTACCGCCCTATTATTTGACGACTTTGAAACCTTAGATCTATTCGGTCCTATCGAGATGTTTGGCCGCTTGCCTGACCATTATCGTATGCAGTTTGCCTCAATGACCGGTAGTATTACCAGCAGTAAACATGGTGTCGCTATGCAAACCATCGCTGTAGCAGAACTAGAGCATCCGACGGATATTTTATTGATTGTTGGTGGTATGGGCACTCGAAAGCAGGTTAATAATGATTTGTTTTTGCAAACGCTTGCGACGCTTGCTGATCAGGCTGATTGGGTACTTAGCGTCTGTACTGGTAGCGCCTTGTTGGCTAAGAGCGGCGTGTTGGATGGTAAGCGAGCAACGTCTAATAAACTCGCTTGGCAATGGGTAATTTCTCAATCCAATCAGGTGAACTGGGTAGAGCAAGCACGCTGGGTAGTCGATGATAAGTTTTATACGTCCTCAGGCGTGAGTGCCGGTATGGATATGGCGCTTGGCTTTATTGCTGACAGACATGGCGTAGATGTGGCACGTCAAATTGCTAACCATACTGAATACCGCTGGCAAGAGGATAGCGAAATTGATGACTTTTACCACGCTTAATCCAAAACCAGTTACCTCATAACACCATCCATCGCTAGAGTTTTACCTCGATACACGGTAAAATATGCTAATTTTTTGATTCGTTTTAGTCTTTTATTTTTATATACATTTAATAATGACTGAGTACATTAACTACAGTCCCTGCAATTAAGCGATCTTATTATGCGTGAATACAACTTATTTACCTCAGAATCTGTGAGCGAAGGCCATCCTGATAAAATGGCTGACCAAATATCAGACGCTATCCTTGATGCGATCTTACGTGAAGACTTGCATGCACGTGTGGCATGCGAGACTTTGGTTAAAACGGGTGCGGTGATATTAGCAGGTGAAGTAACCACGACGGCAAATATCGATGTTGAGCGTATTGTTCGTGATACAGTGAACGGCATTGGTTACCACCATTCTGATTTAGGTTTTGATGGCGAGACTTGTGCAGTGATTAACATGCTCGGCAAACAATCTCCTGAAATTGCCCAAGGTGTCGATCGCAGCGACCCTGAAGAGCAAGGTGCAGGCGACCAAGGCCTGATGTTTGGTTATGCCAGCAATGAAACTGATGTATTAATGCCCGCACCTGTTGAATTTGCTCATCGCCTGATGGAGCGTCAGTCAGAGTTGCGCCGTTCAGGCGAGCTGCCTTGGTTGCGTCCAGATGCCAAAGCACAAGTAACCTTAAAATATGAAGGAAACAGACCGGCTGCGATTGATGCCGTCGTCTTGTCAACGCAGCATGACCCGAGCATATCGCAGACAGATCTGCAAGAAGCAGTCATGGAATCTATCATCAAGCAAGTGCTACCAGCTGAGCTATTACACGCGGGCACTCGTTATCACATCAATCCAACAGGCAAATTTGTCATCGGCGGACCAGTTGGTGATGCAGGATTGACAGGTCGTAAGATCATCGTTGATACTTATGGTGGTATGGCGCGTCATGGTGGCGGTGCCTTTAGTGGTAAAGATCCATCAAAAGTCGACCGTAGCGCCGCTTATGCTGTGCGTTATGTCGCAAAAAACATCGTAGCTGCAGGACTTGCTGAACGCTGTGAAATACAAGTCAGCTATGCGATCGGTGTTGCTGAACCAACTTCTATCTCTGTCAATACTTTTGGTACCAATAAAATCAGCAACGATGAAATCATTCGTCTGATTCGTGCCCATTTTGATTTACGTCCTTACGGTATCACCCGTATGCTGAATTTATTGCAGCCAATGTATCAGCAGACTGCTACCTTTGGTCATTTTGGTCGTATAGGGTCAGAGACTGCCTTTACATGGGAAAAAACAGACAAAGCTGAGATCTTAAAAGCAGACGCTGGTCTATAAAAGCAATTTTTTATACCTTTTATAAACCGTTTTTCTATATTCAAAATCCCCTACACTTATTAGGAGCCGCTTATGTCTCAAGACAATATCCAAGAGAACGACATGCAAGACAACAATGTTGATACAAGCATTGAAATTACCCCTGAAATGCAGGCATTTTATCAACGTGCTGATGCCATCATCGGTATCGCTAACAGTCAATTGGGCCCAGAAGCACACTCAGGACAAGTAGGCGCTTCTTTATTGTATGCAGCCGCTCGTTATAGCGCATCAGTCGCTTCTATCGGCTTTATCAAAGGCGATGATTTTGCCAAAGAAAAAGACGATATCGTCGAGTTCTATGTCAAACAGTATCGTCAAATGCTAAGCGACAACTTGACGGATTATGCACAGAATTTTGACAAATACGTGCAAATCAATAAAGACGAGAAGTCAGCTGAATAAGGTTTTCTTGCTCACTTGATGCTGTAAAACCTAGACAATATTTTGATATTCGCAAAACCCAAGCCCTATAATGAGCTTGGGTTTTTTATGGGCCACACTCTAAATTCTGATGAGATAAATTTACTTTAAAAATGATATTTTATAGATGGACAGCTACAAATACGCTACTATAAATAAGAAAACCAATTATCGCTAACAGGGAATCACAACTCTCACTTATAGGGACATATTTTTATGATCAAGTTTTTTAAATCCTCACTAATTGGCCTGACTCTGACCATGGCATTGGCAAGCTGTAGTTACTTACCAAGTCCGGCAATGCCTGAGACCACTCCTACCCAGCCAGCCAAAACCACCAATCCGCTACTTAAAGGCAACCTTACTCAATGTCCGCCTACTACCTCTAAGCCTGGAGATACCATGTGTACCATGCAGTATGATCCTGTGTGCGTAAAAACTAAGGTTGGTTCAGTGATTAGCTACCGTACGGCAGGCAATGCTTGCTCTGCTTGCAACATGCCTGAGGCAATAGGCTATGTGAAAGGCGAATGCAAATAACAGACATGTTCAAGCTGCTCAACCATAGTTAATGAGCTTCACCTGTTAAAAAAGTCCGATATCAATAAAAAAATCCTAAGACAGTTATGTGTCTTAGGATTTTTTGTGAGTCGTACTTTATGGATATTTATTTTAAGTAAACCGTCTAGTCTTACTTAGTCCCCTTTAGTAATCTTAGGTGGTCCTTTTAACAAATGCTCATCGGTAAAAGTATTGGCCGAGTTGTGTTCTGCCGACTCTTCAGTGATAAAGTACTGCTGCGCTCGATAAAGTATCAATCGATCTCTACCTAAACCACGGAGCAACGCATACATCATTAAAAATATAACCAAAGCAAACGGTAAGCCAGCTACGATAGCAGCAGCCTGTAAGGCTTCTAACCCACCTGCTGCCAACAATATGGCAGCAATTAACCCTTCCATTATGGCCCAAAATAAACGCTGAATCTTAGGTGGGTTGGTATCACCACCAGCGGTCAGCATATCAATCACAAAACTTGCTGAATCTGATGAAGTAACAAACCATAAGACAATCATAACAACAATAAGCAAGGTAATGGGTTTTGCAAACGGATAGTATTCAACCAGCTTAAAAATAGCGCTACCCAAATCTGCTTGTACCGCCTCTACCAGTCCCGGATTGACAAGGGCGGGATCAAGCGCCGCTAGCAGTTCCATATGTATGGCCACACCGCCAAAAGTTGTGAACCAGAAAAATAAAATCACCATTGGAATCAGTAGTACACCCAATACAAACTCGCGGATAGTACGACCACGGCTAATACGCGCAATGAATATCCCTACAAATGGGGCCCAGCTCACCCACCATGCCCAATAAAACATTGTCCAACTGCTTTGCCAATCTGTATTGCTATAAGCCTCACCCCATGTTGAAAGCGGTATCAAAGCGACTACATAGTTTCCGATGTTTTCTATAAAACTATCAAAAATAAATAAGGTTGGTCCCAAAACGACCATGAAGGCCAAAAGCAAGCCCGTAAAACCCATATTGATGTCACTTAAACGCTTGATACCTTTATCAAGACCAAGCATTAATGACCCACACGCAAGCGCAGTCACAAAACCAATAATAACGAACTGTACTACCAAGGAATTTGGAATCCCAAATAAATTCTCTAGGCCGGAGTTGATTTGCATGACGCCCAAACCTAAAGAAGTCACCACCCCAAACATCGTACCGAACACCGCTAAGATATCAACCGTATGACCCCAGCGACCGTATATCTTTTCGCCCAATATAGGGTATAACGTTGAGCGAATCGAAAGCGGCAGCCCTCGACGGAAATGGAAGTAGGCCAAGGAAAGGGCCACGATGGTATAAACCGCCCAAGCATGTAAACCCCAATGCAAAAATGAGATGCTCATGGCTTGTTTAGCAGCTTCTATGGTCTCAGCTTCACCAAGTGGTGGTGCCATAAAGTGATATAGAGGTTCAGCAGTGCCCCAATATACCAGTCCAATACCGATACCTGCTGAAAACAACATACCAATCCATGAGAACAGACTGTACTCTGGTCGTTCTGTTTGCTGACCGAGACGAATGTCACCATAACGGCTCGCCGCTAGATAAATACAAAATATCAGCGCCACGTTCATTAGAATAACGAACATCCAGCCAAATTTATCGGTAATAAAGCTTTGTAAAAAGCTAAATAGGGCTCCTGCCGTTTCAGTAAAGAAAGCACCGAAGATAATAAAACCAACGATAAGTAACGCCGAAGTAATAAACACAGGTTTGCTAACCCGGGGGAAAGGGCCCAATCTGCCAACTTTTACATGATCCATTATTTGTTAGCCTCAATTTTTAGAAGGGTCACCTTAACAAGGTAACTCAAAATTATCAAATCTAATTCAAATACTTACAGGTGTGGCGCTGATAGAAAGACCCTAGAACTATATTTTGTTTGCTTTTCTAGTATTGCAAAAATTAAGCAAATTGGGTAGCAACATCTACGCCAATTTGCCCATTAATGTACTTATAATTTTTTACAATGATCAGTTAGACAAAGTAAAACAAACCGATTGTTATTTCGGTAATAGCTGTAATAGTTTGCTATCACTCTCATCCTCTAATACCCATACTTGACCATCTACTGCTAATACACTACGAATGCGCTCACCCATGTCATAGCGATAACGCTCGGAAGCAGTATCATTGTCAGTACTTACAACGACAAGTGCTTTCGATGATAGACCGCCAATTAAGAAATCTCCTTCCCACGCTGGAAAATCATTATGAGTACCGCTGGAGTAAATAGTCATTGATGAAGGAGATATGACAGGTGTCCATGTGATCTTAGGTTCTTCAAACTCAGGCCGAGTATCGTGGTCAGGAATGGGAGCACCAGAGTAATCGCTACCGTTAGAAACGAGCGGCCAACCATAATTTTTGCCTTTTTCAATTAGGTTAAATTCGTCACCGTTTTTTGGACCCATCTCATTTACCCATAACTTACCCTTTTTATCAAACGCCATACCAAGTACGTTACGATTTCCCATTGTCCAAAATTGAGATGCAATCTTATTGCTGTTATTTACAAATGGGTTGTCTTTTGGCACTGAACCATCAGCGTTTAATCTAATGATTTTACCCAAATTCATGCTCATATCTTGTGCAGGATCTTTTTTCTGACGTTCTCCTGAACTGATATACAAATACTGTCCATCAGGTGAAAAAAGCAGGCGATGGCTATAATGTCCTTGACCAGTCACTTTTGGTACTTGTTGCCAAATTGGGGTAATGCCTTGTAAGCTTGGCGTGCTAGTGTTCATCCCTGACAATTTCGCTTTGATTACTTTAGCACCAAATTTGTTACTGTCACTGCCAGTCCCCGCTTCTGCATAGCTAATATAGACGTTATTGGACGTGGCAAAATCTGGTGCAAGGGTAATGTCTCCCAGCCCGCCTTGACCACCATAAGCCACATTAGGTATACCTGTCACAGCGGTCTTGGCACCTGTTGCCGTATCAACAATAAACAACTCGCCCGTCTTTTGTGTCACAAGAAATTTTGGGGCCTTATTGTTCATCTTAGGTAGTGCAGTCATGGCCCAAGGTTCATCAAAAGTAGCGACGGTCTTGGTAGTAAATTCAGGTTTGTCAGCATTTGCTGGTGACTTTGTGGCAGAGGTTTTTGGCTCTTTATAGTCTGTATTGGTACTGAGACCCGATTGATTAGAACAAGCCGCCGTACTAAACAGAAGTGCTGATATAATAAGGGGTAAGGTTAACGGTGCGCTCTTATATTTGGTATTGACTGTCGTCATTTGTCCTCTCCATCCATGTTAAGTTAATGTTACTAGAGCTTAAATTATTTTTAGCACAGGAAATGTGTTAAAAAGGTAAAATAATACTAAATATCAGCGTACCAAACAAAAACCCCTTACCTGCCATTGCAAGTAAGGGGTTTTTTATAAAATTATTATTTATTACTAGCTCACTCTAAGCTTGTCAAACACCAGCTTATCATCTGCACCGACATCAACTTTTATGATATCGCCAGCGACAAAATCACCTGCCAGCAGCTTCAATGATAATGGATTTTCAATCTCCTGCTGAATAGCACGTTTTAGAGGACGTGCACCATAAACAGGATCATATCCAACCGCCACCAGTTTATTCATGGCATCCACTGACAGTTCGATATCCATCTCACGCTCATGTAAGCGCTTGCGTAAGCGATCCAACTGAATGGACGCAATGCCTGACATCTGCGACATACCAAGCGGATGGAAGACCACAATCTCATCAATCCGGTTGACAAACTCAGGGCGGAAATGCTGCCCAACAGACTCCATGACCTCAGCCTTGATATCATCATAGCTTTCACCGACCATCTCTTGAATTTTATGCGAACCCAAGTTGCTGGTCATGATGATAACCGTATTTTTAAAGTCAACCACCCGGCCTTGCGAATCGGTCAAACGTCCGTCATCCAATACTTGCAATAGTATGTTGAAAACATCAGGATGCGCTTTTTCAACCTCATCAAACAAAATCACACTGTAAGGTTTGCGGCGTACGGCTTCCGTTAATGCGCCGCCCTCTTCATAACCGACATAACCTGGAGGCGCACCCACCAAACGACTAACACTGTGCTTCTCCATGTACTCACTCATGTCGATACGTACGATCGCATCTTCACTATCGAACAAGAAGTTTGCCAGTGATTTGGTCAGCTCCGTTTTACCCACACCCGTTGGCCCTAAAAATAAGAATGAGCCTGAAGGACGGTTCGGATCAGACAAACCAGCACGACTACGGCGCACCGCATTTGCCACCGCTTCGACCGCTTCATCTTGACCGATGACGCGCTCATGGAGTTTTTCTTCCATCGCTAGCATTTTGTCACGCTCACCTTGCATCATTTTACTGACTGGAATACCTGTCGCTGCGGCAACCACTTCAGCAATTTCATTGTCTGTGACTTTATTGCGAAGTAGTTTGACAGTACTGCCTTCGCCTGTTTGCTCTTTTTGCTCAGCCAAGTCAGACTCAGTGATGCGACGCTCTAATTGCGGAATGGTCTCATACTGTAGCTTACTCATGGTTTCATAATCGCCTTCGCGACTGGCTTTGTCATAAGCAATACGGGCTTTATCCAGTTCGTCTTTTAACTGCTGACTGCCTTTAACCAAGGCTTTTTCTGCTTGCCAAATCTCATTGAGATCGGCGTATTCTTTTTCTAGCTCTTCAATTTGTGAATCCAGTACCTTACGCTCGGCTTGCGCACCAGCATCTTCTTCATTTTTTAGCACTTCGCGCTGCATTTTTAGCTGAATCAAACGACTGTCGAGCTTACCTAAAGATTCAGGCTTACTGTCCATCTCCATACGCAACCGACTGGCCGCCTCATCGATTAAGTCAATCGCTTTGTCCGGTAGCTTACGATCGGTAATATAGCGGTGACTCATGCGAGCGGCCGCAATAATCGCGCTGTCCTGAATATCAACCCCGTGATGCAACTCATAACGCTCTTTGAGACCACGCAATATCGCAATGGTGTCTTCTACCGTTGGCTCATCGACCAGCACTTTTTGGAAACGACGCTCAAGCGCCGCGTCTTTTTCGATATACTGGCGATATTCATCCAATGTGGTGGCACCAACGCAATGCAACTCACCGCGCGCAAGAGCAGGCTTTAACATATTGCCCGCATCCATCGCCCCTTCCGACTTACCGGCACCGACCATGGTGTGCAGCTCATCGATAAATAAAATGACGTTACCTTCTTGCTTTGCCAAGTCACTCAAAACGCTTTTAAGACGCTCTTCAAACTCACCGCGGAATTTTGCACCCGCAATCAGTGCTCCTAAGTCCAATGACAGCACTTCTTTCCGGCGTAAACCTTCTGGTACGTCACCATTGATGATCTTTTGTGCTAAGCCTTCGACAATTGCAGTTTTACCAACACCTGGCTCACCGATCAACACTGGGTTGTTTTTGGTACGACGTGAGAGCACTTGAATGGTACGGCGAATCTCTTCGTCACGACCGATCACGGGATCAAGTTTGCCAAGCTCCGCCTGCTCAGTCAGGTTAATCGTATATTTGTTTAGAGCATCACGTTGGTCTTCAGCATTTTGATTGTTGACCGTCTCATCGCCGCGCAATTGCTCAATGACTGCTTTTAACTTGCTTGCTGTCACGCCAGCACTTTCAAATATTTTCTTGGTTTCGCCTTGCTCAGCGAGTGCCAACATCACCCATTCAGTTGCAATAAAGTCATCGCCTTCTTTTTGTGCTTGGCGATCCGCTAAATTTAAGATTTTGACTGAGTTTGGGTTTAGATTGACGTCACCTGTTGGTTCTGAAATCGTTGCTTGATTGTTTAACGCCTTTGCCACGCCATTCTTTAACGCAGGGATAGAGGCACCCGCTTGTTGGCAAATAGACAAGTTGGATTCATCTTGTAGCAATACAGCCAACAGATGCACAGGATCAATGCCAGTATGATCACGTCCTAACGCTAGGCTCTGTGCTTCTTGAATCGCCGATTGCAGTTTTTGGGTAAATTTTTCGAACCTCATGATTGTGTCCTTTTATAATTAGTATTTATTAGTCAGTTGATATAAAACAAGATACCGAAATATGGTATTTACTACCAATTTTATCGAGTATCTATCACTGTTAGTTATTATTTATATAGGGTATAGCCTGCAAGATTTCAACTCAGATAAATGAGTGTCAACCAAAAATGATGACTTGTTGGTAATTAGCATAAAAGTTAGATTTTCATGAAGTAAAAAAACCTTACTAACTTTGATGATATCATCATCAAACCTTAATAGGTACATTAAGAATGTATTTCAAGAAAATAAATAAAAAACAGTAAAAATAAAGACTTACATAAAAGGAGAAAACTCAGTAAAAAGTAGGATTAACAAGTATTTTTAGGATAGTTAAAGTCAGAACATTGATATCTATAGCTAATTTTTTCGTGAAATTGAATGACTCTTACTCAACTATCTCAATCATTGTACCAACGTCTACTGCCGCCATAATCTCATCCATCTCATCGTTGGTCACGGCGATACACCCTTCCGTCCAATCACGTTTTTGATTGAACCATGCCAGATGACCAAACCCATTCATCTGACCGTGAATCATAATATCGCCACCCGGACTGACACCAAGTGACTGCGCATGTGCTATATCAGCAGCGTTAGGATAGCTGACATGGATAGAACGATGAGCGATAGAATTCTCGTTTTTATAATCCAATAGGTAGTGCCCGACTGGCGTTCGGCCATCGCCTTCTTGCTGTTTATGACCTACAGGGTTATTTCCTAGCGCAATGCGATACGTTTTAATCACAGTGTCTCCGCTTAATAGTTTTAAGACACGCTCTGATTTGATGACGAAAACTTTATCGATGACAACGTCATTAGGAATGGAAGATTTGGTATTTGAGGCGGTTTTGGCATAAGCAATGGCACTTGCACTAACAATGGTCGCAAGGCTAAGCCCTATTGCAACGAGAAACCAGCTTGAGTATTTACGAGACTCTGTACGAAAAAATGACATAGACTTTGATCCCTATAACCCATACTTAATAGCAATGAATCATAATATAACAAAGCGCTATGTCAATCTTTGTGCAGAATTAATGAATAAAGCCCTGAGGACACTTAAAAACATTAAAGATTTAAAAGCACTTAAAAACAGCTACATCATACGAATCGCGCCATCTAGGCGAATGACCTCACCGTTTAAATACGCATTATCAATGATGTGCGTAACCAATTTGGCAAACTCATTAGGATCACCCAACCGTTTAGGATAGGGAACGCCTGACTCTAATTGCTCACGCGCTTTTTCGGGAATGCTTTGCATCATCGGAGTAGCAAAAACGCCAGGGGCAATAGTCATGACACGAATACCATGACGCGCAAGCTCCCGAGCCAGCGGCAAAGTCAAGCCAACCACGCCTGCTTTGGATGATGAATAGCTGGCTTGCCCTACTTGCCCATCAAAAGCTGCGATAGAAGCCGTATTGATAATAATACCTTGATCGATATTTTTCTCTTCACTGCTATTATTAGCCACGCGCTTGGCGATACTGGCTGCGACCAAACGTGCGACATTAAAAGAGCCAACAAGATTAATGTTAACCCCGCGACTAAAGGATTCAAGATCCGCTGGATTGTTTTCACGATCCAATAGTTTTTGTACAACCGCGATGCCAGCGCAGTTAATTGAGCCTTGCAGACCACCAAACACGCTTTCTGCCATATCAACAGCTGCTTGCACCTCATCGCCATTGGTCACATCACAACGTACAAAACGGACATTAGCGCCCAGCTCATCAACCAATGTTTTTCCAGCGGATTCATTAAGATCAGCGATCACCACGTTGCCACCTTTTGTAACGATAGCACGTACCACTGCTTCACCCAGACCAGACGCACCGCCTGTGACCAAGAAGCTGTTTTTTTCAATTTGCATAATTATTCCTTTAATTTGCTATTTTTATTCGACGTTTTCATTCAATGTTTTATTAAGACAAATTTATACCAGCATAATGATTTTTATGTAATACCTTTAGCTGTAACGGACTATTTCTAAGCTGCCGATAGACTACGAAGTAAAAAACGCTGAATCTTACCACTTGGCGTCTTAGGTAAGGCAGCCACAAATTCAACCTCACGCGGATATGCATGAGTCGATAGACGCTTACGCACCAAATCTTGAATTTGCTTGGCAATTTCTTCAGTCCCTTCAATACCTTCTTTTAGTACTACATAAGACTTGATGGTGTGGCCGCGCACCTCGTCTGGCACGCCGACGGCGGCTGATTCTGCAACCGCTTCGTGCTCTAACACGGTGTTTTCAACATCGGTTGGGCCCACGCGGTAACCAGCGGTAATAATGATGTCGTCATCGCGTCCTGAAAACCAATAACTGCCGTCGCTATGACGCTCGACCACATCGCCCGTCAGATAGTAATCATCAGCGAACGCTTGTTTTTCATTCCAGCTATAGCCTCTAAAAAAGAACGCAGGTGATTGACTCACTACCACTGCCAGCTGTCCTTGCTCGCCATCAGGCAATATATTCATATCATCATCTAATACGACAAGGGTATGCCCCGGTAGCGCCATACCCATTGAGCCGACTGGGGATTCATGGGTCAGCGCATGATGCGCACAGCACGTCATACCTGTCTCTGTTTGACCATACTGATCACAGACCTTGCAGTTTAAGTACGTCTCAACCCAGTTGACCACTTCGGTATTAAGCGTTTCCCCTGCTGAGTTGGCACAGCGTAAAGATAGTTTACTGCTGTCATTAGCATCGCTATGAGCGTCTTCATTAACCTTGTCAAAAACGCCGCTGGACTTCATCATTCGAAATGCCGTTGGCGAAGAAGCCAAATTGGTGATCTTATGGCGTATCATAAAGTCACGAGTATTGGCAGCATCAAAGCCAGCTTCATTGAAATAAGTGGTGACGCCTAATAACAAAGGCCCTGTGATGGCATAATACAGTCCATAAGCCCAACCAGGATCTGCCATGTTCCAGTAATTATCCTCATCGCGTAAATCAATGGCGTAGCGCATATACAGATAAAAAGCGGACAGCGCCGATAGTGGCACGCTAACCCCTTTGGACTTACCAACAGTGCCCGAGGTAAACATCTGCAAAAATGGCGCATCTGTATCTAATGTCGCAGACTCTATCGTTTGCGGCTGCGTCGCCAATGACTCACCATAGTTGTCGTCACCCCACGTCTGAGCGTCCGCTACACTGCCAACCAGTACCATTTTGGTTTGCTCGGCCAAATCTTCAAATTTGTCGCGATTCTCTTGATTGGTAAAAACGACTTTGGTGTTGGCTTTGTCCATTCGATACTTAATAGAATCATAACCAAAAGCGGTAAATAACGGCTGGTATACAGCACCAATCCGCCATGTGGCCAAGACAATGGTCAATAACTCAGGCGTACGCGGTAGCATGGTCGCCACTTGATCGCCTTCTTGTACGCCATAGGACTGTAGTAAATTGGCGACTTGCGCGCTCACCTTATCAAGCTCGGCAAACGTCATTGTCGTCACATTGCCTGCCGTATCTTCGTGCACCAGTGCGATAGTATCGCCGCGACCGTCACGCACATGACGACCACAACAAGCCATATAGGCATTCAAACGATCGTTTAAATGTTCGCCAAATATTTCAGTCAATAAGGTATTTATATCGAAGTTATGATAATAATCGCTGTAGTTAGCTGGCGTGTTTTTAGCATCTATATCAGCATCTAAAAATGAAGGGCTTAAAGAAGCACTTGGAGATGAGGTTTTCATAAGCTAATCCTTTAGCAAAAACAGATAACGGGTAAAAAGGCTTTTATAATTGCAAAGTGGCCACATCCTATAGACCGTTTGCAATCGTCAGTATTCAACATGATCTATTAGTAACGCATTTTTATATTTATTTCAATACACAACGTATCATTTTTATTTAATATAAAGCTACACGGTTCATTACTGATTATCATTAAACAGCTGTAAGACAATACAAAAACCCTTATCAAACAATGCATCACATCGGTTTCTAAAACGCTTTCTCACATCTCCGCACTCAAGAATCCTAGTAATGCCTTTTCTTCAAAACTTTGATATTGTTTGGTGCGTCCACGGCGGGCTTGTTTATAAGATTCAAAAAACTGAGCTGCTAAAAATCGTTCAATAATAATAGGATTAATATAGGAAGAACGGCAGACAGCAGGAGTATTACCAAGCGCTTCTGCTACCGCTTTGACCATATCAGTGACCAGCTTTTGGCGCTCAGCGCTTTCAGGCTCACTGGCTAATATGGACGCGCCTTCTGGTGCTTGCAGTGCATCGTACAAATGACTGGCTGCAAGGACACTCGCCATCCATGTACGAAAATCCTTTGCACTATAGAGCTGACCATTGCTGCCACTAATGCAAGTATGTGTTCGTAAGTAGTCATTAATATCGGCACTATCGACCACTTGCTTGTTACCATTGTCGTCCAAATACTTAAAAATCTGATAGCCAGGTAACTCAGAACACGCTTGTATAATCTCAATCAAACGTTCGTCTTGTAGCTCAATATGATGCTCTTTTGAGCTTTTACCAACGAAGTCAAACGCCAGACCGTTGTCTATTTCGCTCACATGCTTGCTTCTCAAGGTGCTCAAACCATAGCTTTTATTCAACTTAGCATAGCGACTGTTACCGATACGGATCAAGGTCGTCTCTAATAATTTGACTACCGCAGCAAGCACATTGGCTCGTGATAGCGGTGTCGCGTCCAAGTCTTTTTCAACTTGAGCGCGCAAATTTGGTAATGCTTCTGCAAACCCTATCATGGCAGTAAATTTGGCCTGATCACGGACGCGATCCCACTCTGAATGGTACAAGTATTGTTTGCGTGCCTTTTCATCACGACCTGTCGATTGTAGATGCCCTTTGTCATCTTGGCATATCCAAACCTCTGACCACATTGGCGGTATGACTAACGCATCAAATCGTTTACGCAGTGCCTTATCCTTTACCGTATTGCCAGTCGCGTCTCGATAAGTGAACCCGCGCCCCCAACGCCTGCGTCCATATCCGGGTTCATCGTCGGTCACATAGCGCAAATTTGCCAAGCGAGCTAAGTGCTCATAATCATGGCGCACATCTTGCGTGGTGGTTTCTGGGTCTGCCTTAGACATAAAAATACTCGTCTGATTCGTGAATCGTTTTAGCATAATTAAATATGGTTGTTTTAGCTGTTTATTTGCCACGGACAAAGTGTAATCCTGTGTAAAAATCATCTTTAAAAGGTTCTAAACTATAAGTTTTTGAGGCATACTCCAAAGGCATTCACAACTTAAGTTTAATAAAATATAATGGAAAACATTTCTACAAAAATAGCACTACTCTCTGAAGCTGATCACAAGGCTTGGTTGGATTTGTGGCAGCAGTATCTGGCATTTTATGACACCAGTTTGCCACTCAGCACCATAGAAGCAACGTGGCGCAATTTACTAGACAACACTGTATCTATTTATGGATTTGGGGCGTGGCAAGACGATATGCTAGTAGGCTTCACTCATGTGGTACTCCATCCCAACACTTGGAACACTACCGACTGTTGTTACTTAGAAGATTTATACGTCAGTGAAAACGTGCGTGGTCAAGGCGTTGGACGAGCGCTGATCGAACAGGTTTATGACTTTGCCGCTCAAAAAAACTGCAACCGTGTCTACTGGACGACGCAAGAAGGAAACACCGCAGCGCGTAAACTATACGATGCCATTGCGACTAAAACCGATATGGTGCAATACCGTAAAAACTTATGATAAGTATTGATGCGCTTGCTGCTCAAAATAGACGCAAAAATAAAATATATTTGATCCAATTTAAAAAGAGTACAGTGTTGCTGGGATAAATTCTTCAAAGCCTTTGTCTGGCGTAGCGCACAGCAAGTGTGGAAAATTTATACCAGCATAGCGCCTCTTTTCTAATATTTTATTTTGGGCTGATGATAGGCATAAAAAAACGCTCAGTGCTGATCACTGAGCGTTTTTTATGATCTTAATTTCATAATGCTAAAAGTTCAACAGCGTCTATTTGCCATAAGTGCACAAGTAAGCGGTTTCTACGTAAACTTTGACATTGAACTTTTTGTTAGCATCCACCGTAAATTGCTCGCCTGCATTAAAGGTCAGCCATTCATCACTTTCTGGTAGCTTGACTGTCAAAGCACCGCTCACCACACTCATGGTTTCAAACTCACTAGTACCAAACTCGTACTCACCAACTTCCATCACTCCGACAGTTGCAGGCAGCGTTGCCGTTTGAAAGGCGATAGAAGTTACTTTATTATCAAAATAATTGTTAACACTTGGCATAATTGTCCTTAATGAGTATTAAACGAAAAGTTAAATAAATAGGTCAGTATGGTTCTTACAGACCTGCTTTGAGACTCGCTTCGATGAATTGATCGAGATCGCCATCGAGCACGGCACCAGTATTAAAGGTTTCAACGCCGGTACGCAAATCTTTGATACGCGAGTCATCCAATACATACGAGCGAATTTGACTGCCCCAACCAACGTCAGACTTGTTGTCTTCGACCGCTTGTTGTTTTTCCATACGTTTTTGCATCTCAAGCTCATAAAGCTTGGCACGCAGCATTTTCATGGCAGTGGCTTTGTTACCATGTTGGCTGCGCTCGTTCTGACAGGTCACAACCACGCCACTTGGCTCGTGGGTAATACGCACAGCAGAGTCGGTCGTGTTGACGTGCTGACCACCTGCCCCCGATGAGCGATACGTATCGATGCGTAAATCCGCAGGATTGATATCAATCTCAACATTGTCATCGATTTCAGGTGAGACAAATACCGCCGCAAATGACGTATGACGTCCATTATTACTGTCGAATGGCGACTTACGTACGAGACGATGCACGCCAATTTCGGTACGGAGCCAACCAAAGGCGTAGTCACCTTTAATCTCAATCGTCGCTGATTTAATCCCAGCGACACTGCCTGCAGATATTTCTATCACATCTACTTTAAAGCCATGCGACTCTGCCCAGCGCGTATACATACGCAGCAGCATTTCTGCCCAATCTTGCGCTTCCGTACCACCACTGCCCGATTGGATATCCAAATAGCAATTGTTTGGATCCATCTCACCACTAAACATACGGCGGAACTCTAAATCAGCAACCCGCTTCTCCGCGTTGTCCAGCTCACTCTGCACATCAGCAAGCAATGACTCATCGTCTTCTTCAACCGCCAGCTCTAGCATTGCGGCTGCATCTGCCAACGTGGTTTCAAGCGAGACCACGACATCGATGACACCATCAAGATGACTTTTTTCTTTATTAATCTTAGTCGCACGCTCTGGATCATTCCAAAGCTCAGGATTCTCTAACTCTAAATTGACTTCTTCTAAGCGTTCTTGCTTACCATCGAAGTCAAAGATACCTCCGCAAGTCCTGCCCACGCTCAGATAAATCTTTGATTTGTTCCTGATACGGATTGATTTCCATAAGTGTTCCTGTCTTTTATGATAATGGTGAAAAAATATCTAACTAATAGCGTTCTGATCTAGTGCATTCAATTTAGAAAGAATATAGTATTGCTGGTATAGAATCGACTATATCTGACTAATATAGTGCTGCTATTTTAAAGGAGATTGATGCCAAAGGGTTGGCTAATTGTTTATCCTTCATCTTAAAACCACTAAATTGACCAATCCTCTACTGCCCAGCGGTGTGCCAAAGCATGGGCGTGTAGCGCATCGTCAGGTGATACACAGATAGCGATATCCGCCCATTCAAGCAATGGAATATCGTTCTTAGAGTCTGAGTACGCATAGGTTTTTTCAAACGTAATGCCTGCCGCTTGCTGCTTATCGAGCCATTTATTAAGATGATAAATCTTGCCTCCTTGGAAGTTCGGCTTGTCAATCAATTTACCCGTATAGCGCTCGTCCTTTATCTCAAGCGGTGTTGATAACACATTAGCGTCTTCAATACCAAACCGTTTGGCAATGGCCGACACTACGAAGTCATTGGTCGCAGAAATGATTACCACTTCATGACCCTGCTCAATATGCTGACACAGCACCTCCATTGCTTTTGGGCGAATATGCGGCTCAATTTCACTTTTAATATAGTCTTCACGCAGCTCATGGAGTCTGTCCATCGGTAAACTACTCAAAAACTGAGCGACGAATTCATTGTATTCAGTCGCATCCAGCGTGCCTTCGATATAATCTTGGTAAAACTTCTGATTGGCAGTACGATATTCGGCTTCGTCCACAAGGTTATGCTTCACGATGTACTCGCCCCACAGATAGTCACTATCGACATCGAGCAACGTATGATCTAAATCAAATAACGCCAATTCTTTTTGATAATTCTGTGCTTGAGTCGCCTGCATAGTGAGACCTTATTATTGTTTGTTGAAAAATAGGATTTTTAATGTAAATCACTTCTGATGTAAATATTTTTATGAAAAATTTGATAAATAAGCTTTCGAAAACGCTACTGTTTACCGAACAAAATGATGGTAACTTATTTTTCATAGTTTGTTTAAAAAATCTAGAGAACACTATGAAATCACCGAATGATAAACTTGACCTGCCTAACAGACCACGTCGACCTGCTCGCTCAATCAGAGAAATTCGGCAGCGCCAGTCAGGAAATAGCGACCAGTCATTCTTAGATCGTCTGGTGTATGCGCTCTTAAACGGGCTAATGTATGGCGTTGGTGGCTTACTGATAGACTTAGCCATTGTGGTCATTCGTTCAATATTTGGTCATGGCAATGGCGACATTTTCTGGCTCTTCACCCCTTTTATGTTGGTACTTGGGGCGTTAATGGGCTTTATCGTTGGCAAATCCGCTGGCGCAGAAAGCGTCAATGCGTTAAACCTAGACGAGACGGGCAACAACGCTTATCTTGATGACTACTCTACCCGCCATAGTGTTTTTCGCGGATTGATGATTGGTATTATTATCTTCGCCATTATTTGGCTCATTATGATGCTCATGGCGTAGCATTTACTGGTATCGAAACCATAAAACTGTAGCGCAAAAGTATAAAAAACGAGAAGAAAAGGACTGATTAGCCACATATCCTCTTCTTACTTATCCTATTAAGTTTTTACTTCTCTACTACTTATTTTAGTCTGGGATGGCAATTTGTTTTAAACCCGCTTTAAAACTTTGACAGTGCTCAGCATAATGCAGCGCAGATAACTTTAGCATTGATGCTTGCTCATCGGATAACGTCTTAATCACTTTTGCTGGAGCACCCATCACCAATGAATTGTCAGGAATCTCTTGGCCTTCTGTGACCAAAGCCTTGGCACCAATCAGACAGTTTTTGCCAACTTTAGCATTGTTTAGTATCACCGCTCCGATACCAATCAAACTATTGTCACCAATCTCGCAACCATGCAGCATCGCTAAGTGACCGATAGTAACGTAATCGCCAATCTTGATTTCGATACCAGCATCGGTATGAAGCACACTGTTTTCTTGTACGTTACTATAGTCACCAATATGGATGTGACCGACGTCACCGCGTATGACTGCGCCAAACCAAACGCTTGCTTGATGCCCCAAATACACATCGCCCATGACTTGTGCTGAGTCTGCTACCCAGCCATTAAATGGCATAGCAAACTTAGGTACTTTGTCTAAATATTGATAAATCATAACCACTCCTTGTTATATTTATTGTCATTTTTATACTAAACCCAGTGTAGGCAATTTCGATTAAATGAGTTTAGTAGATAACGCTGTCCATTGTGGCAAAGCTCTTTGTTAAAATCCAGTTCTATTAGTGCCTGTATGAGGCGTAAGTTTACTATAAAGATAAAACTTTGTTCTGCTTAGGCTATTTTATTACTCATACTTGTGCCACTTTGCTCTCTAAGGATGCCTTGTTAAGTAATGATCGTCTTGCAAATAACTAATAAAATCTCTGAGCTTCCATGCTTTTTTACAACCAAACGCTTCCCTACAAATAATGCTGCATCTTGTATATTTTATGGATACAAGATTTATGTTTGTCACTTAGATAAGAAAATCGGCTGGCTATTTATGACTACATTGTATATAATGCGCAAAATCTGTGCCTAAGCGAGCGGACATGATGCAAGTTACCTATTCACTATCTAGTGGGATTTGTAGTTTTCATCAATAATGTCTTCTCGCTTTTTTGTGGAAAAATTTTGGGTTTGCGGCTTTTCTTATTCATATTTGACTGCAAGCATATGAATATTTAGAGCAATGTTAGGCCAAAATTTTTATCATGAATAACCATGGCACTCACCAATAATAGCGGAGGCAACCCTTGAATTCATCGACAGAAATACAAGCAATTTTGGCATTAGCAGACGGTACAATCTTTCGCGGTGTCAGTATCGGTAGCCTTGGTCATCGTGTCGGTGAGGTGGTATTTAATACAGCCATGACAGGGTATCAAGAAATCCTAACTGACCCAAGCTATGCCCGTCAATTGGTCACCCTCACCTATCCGCATATCGGCAACACAGGCACCAACAGCGAGGACACTGAGTCTGGTAATGGTCATCAAGTTTGGGCAGATGGTCTTATCATCCGTGACGCGACTTTGGTTACCTCAAACTTCCGCAATTCTGAATCGCTTGCTGATTATCTAGGGCGCAATGACACCGTTGCTATCGCCGAAATTGATACACGTCAACTGACTCGCCTACTACGTGATAAAGGCGCTCAAAACGGCTGTATATTTACCGCCTCAAACGGCGAAACTATCACCACAGACGACGAGCAGCAAGCCATCAAACTGGCACAAGCATTTGCTGGTCTCGAAGGCATGGACTTAGCAAAAGAGTGCTGTACCAAGGATAGCTTTGAATGGACAGCGGGTACATGGGATCTCTCAGACACCCTACTCAACCGTGATGTAGCAGGTAGCCATGACAGCGGTACTGGTGGCTTCTTTAAGCAGCTTGGTACTCATATTGACGCAAAATACAATGTCGTCGCTTATGACTTTGGCAGCAAAACCAATATTTTACGTATGCTAGTTGACCGTGGTTGTCACGTAACCGTCGTGCCAGCACAAACACCTATCACCGACGTACTTGCGATGAACCCAGACGGTATCTTCTTATCAAACGGCCCTGGTGATCCTGCTGCTTGTGATTATGCGATCGATGCGGTACGTCATATCATTGAAGAGACGGACGTCCCAACCTTTGGTATCTGTCTCGGCCATCAGCTGATTGGTCTTGCCAGTGGCGCAAACACGATCAAAATGAAAACAGGCCATCATGGTGCCAACCATCCAGTACAGGATTTGGCGACTGGCACAGTGATGATTACCAGTCAAAACCATGGTTTTGCTGTTGATGAAGACACGCTACCTGAGAATGTGAAATCTACCCATCGCTCATTATTTGATGGTACCAACCAAGGTATTGAGCTGACCAATAAGCCCGTATTTGGCTTCCAAGGTCACCCAGAAGCCAGTCCTGGCCCTCATGATTGTGCGCCATTGTTTGATAAGTTTGCAGATATGATGGAAAAGGCTAAGGCGACTGTCTAATGTCAATAAAATCAACTCAAGAATGGAAAATAAAGGAACTCAAAGGCGTTGGTGATGTTGAGCTATCGCTTGATGCTAGCAAACGCGTCTTTGTGTTTTTTGGTAGTAATGGTATTGGTAAGACTAAAACTCTCGAAGCTCTATTTTTATGTACTTTAATAAAGAATAACTACTTCAAAAAGAAAGATTTTCTTATTCCCTATCCACTATTCAAATATGTAGTTATCAATGGAAATAAAATTGACTCTGTTGATTCTAAGACTCATTTTAGATACCTACAGCTGCAATTAGAAACTGACGAAATGCTTGCTTTCGCCTACATAGGCTCAGAACAACGTTCAAGAGTAGATACACCTAATAAGAATGTTCAGCGTATAGGCACAATTGAAGAAAGACAAAACCTTTATTTCAAAAAAATCGGGAAAGCTTTTTCGACTAACACTTTAAAAGAACTTGGTGGATCTAGCTTCTTAAATGATTGGTTTGTAGTTAGAGCACAAGCAAGTAACAGCTTTCAAAAAGAAGCTTTAAGTATAAAAAATGAAATACATACAGTTCTTAAAGCATTGAACAAAATTGATTCGCGAATCAAAGAAAATATGGAAGTTGATACATCTAATAACGTTTATCTAACTATTGATAAAGAAGAAAGGAAATTAACTGAATTAAGTTCAGGCTTTATCTCCGTACTTAAAATCATTCAAACTATAGTATCTTCATATGCCCTATTCTCTCAGAATGAAAACTTACTAGATACAAGAGGCGTTGTTTTTATAGATGAAATCGAAAGCCATTTGCACGTTGAGTGGCAAACACGAATTATTCCAACGCTAAAAGAGCTATTCCCAAACACAGCCTTTTATATTGCGACGCACTCGCCCTTGGTTTTATCACAGCTTGATGAAGGCGAGGCTTATCTGCTTAAACGTGGAGACGACAATGTAGTGCGTTCACATGTTATTGATTCACCGAATAAGCGTATCTTAGCCAATGTTTTACGCGATGCATTCGATATAGATCTTAATGCTCTTAAAAGAGAATCAATGGAGGATAGTAGCCAAGATCTAGCAAAGAAACGCTTGTTGAAGTTACTTCAAGATCCAGCAGGTGACACTAGTGAGTAAATATATTCTTCTAGATGCTAATTTACTTATCGGTGCTTTCGATCACGATTCAGAAAACACAAAGCACATTGAGTCCAAACAAATTGTCGAATCTTTATTATTAGACAATACTGTAAAAATCGCTATTACGCCTTTGATTCGCTATGAAGTATTACGCGGTGTGCGTCGTGTGCCTACAGAGCAAATGGTAGAGATACTGAACGATTTTGAAGAGTTCGAAATTACTGATGTAGAAGGTAACAGAGCTTCTGATATCTATCGTTTAGCCCTCGTAAAAAACCAGAGATTAGATAAACGTAGTTTTGACGTTTTTCATTATGTAGTCGCTGAAATACGCGATTTAGAATGGATGAGTCAAGACAATGATTTGAGTAAAATTGCCAACCTTGCCAAACCTATTATTGAAGGACAAATCTAAATGCCAAAACGTACCGACATAAAAAGCATTCTTATCATTGGCGCAGGCCCCATCGTCATCGGTCAAGCGTGCGAGTTTGACTACTCAGGCGCACAGGCGTGTAAAGCACTAAAAGAAGAAGGCTACCGCGTCATCTTGGTCAACTCAAATCCTGCGACCATCATGACCGATCCTGTCATGGCTGACGCTACCTATATTGAGCCGATTACGTGGCAGACGGTTGAGCAAATCATTGCTAAAGAGCGCCCTGATGCCATCTTGCCAACCATGGGCGGACAGACCGCGCTAAACTGTGCATTAGACCTAGACAAGCACGGCGTATTGACCAAATACAACTGCGAGCTGATTGGCGCGACCAAAGACTCGATTGAAATGGCAGAAGATCGTAACTTGTTCGACAAAGCCATGAAGCGTATCGGCCTTGAATGTCCGCGCGCTGAAACGGCTGAAACCATGGAAGAAGCGTTTGCAACCCAAGAAAAAATGGGTTATCCCTGTATCATTCGCCCCTCATTTACCATGGGCGGCTCAGGTGGCGGTATCGCGTACAACCGTGACGAGTTTATTGAGATTTGTGAGCGCGGTTTTGACTTATCGCCAAACCATCAGCTACTAATCGATGAGTCGTTAATTGGCTGGAAAGAGTATGAGATGGAAGTGGTTCGTGATAAAAACGACAACTGTATCATCATCTGCGCGATCGAAAACTTTGACCCAATGGGGGTGCATACAGGCGACTCAATCACAGTCGCGCCAGCACAAACCTTGACCGACAAAGAATACCAAATCATGCGTAATGCCTCGCTCGCAGTACTACGTGAAATCGGTGTTGAAACGGGTGGCTCAAACGTACAGTTCGGTATCAACCCTGACACGGGCCGTATGGTTGTCATCGAGATGAACCCACGCGTCTCGCGCTCATCAGCATTGGCATCAAAAGCCACGGGCTTCCCGATTGCCAAAATCGCAGCCAAACTGGCCATTGGTTATACGCTAGATGAGCTACAAAACGACATCACTGGCGGCAAAACGCCAGCGAGCTTCGAGCCTGCACTTGATTATGTCGTGACTAAGATTCCACGTTTTAACTTCGAAAAATTCCCACAAGCAGATGATATTTTATCAACACAGATGAAATCAGTAGGTGAAGTGATGGCCATTGGTCGTAACTTCCAAGAATCCATGCAAAAAGCTCTGCGCGGTATGGAAACAGGTGCGGATGGATTCGATGAGCAAATCGATTTGTCAGAAGTAAGTGTTGAAAAAGCGCGCTCTGAAATCATCAACCGTCTGACGATTCCAACGCCTGATCGTATTTTTTATATCGCTGATGCGTTCCGTGTAGGTATGAGTGTTGATGAAGTGTTTAACTTCACTAAAATCGATCCATGGTTCTTGGTACAGATTGAAGACATCGTCAAAACTGAAACTATGGTTAAATCACTTGGTTTTGGTGGATTGAACGAGAAAAACCTACGTAGCTTTAAACGTAAAGGCTTGTCAGATTTGCGTTTGGCTAAACTATTAGGCGTATCACAAAAGCAATTGCGTACCAAACGTTGGGATTTAAACGTCTATCCTGTTTATAAGCGCGTCGATACTTGTGCCGCCGAGTTTGCTACCAGTACCGCTTATATGTACTCCACGTACGATAGTGAATGTGAAGCCAACCCGACAAACAACAAAAAAATTATGGTTATCGGCGGTGGTCCCAACCGTATCGGCCAAGGTATTGAGTTTGATTATTGCTGTGTGCACGCAGCACTTGCGATGCGTGAAGATGGCTACGAGACCATTATGGTCAACTGTAACCCTGAAACGGTTTCGACCGATTATGACACTTCTGACCGTCTCTATTTTGAGCCGATTACGTTAGAAGACGTGCTTGAGATTGTCCGCATCGAAAATCCTGATGGCGTGATTGTTCAGTTCGGTGGCCAAACGCCATTGAAGCTTGCCCGCGCTTTAGAATCTGCTGGCGTAAAAATCATCGGTACGAGCCCTGATGCAATTGACCGCGCTGAGGATCGTGAACGCTTCCAGCACATGATTCAGCAGCTAAATCTAGTCCAGCCATCAAATGCACTAGCAACCAGTCTAGAAGACGGCTTGGTAAAAGCAAAAGATGTCGGCTATCCTTTGGTTGTACGCCCCTCTTACGTATTGGGTGGTCGCGCCATGGAAATTGTTTATAACGAAGATGAGCTAAGACATTACTTGCGCACCGCAGTACAAGCATCGAATGAAGCGCCTGTATTGCTAGATCGCTTCTTAGATGATGCCATCGAAGTGGATGTAGACTGCGTATGTGACGGTACAGACGTAGTGATTGGCGGTATCATGCAACATATCGAACAGGCGGGTGTCCACTCTGGTGACTCGGCTTGCTCATTACCGCCTTATTCACTATCTGACGAGCTATGTGATGTAATGCGCGCGCAAACGGTCGCCATGGCAAAAGAGCTGGGCGTGATTGGTCTGATGAATGTACAGTTCGCGGTCAAAGGCGAAACGGTTTATATTCTTGAAGTCAATCCTCGCGCTGCCCGTACCGTACCATTTGTGTCTAAATGTATTGGTACATCATTGGCGCAAGTTGCTGCTCGTTGTATGGCTGGCACATCGTTAAAAGACCAAGGCTTTACGACTGAGATTGTTCCTTCATTTTATGCAGTCAAAGAAGCGGTATTCCCATTTGCCAAATTCCCTGGTGTCGATCCAATCTTAAGCCCTGAGATGAAATCAACGGGTGAAGTCATGGGCGTGGGCAAAACTTTTGGCGAAGCGTTTTATAAAGCCATTATCGGTAGTAACGAGCGTCTGCCAGGTCTGCCAACAGAAGGTGAAACCAAGACGGTCTTTATTTCAGTTCGTGATAGTGACAAGGCGCAAATTGCCCCTATCGCCCGTCAGCTTGCAGACTTTGGTTTTAATATCGTATCAACGACAGGCACGCAGAAAATACTGAGCGATGCTGGTATTGAGTGTAAGCAAATCAACAAAGTCACTGAAGGTCGCCCGCATATTGTCGATGCCTTGAAAAATGGTAAGATTGACCTTATCATCAATACAACCGAAGGCAAGCAGGCACAAGAGGATTCATTCTCTATTCGCCGTAGTGCGCTACAAGGCAAAGTATTTTATGTCACCACCTTAGGGGCGGCTGATGCGATATGTAAATCTTACACTATTGACTTGCCGTTTGAGGTCTATAAATTGCAAGATTTGCATGAACAAGCAAAGACTATTGACGTGGCTGGATAATTTCAGTAGATTAAGCATAACCGTTGGGCTTATATAAAAGCTTAGGCGAAACTTGTTATAGATTTTTATATGACAATAGTGCTTTAAAAAAACAATATCTCTAAAGAGATAACCCTACAAAAGCATAGTGGCTGAACTGCGACTATGCTTTTTATTACGTAAGGTTCAGTGTGCCTAGCTTTAAGAATAGACACGCTTATACATGATAGTCCGTTTACTGATGACGTCATTTGAACCTCGCTCTTTTTATATTTCATACTCATTGCAACAACACTGACACCATCTCCTTATGAGATGGTGTGGTGTTATTGGTTTAAGGAAAAAACATGCAACGTTACCCCATGACTCCGCAAGGACATGCGGCTTTAGAAGCCGAATTAAAACAGTTAAAAAGTGTCGACCGTCCACGCATTACCGCTTCTATCGCTGAAGCCCGTGAACACGGCGATTTGAAAGAAAACGCTGAATATCATGCTGCACGCGAGCAACAAGGTTTTTGTGAAGCCCGTATCCGTGATATCGAAGCCAAACTTGGCGGCGCACAGGTTATCGACCCTGCTACATTACCAAAAGAGGGCCGCGTGGTGTTTGGCGTGACCGTCGTGATCGAAAATATGGACACTGAAGAAGAAAAACAGTACAAAATCGTGGGGGATGATGAAGCTGATTTTAAAGCAGGTAAGATCTCAGTCAATTCGCCTATTGCTCGTGGCCTTATTGGCAAGGTCGAAGGCGATGAAGCACGTATTGAAACCCCAAAAGGTGTGGTCGAATATGAAGTGATGAAAGTCATCTACGATTAATTTTAAACGTTTTTGAAAAGTTTTTTTAATAATAATGGTGTTTTAACGCGTAGAAGACAGCACTTGACTTGAATAATAGACAATAACATCGCTTAAAGCATTACTTTGTATGTGATAGCAGTTACACAATTCTGCTTTTCTACTCAATTTGTTTTAGCGCATAATTGCTTTATTAAGTATATTAGATGACTAGACCATCTGGCGTGGCATCTGATAAAAAACAATGATGGCTTGATAGTACACGTTAACTGTCATTAGTACCGAGACCCTTGTTATTTGGCCTACTCTATTGTGTCATTTAGCGGGGGTTTTTCTTGTCTAAGCGTTATTTATTGCTGTTACATTTACTGTTATTTTAAAGGAATCTTTTATGGACATGAACGTTGATAAGTCAATCACTACAGCGGTATCGGCAATTATAGCGGGTACAGTACTGGCCGTATCCTCAGCACACGCTGCACCCGGAATAGCCATTAGCTCCTCTGCTGGTGGTAGCACAACTGTCGTTGAGCAGTATTCTGATGGTAAAACAGCGACCATTACAGCGACACCAAACGGTATTACTATGCAAGACGGTATGCCTTATGCAGTGACCCAAGTCACGACTGCGCCGCGTTATACTGTACGTCAAAGTGGCAATAATACGATCGTCACTCAAGGCAGCACCACCGTCACCAGTGTACCTGTGACCAATCAGGTTACTAATGCCGTCACAAAGGTTGACGTTATCACAACTCCTGTCAATACCGTGACACAAGTGCTGCCGGTTGCAACAACGACCCAATTGCCAGTTGTGCAATCAACATCAGTAACATCTTTAGATGCTCTACAACTCACACCAACGTTTAGTACGCCCGATGTGGTTAACGCGCAAACCAAGGTCATGAAAATTCTAAAAAATAGCGCTGGACGTGACGTCGCAGTGCCTGCCAATCACATAGCACCAGGCGATATTATTGAATACCATACCACTTATACCAACACCACCGCACAGCCAGTCAACGATATCAATGCGATGGTATCCTTGCCAACTAACGTAAGACTGGTGTCTTTAAACAGTCCGCTACCAACGCTTGCAACTACAGGTGGTGGCAGCTATCAAACGATTCAACAGGTTGGCAATACCACTGTCATTCAAGAAAACTACTCTGGACTTAAATGGAACTTAGTAAACCTTGATCCCAGTGCAGCACAGACAGTGGTTATACGTGCAAAGGTGCAATAAAAACAGAGCCATTCTTAAAATATAAAAAGTAAATAAGTACGACTCTTAATAAAAGGTCTTGTCCGCTAGATTAGTAGCTAACGAGGCCTTTTTTAGTATGCGCTAGCTAATAATGATGAATAGTTATCGGTCATTATTTGGTGCAATAATGTATGCCTTCTCTACAAAAAATATCTAAAAAAGCGACACTAAATGTCGTGTTGTTTTAGTGATTTTCTTATAAATACAATAACTTAGCACTACATTTGCTAAAATAGTATCTCATCAATGACTTGGTAAATATCCGCTTATGGCGACCATCAATTATGAAAGATTACAAGGCAAACTCAATATTTTGGCGGATGCCGCTAAGTATGACGTTTCCTGCTCTTCCTCCGCTGGCACCCGCAAGAATCAAGGCGGTGCATTAGGTGATGCCTCAAAAACAGGTATTTGTCACAGCTACACAGAAGATGGTCGCTGTGTCAGTCTCTTAAAAATCCTACTAACCAATCATTGTATTTATGACTGTGCGTATTGTACGTCTAGAAAGAGCAATGACACGCCGCGCGCCGCTTTTAGTGTTGAAGAAGTGGTTGATTTGACCATGCAATTTTATCGTCGTAATTATATCGAAGGACTGTTTTTAAGTTCAGGTATTTTTAAAAGTGGCGATTACACGATGGAGCGTCTGGTCGAGGTCGCCAAAATACTGCGTACTCGCGAGCGTTTTAATGGCTACATCCATTTAAAAACCATTCCTGGGGCTTCGAAAGAGTTGCTATTAGAAGCTGGACTGTATGCAGATCGCCTGAGCGTAAATATTGAGATTCCTACCAAATCAGGCCTTGCTTTACTTGCGCCAGAAAAATCGCACGAGCAATTAAAAGCACCAATGGAGACAGTGAAAGAAGAGATCATCACCATTCGTGAGAGCCGTAAAACTCATAAAAAAGCGCCAAAATTCACGCCAGCCGGTCAAACCAGCCAAATGATCGTTGGTGCCAGTAACGAGACAGACTTACAAGTGATTCAACTATCCAGCCATTTTTATAAGCAATATGATCTTAAGCGCGTTTATTATTCTGGTTATGTGCCCATGCTGTCTGACAGTCGCTTACCGGCGATTGGTACGCCTGTGCCGATGGTACGTGAAAACCGCCTCTATCAAGCGGATTGGCTGATGCGTTTTTATGGGTTTGGCGCGCATGAGATTGTAGAACCTGAGTCGCCATTTCTGGATTTGGACTGTGATCCAAAACTGGCGTGGGCAATTCGTCATCGCGAGCATTTCCCAGTCAATATTCAAACAGCGCCTTATGAGATGATCGTGCGTATTCCTGGTATCGGCACGAAAACTGCCAAAAAGATACTGAAGGCCCGCAAGTTTAATCAGCTGACTTTATATCATCTAAAAAAGATGGGCGCAGCGGTCAATCGTGCCAAGTATTTTATCGCAACCACGGGTAAAAACGAGCATTTAGCGCATTTAACGCGCAATAACTTTCGTCAATATGTATTGGCGCAAACGCAAACTAAGTTTAAAGATCAGCGCAGTGGCCAGCTGGCGTTGTTTTAAATATAGTAAGATTACTCTAAAGCCTGTACATAGCTTGCGCTATTGGTAATATTTTTTGCAGCCTCTGTCACGCTGTGCGAACAGCAAGCAAGAAAAATATTTACCAGTAGCACTTGAGATCATATTTGATATTCCAAGTCCTCTGTAGTTGAAATACTCTGTTAAATGTCGCTTTTAAAATGAGCCACAATATCTCTACCGTTATTATAGGATAAAAGATGTCCACACTTGCACTAAAAGCCTCTTATCCGGTCGGTCAATTAACGCCCAGTATTGTGCTTTATGAGCCAAGTTTTGAGGGCTGGCTCAGTGCGGTATTTTATGTCTATGAGCATAAAATGCAACACGAGCCAACGTTACAACTGTCAGCGCAAGATGACTATGTACCATCATTGATCGCGCAAGCAGTTAACGTTGATACCGATGAAGACAACGCTGAGCGTGTGCTAGTCAGACTAAATAAGCTACTGGGCCGCTCGGGTATGCGCAATATTCTGTGGGGATTTTTGTCTGAGAAAAAGGATATTGGCACCACTTTATTTCATGTGGTTAAGTACGCTATCGATTATCCTAATCGTCAAATTATGCAGGACTTAGGTCGTTTAGAAGTGCTTGAATTAGTACAGACCGTCAAATCTGTCGCGCGTGAGCGGCACCGTATGGAAGCGTTTGTGCGCTTTGAGCATACAACGGATGACATTTATTTTGCGCGCGTGGCGCCTGATTTTAACGTCTTACCGCTGATTGGCGAGCACTTTCGCCAGCGTTATCAAGATCAGCACTGGGCAATCTATGATCTGAATCGCGGCTATGGTATTTATTATGACAAAAGTCACAGTACACCTTCGCGCCCAGCTGAATTACAAACCATCACTCATCTTGACGATGCGGTGATACGCAATCCTGCCAGCATTCATAGTGACGACGAGCAGCGCTACCAAAAGTTTTGGCAAGGGTACTTTACCAACGTCAATATTAAGGAGCGTAAAAACGCAAGGTTGCATAAGCAGTATCTACCGCAGCGTTACTGGAAATATTTGAGTGAAAAACAGGTACTACCCAGTGCTGAGCATTTGCAAAAACGTCGTTAATCGTCTGAACAGTTTTATCTAAAACACTCTGCCCATTTTAAAAAACCCATAGCCTGACTTTATCTTTTATCTTGATGGTTGAGTTTTTACCACTTTTAACTGACAATAGCAGCTTGATATCATTAACCAGTGACCTACGCTATTATGAAAGTTATGCGCTTACTATCGTCTTTAAAGCATGATGAATCCGAGCGCGGTATTTTTCATATTGGACGCGCATTGGTCAAAAATGGACATACTTCCATCATTATTTCAAGCGCAGATGAAGACAATGACTTAGTAAGACGTCTTAAGCGTGACGGTAATATCTATCATCAATTGCACATGAATAAAAAGTCTTGGCTGGCGTTATTGAAAGTCACCGCACTACGACACTTGATTGAAAAATACGATCCTGATGTCATTCATGTTCACTCACGTACACCTGCATGGATACTGCATTTAGCACTACGCCGTGCCCGCGTTAAACGTAGGCCAAAGCTGGTGTCGACCATGTATGGCTTTTATCCTATCAATAAATACTCGCAAGCACTGCTTGATGTCGATACCATCATTACTGTGTCTGATAGTGTGACCAATTATCTAAAAAAGGGTCTGCGGCTCGAAGACGCTGACCCAAAAACGATCAAACGGATTTACCGCGGGGTCGATACTCGCCGTTATCCTTATCGGCACAACCCTTCTGTGTATTGGTTACGGCACACGTTTGCTGAATATCCTGAGCTTGAACATAAAAAGTGGCTGGTATTTCCCACCATTATCGGTAATGAATACGGTCAAGAGTGGCTGATTGATATCTTAGGCAATTTGCAAGAGCAGTTTCCTAACATTCATGCCATCATCATGGACGAAGACTATCGGGAAAATGACGTTGCTCATCAAGACTTTCGTCAGCGCACCAATACGCTAGGTTTGGCTGACCGTATCACTTATGTCGGTAGCAAACGTAACGACATGCGCGAGTGGCTCTCAGCGGCAAATATCGTTATGGCATTGGCTAATGAGCCTGAATCAATTGGTATTAATGCCTTGCAAGCCATTCATTTGGGAACGCCCGTGATTGGTTGGGATCAAGCAGCCTTTAGTGAAATTTTGCAGCCGCTCTATCCGCAAGGTCTGGTAAAAAAATACAATGCCAATGCCCTTTGTAAGGCCGTCAGAAACCAGCTAGAAAGTGTCACACGTCCTGAAATGACAAACAAATTCACCATGCGCGAGATGATTGAGGAAACTCTTGCCGTCTATCAGGGTCTCCACGATATGGCAATAGCAGAAGAACAAGCAGCAATCGATGCTATAGCGTTAAAAAGAATCCGGAAAAGTTTAAAAAAGGCTGCTAAATCTGCTCCTCAGTCTAACGATGAGTTGACTGATAAAGGTGGCTCAATCGATCAATTAGAGCGCGCACCTATTAGTAAAAGCTCAAAAGTGAAACTGCTCAAAGACACGTCTAAGACAATGAATACTCTAAAGACAGAAACTGCTATGGAAACGCTTCGAGACGATAGCACCCTATAAACTTAGGGTAAATCAGCTTACCGAGCAAAGCAATACCGATGACATTTCTGGAAATAGAAAAAAATAAGGTTAACATTAGAATAATATTAACCATTCATTACTCAATACATATTAGTGTCACTATCCTCTGGCTGATATTTCATAGACAATAAAGAATAAAATCGATATATGGGTAGAGTTAGTAATCCGTTACTTCATCTACTACCTCTCAAACAAAGAATTAAGTCCTGAAGACTTTTTATTGAAACGCTAGTTTTGATATTTTACTAAAGAAAACCACGCATCGTTTACGAGGTGGTTTTCTGCATTAAATCGCACATATATTCCTTCACTATCTCTTGTAGCGTACCAACACTCATCGTTTAAGCCGACATTTATCTGGAAAAACTTCTCGTTTATAATGTTGCCTACTGTATAAACGCATCCTTCCGAAAAGAAGTCGTTACCACAAGTACATTTTAGTTTATCACCACTCTTAACCATTTATATATCCTCCATGACATTGAAAAAGTAAATAAGCGTGACTAATTTGGCTTTTATACTGACAAATGTCAATAAGTTAAAAATTGTATTATGTAACTTTATATAAAGTTATAAATTAAGCACTTATTTCTAATAAAAAATAGTAAAGATATTTAACGATTGAGGGTTCATAAAAGAGATTTTTATATTTTTTGGCTAACTATTATTCAATATTTCTTATCCGAAATTAACAGATAATCTTGCAGTAGATGATTAATACAAAACGATTTAGCAACTATCCAAACATGAATGAGCCTTCAAACCAAAGGGAGCTGGCTTTCAATCCTGTTCTTGTATCCTAAATATGCCAATTGATTTTAAGAAAAAACTGAGACAATAAAAAAGCCTAACGCGTTGACGCTAGGCTTTTTTTACGATTTGACTGACTTACGAAGATAGGTAAAACTATTTTTTGTATGGATTTTCTTTTAACCATTGCTGATTAGCAACTTTTAATTCACGCAACTCATGATCCATAATTTCTTTACTCTTACCAGGATTTTTCATTGAGGCATAACCATACAATGCAACACCTAGAACCGTCCAACCAAGGAAGATCCACCACTCAATAGCGACGAGGGCTGATGGCATACCCGGTAGATAAAGCGCCAACATACCAAGACTGAGCAGAATAGTAATAATACCAACCAATTTACCTGCTGGTACTCTAAACGGACGTACCATATCAGGCTCACGGTAGCGCAGCACCAAGAACGATAATGCTACGCAAGTATAAGCGATAACGATACCAAACCCGCCAGCATCAACAATCCACACAAGCATTTTGCGACCAAACAATGGTGCTAATGTTGCCAAACCACCAATCAATAAGATCGCATTGACTGGCGTGTTGTACTTAGGGTGTAGCTTGCACAAAAACTGCGGCAACATGTGCGTTTTACCCATGGCATATAACAAGCGGCTACCACCGATAAGAAACGCGTTCCAACTTGATAAAATACCGAGCACACCGCCGATAACCAGTAAGGTACCAGCCCATTTACCATTCCAAGCATTGGTCATTGCATCTGCTGTTGCCAATGTTGAATCTTGTGCTTGTAATAGCGGTAATGTCTTACCGACACTCCAAGCAACACCAATATACCAAAGTACCGCGATGATAATAGAGACAATCAAAAATTTGCCGATATTTGGACGGGTCAGGTTAATTTCTTCTGCCGCTTGCGGAATCACGTCAAAACCGACGAACAAAAACGGTACCATGACCATCACGGTCATGATGCCACCCATGCCACCAATAAAGGCTGAGGCTTGTACTGAGTTTGATGTCTCAGGATTGAACAATACAGCGCCCACGAACAGCAATATACCAACAAGGAAAATGCCAACGACTGCCAGTTTTTGGAACCAAGCACTGACTTCCATGCCACGTATGTTTAGCCATGTGACAATCACTGAGCCGATCATACCGACCGCCACCCACGTGGCATAGACGTCCCAGCCAGCGATATTCCAAAGATAACCTTGGCTATAATTGGGAACGATGTACTCGACAACGGTAGGCAATGCTACCGCTTCAAAGGCCACCACGGAAAAATAACCAAACAAAATACTCCACGAACAGATAAAGGAGACATTTACCCCAAGTGCTCGGTGTGTATACGTGTGCTCACCTCCCGTAATGGGCATGGATGCTGCCAGTTCAGCATAGGTCACCCCAATCAATACCACCACGAGACCGCCAATCAAAAAGGCGCTGACTGCACCCCATATACCTGCCGAGATGATCCAACCACCCGCTAGTACGACCCAGCCCCAACCGACCATCGCACCAAATGCCAACGCGATGATATCAAACACACCTAACGATTTTTTTAATTCAGACATAACTTACTCCTTGTCTGTGTCATCCGTGTGCACCTTTTAAAGTGACACTACTTTTTGTTTAGCAGGGTAGCCTCAATCACAGTTATCACGTATATCTGGTCATCAAAACAGTCGTTTGATACTTGTTGAATTTTCAAATATCAGAAACAGCAACGGCGTCTTGACTTGCAAGGCGCCGCGATGGAAATGCACTCGAAATGAGTGCCATAAGAGCAACCTTGCTGTTGTACTAACGATAGCCTTTTAACCCATGTCCATACTTGGCTAAAAGTGATGCATTACCCAGTAACTAAATATAAATGTTCAATATCTATAACACAGATATCTATCTATGCAGTCAAGATGCCTTTAATGATATCCAGACCTTCTTGTAGTACTTCATCTTCAACCGTCAACGGCACCATCACACGAATCGCGTTGCCGTACATGCCGCAAGACGCCAGTAGCAAACCTTGCTCAAACGATTTTGCCTTTAGATTGGCGGTTGCCTCAGTATCTGGTTTGCCTTCACTATCGATCAAGTCAAACGCAAGCATGGCGCCTTTGTGACGAATATTGCCGATGCTGTCGAGATTCAAATCTTTTAAGAATGACTCGATCTTGTCACCAATCTCAACACTGCGCTCAAGCAATTTTTCTTCTTCGATCACTTCTATGACCGCAAGCGCTGCCACGCAGGCAAGTGGGTTACCAGAATAAGTACCGCCTAAGCCGCCTACTTGCGGAGCGTCCATAATGTCAGCGCGACCGATGACCGCAGAGATAGGATAACCACCTGCCAAACTCTTGGCGCAGGTCATCAAATCAGGCTCAACACCCAATTGCTCACTGGCAAACAACGTACCCGTTCTCGCAAAGCCGCACTGTACTTCATCAAAAATAAGTACGATGCCATGCTCATCACAGATAGCACGCAAGGCTTTAGCAAAGGATGGCGTCACTTGATGGAAACCGCCCTCGCCTTGTACTGGCTCGATGATCATCGCCGCTACTTCACTAGGATCGATGTCAGCTTGAAAAATCATCTCAAGGCTATGTAGTGCTTGCGCCTCTGTGACGTTTAATTCTTCAGCAGGGAATAGCGCATGAAAGACAGGGCCTGGCATAGGACCAAAGTTCTTTTTGTATGGTAAGACTTTACCTGTGAGACTCATGCACATCAACGTACGACCATGCCAGCCACCAACAAAAGAAATGACACCTGGACGACCCGTTTTAGCACGCGCAATTTTGATGCAGTTTTCGACTGCTTCTGCGCCAGTGGTCAAAAAGAAAGCTTTTGTATCACCACTGATAGGCGCTTTTTCGCACAGCTTTTCAGCCAGATCAACATAACATTCATAATTGATCATTTGAGCGGCAGTGTGAGTGAACTTATCTAACTGCTCATGTACGCGCTGAGTGATTTTTGGATGACTATGGCCTGTGTTGAGCACTGAGATACCACCGACGAAGTCGATATAGCGATTGCCTTCAACATCCCAAATTTCTGAGTTCTTTGCTTTTTCGGCAAAGATAGGAAAAGCAACCCCAAGTCCTGTTGGTAAAACAGCTTTGCGGCGCTCAAGTAATGATTGATTGGTGGTTGTCATGGAAATATCCTTTTCTTTATTTTTGATATAAACACCCTCAGTGCAACAACATACAGGACTGAGGATTTAGCATTTAACATTAAAAAATAGTTTATGAAGTGCTTGGTCAAACAGCTAGCTGATATCAGAGCACCAGTACTTGGTCACTATATAATCTTCGATGCCGTATTTTGAGCCTTCACGGCCAAAACCTGATTGCTTCACGCCACCAAATGGTGCCACTTCTGTAGAAATGAGACCCGTATTGTGACCAACGATGCCGTACTCAAGGCCTTCAGTCACACGCCATGAGCGAGCATAGCTACTACTATAGAAGTAAGCGGCCAAACCATAGATGGTGTCATTAGCAGCGCGGATGACTTCTTCTTCATCTTTAAAAGTAAAGATGGTCGCGATAGGCCCGAAAATTTCCTCCGATGCGATGTCCATCTCACTGTTAATATCAGTAATCACGGTCGGATTGTAAGTCAGTTCTGAGGCATCGTTTGTGCTACCGCCCGTAACCAATGTCGCTCCTTTATCTAGTGCATCTTTTAGCAACGCTTGCACTTTTTCCAAGGCTTTTTTGTTGATCAATGGGCCAATATCCACGCCTTCGTCCATGCCATTACCAACATTGAGCTCAGACACTTTTTTTACGAATATCTCTAAAAATGCTTCTTTGATGCTGTCTTGTACATAAACACGGTTGGCACAAACGCAGGTTTGACCAGCATTGCGATATTTGGAAGCAATTAAGCCTTCAGCCGCTTTTTCGAGATCGGCATCATCAAAGACGATAAACGGCGCATTGCCGCCCAGCTCTAATGACAGCTTTTTGATGGTTGGCGCACACTGAGCCATCAACGTACGACCGACTTCGGTAGAGCCTGTGAACGATAACTTATGAATACGTGCGTCACCTGTTAGGACGTCGCCGATAGTAGATGATTTGCCAGTTACTACTTGGATCACACCTGCTGGAATACCCGCTTGCTCGGCCAATACCCCTAATGCTAAGGCAGAAAATGGCGTTTCGGTCGCAGGTTTGACGATAATGGTACAGCCTGCTGCCAGTGCAGGTGCAACTTTGCGAGTGATCATCGCTGCTGGAAAGTTCCAAGGCGTAATCGCGGCACAAACACCCACGGGTTGTTTTAAGATCACGTGACGCAATTGTGCTTTGGTGGCAGGAATGACATCACCATAAACGCGTTTGCCTTCTTCTGCAAACCAGCGAATAAAGCTATTGGCATAACCAACTTCGCCGCGTGATTCGGTTAAAGGCTTGCCTTGTTCAGCGGTCATGATGATAGCAAGGTCTTCTTTATTGGCATCAATGAGGTCTGCCCACTTTTGTAGTAGCTCTGCACGCTCTTGCGCAGTTTTGGCAGCCCATGCGATTTGTACGTCATGAGCGTAAGCAACCGCTTCGTTCATGTCCTCTGTTGTGAGACTTGGTACGGTACCAATAATCTCACCATTAAAGGGGTTGGTCACGTCGATGGTGGTTTGATCGCCGGCATCATGCCAACTGTCTTTGATTAGACACTGTTGTTTTAATAGATCTGGATTTGATAGCTTTAGCGTAGTCTGTGACATATGAACGCTCCTTGCCAATTATAAATAGTAGATTTATCAAGATAAAAACATCACGATAAATAAAAATTTAGATATAAAATAGGGATTGATAACTGATTATATGTTCAATATACTGAACAACAATTCTATATATGAGACATTATTATAGGAATGAAGTTCTTTTATTTGCAACCCCTAATATCATTTCTGTGATGATTTTTTTGTAGTGTCTCTATATCTTGTTAATTTTACTCACTTTATGGGTTTATTATGAGCTTAACTGCCGTTCCTGCACTAGACAAAACCTTTCAAATTCTAGATTTGATTACAGACAGCTTGCAACCTTTAACAGCTGCTCACATCGCTAAAGAGTTGGACCTTCCTCGTAGCTCAACTCATAATATTTTGCAAAGCTTACTAGCCAAGCATGTGATCTATAAAGATGCTGAAAACCGTTTTCATCTAGGCTCTTACCTGATGTATTGGGCGGGCAAATACGAGCAACAGCAAGGCGTTATCCAGTTATTCAAAGATCTCATTACGCAATATCCTATCTTATTGCAGCATACCGTCACTTTGTCTAAATTGGATTTGGGAGAAGTGGTGTTTTTGGCGTGTCATGAAGCACCTGCCCCGCTCGGCTTTACCTTTCGTGCTGGTGTACGCGTACCTGCGGTGTTTTCCTCAACAGGCAAAGCCATGCTCTCAACGCTATCTATGGACAGCATAAAATCCATGTACGCCGCAGGCTTTCCCACGCCCATGACACAGTATGGTGTCAATAACTTTGATGATTTGGCAATTGAGCTTGCAGCGATTCAGGACAGCCGAATATCACTTGATGATGGGCAACTGCGAGAGGGCATGTATTGCTTAGGGACTTATGTTAGGAATGCTTCAGGAAATGCTATTGCTGGCATGGCCGTCAGTTTTTTGCAAGGAGAGTATGAAGCTAAGCGGGCGGAAGTCAGTGCGGTACTGATTGAGTTGGCAGAGCAAATGGAGCAGCGTTTGGGTTTTAATTCTAATAGGGTATAGTAAAGTAACAATAAGGTCATGGCGTACATGACCTATATCGTAAAATCAGATTTGAAGTGGCTTTGAAAATATATTAAACAATGCCATCAGCTTTGAGCTTAGCAATCGTCTCACTGTCATAGCCCAAATCAGCAAGCATGCTATCAGTGTGCTCGCTTAAGCACGGCGGCGGCGTACGATAAGTGATGGGTGAGGAAGATAGCTTAATTGGGTTGCCTAGAGCTTTAACAGGACTGCCAAATGACTTAAAATCGACAATCATCTGCCGCGCCTCTACTTGCGGCATGGCCAATGCTTCAGCGACATTATGTATCGCGCCGCATGGCACACCTGCGCGATCCAAAACCTCTAGCCAATAGGCTCGCGGTTGCTTTGCAAATCGCGTGTTAAGCGCATCACATAGTTGCTCACGGTGGACAACGCGAGCGGGATTGGTCATAAAACGCTCGTCTTTGTGCCAATTTACTTCAAGCACTTCGCAGAGTTTGGCAAACTGATGATCATTACCACAGGCCAAGATAAAGTGAGCATTTTCTTCAGCCGCAAACACTTGATAAGGCACAATATTGGGATGTTGATTGCCCAGTCTGGGCGGGATTTTGTCTGATGCCAAATGATTCATACCAACGTTTGCCAACATTGCCAGCGCACTGTCCAAAAGCGCCACATCAACTTGTTGCCCCAATCCAGTCTTTTGGCGTGCCAATAATGCAGCTTGAATGCCAATCGTCAGCTGCAAACCTGCAAACAAATCTACGACAGCGACCCCAACTTTATGCGGCTCGCCATCGCTTGGCCCAGTAATACTCATTAGCCCTGACAAACCTTGGATAATATAGTCATAACCGGGGCGCTTGGCATCTGGACCTGTCTGCCCAAACCCCGTCAATGATGCATAAATCAGGCGTGGATTATCTTGTTTTAGGCTGTCATAATCTAAGCCGTATTTTTTTAGACCACCAACCTTAAAGTTCTCCACCACAATATCGCTCTCTGCGATCAGTTGCTTGATAATGGTCTGCCCTGCTTGCGTAGTGATGTCTACAGTAAGCGATTTTTTGTTGCGATTGATTGTGGCGTAATAAGCAGAGGTGTCATCGCTGAACGTTGGCGGTGCCCAATGACGGGTTTCATCCCCAATGTTAGGACGTTCGACCTTAATGACTTCGGCACCAAGGTCTGCGAGCACTTGGGTACAAGAAGGGCCTGCCAATACTCTCGATAAGTCGAGCACCCGAATACCATGCAATGCTCCTTGTAGCGCACCTTTATTAACACTACCATTATCGCCAGTAGATTCAGACAGCACTGAGTTCATCATATCGACCGTCATAATGTTCCTTTAGCCTTATTAATAAAACGCTTGAATACCTGTTTGTGCACGGCCTAGGATAAGTGCATGGATATCGTGCGTGCCTTCATAAGTATTGACCGCTTCTAAGTTTAGAACGTGTCGGATGATATGGAATTCATCGGAGATACCATTACCACCATGCATATCACGAGCAATACGCGCAATATCCAACGCTTTGCCGCAATTATTGCGTTTGATCAATGAAATCATCTCAGGTGCTGCATTGTCCTCATCCATCAAACGACCAACACGTAGCGCGGCTTGTAGACCAAGTGTGATTTCTGTTTGCATATTAGCGAGCTTTAGCTGTACCAATTGCGTCGCTGCCAGCGGACGACCAAATTGCTTACGATCTAGCGTATATTGACGCGCCGCTTTCCAGCAAAATTCAGCGGCACCCATTGAGCCCCACGCAATGCCATAACGGGCTTTATTTAAACAACCAAAAGGCCCTTTTAAGCCTCGGATATCCGGGAAAGCATTGGCCTCTGGCACAAACACTTTATCCATAACGATCTCACCCGTGACTGACGCACGCAATGAGAATTTCCCTTCAATCTTTGGTGCAGATAGACCTTTCATGCCTTTTTCTAAGACAAACCCGCGGATGTCCCCTGCGTCATCTTTCGCCCAAACAACAAATACATCAGCAATAGGACTGTTGGTAATCCACATCTTATTACCCGTCAGCTCGTAGCCGCCATCGACCGCGCGGGCGCGCGTTGACATTGAAGCTGGATCTGAACCCGAATCTGGTTCTGTCAAACCAAAGCAGCCGACATATTCGCCAGTAGCAAGCTTTGGCAGATACTTCTCTCTTTGCTCTTCTGTGCCATACGCCCAGATAGGATGCATCACTAGGCTTGACTGCACGCTCATCGCTGAGCGATAACCTGAATCGACAGCTTCCACTTCTTTTGCAATCAGACCATAAGCCACGCTCGACAAGCCTGCGCAGCCGTAGCCATCAATCGTCACGCCAAGCAGACCCATCTCACCCATTTGGCGCATGATATTGCGGTCAAAATTCTCATGGCGGTTGGCATCAACAATACCGGGCATTAGCTCTTTTTGAAAAAACTGGTGAGCGCTGTCGGTCACCATGCGCTCTTCGTCAGTGAGCTGATTGCGCATTAAAAAAGGATCTTCCCAATCAAAACGTGGGCTGGTCAATGTTGCCATGTGTTTCTCCTTGATATCGGTTTTTTTGACTGATGAGTATTGATAAATGTCATAAACAGGGTAAGCAGATTATTGACTTCCTAATTCCGCTGTGCGAAACTTAGTTTCATAATATAAACCATTTAAGCAAAATTCGTCTACGCTGTAAACCTTTATCGAAAAAGATAGGCATAAAATGACAAAATCTGTATCAAAAAACATGGCATTGATGGATAAAATAAATAGCACGCTTGACCAAAGCAAAGCAGAAAACGACAGACAATTTGTGACTGCGCTTGGACGTGGACTGATGTTATTGGCAGCATTTGAGCATCACGATGCACTCAGTCATCAGCAGCTATGTCAGATAACTGGACTACCAAAAGCGACCATTACCCGCCTCATTCATACCTTAGTCCTACTTGGGTTTTTACGCAGCACTGAACACGGACAGTACCACTTAGGTAGCAGTGCTGTTCGACTCAGTGTGACTGCATGGAGTCGTCATGATGTGGTCGCATCTGCTGAACCCTTGTTATGGCAGTTCGCCAGCGAAAATGAAGTTTCAGTGAACTTGGCGACAGAGGTTGCAGGGGAAATGCGCTATCACGCTTGCTGTCGTAGCCCTGCGCGCCTCTCAGTCAACTTACAAGTTGGTTCAGCAGTGCCTGTGGCATATACCGCGATTGGACGAGCTTTTTATGCTGTCAGCTCACCGACAAGACAGACTGTGATTCGCAGTAATTTGCAAGAAAACGCCTCCAAAGAAGACTATAACCGTGCGCAAGCTGCTTTAGATGAAGCAGTTAAACACTATAACGAGCATGGCTATACGCTTTCTGATGGTGAGTTTTCTCATGATATATTGGCGGTAGCGGTTGGCGTCTTTGATGTCGCAACTGGACAGTATGCGTACTCATTAAATGCCAGTGTGCCACGAGCGAACTGGGATGCGGCTGAATATAAAGCGATGATTGTGCCAAAATTGCAGGCGTTGGCTGAACGGATTGGGAGTGGAATTTAAAGCGGTTTATAGTGAGCATTTTTGACGTCGTAGACCTTCACTGAACCATCTGAACTAATTTGGTAGCGGTCACGTACATGAGTAATGCTAGGGTCACCACCACAATTTTCATCGTGAATCTCAATAGCAGCAAAATCCCAAACTGCTGCTATTGTATCCTCAGCTACATCACTATCTTCATTACCCTCAATACGAAATTTTAAACAGTCAAGATCTGCGACTTGTTGCCTCTTTAAATCAATAAGCAACCACTCGAATGCAGTCTGCTCCGTAATGCCTGTCATCACAGTCGAATTATCTACGATTGAGTTAATTATTTGCTCTGATTGGTATGTTGAATTACAAGCCGTCAATGATAGAGCTAGAATTACAAAAAATGTTGACTTGAAAGATTCCATATAAACGTCCTTGATATAGTAGTTAATGTTAGCACTGAGGTTATGAGCTACGATTACCTACCCTACCCAACTCATCAAACCTAAGCCCAAACTTCATTAGATACTTACGTAAGCGGTCACTGTCATTCGGATTTTTTAACTTATCGCGTGAGTTGGCATATAGATAACGTCCAGCTGCTGCTTGGTTTTTATGGTTGATGCAAACCTCAATGACATACGCCAATTGCACCGCGTCAAAGGGGTCAATATCAGCTAGAGTTTGCGCATCTAGATAGGCACTTAGAAGCGTATGACTTGCCTGCTCTATGGATTGCCTATTAAATATTAACTCTGACTCATTATTACTTAGGCTATTTTTCATCTCATTATTGAAATGGTTTGAGACACTCAAGTTATTGGATAAGCCCCAAAGATGCGTTAAACGCTCAATCTCTGCCTGTACGTCATCGACTCGTATTACTTTGCTCTCAGCCAATGTGGTCAGACGAACCATACTGGCGGTTAAATCACGAAAATTCCCTTGCCATGTTGCTTCAGTACTCGTGGCAAAATTTTCATACATTGCTCTTGCCTCGGGCGTAAATCGATATTGCTGTTGCTGCTCACTACCCAAACGCGCCAGCTCATAGTCGATATTGGCTGGTAAATCCTCAAGCCTATCTTTTAATGACGGCAAAAAGAACGTCCATGTGTTCAATCGTGCAAACAAATCCGCACGAAATGTCCCATCAACAGCCGCTTGTCGTAAGTCTTTATTAGTGCCTGCCATCAGTTGGAACGAGACAGTAATTGCTGTATCACTACCAAGCGGATAAAAGCGCTGCTCTTCTAACGCTGTGAGTAGCATGGCTTGTTCATCCAGACCCAACTCGCCAATCTCATCTAAGAATAACAAACCACCATCGGCGGATTTCAACAGCCCTTCCCGACTCGATGCCGCGCCCGTAAACGCACCCTTCACATGACCGAATAACACACTCATGGCCGTATCACCGCGTAAAGTCGCGCAGTTGACTTCGATGAATTTATCGAGCGTGTACTTACTTTGCATTGTACTGCTGGCTTTAGCCTTTTTTAGCGTATAAATTTGGCTTGCGAGTTGCGATTTACCCGCCCCTGTTGCGCCCATCAGCAATATTGGTGCCGTCGAGCGCGTGGCGACCTTTTCGATATCGGAGATCAGCTTTTGATAAGCGGCGTTTTGTGTGACCAGATTGGCTTGCAGTGTTTGCCAATGCTGCTGCTTTTCTGCTTCAAAACGTTCGCGCAAGCCATCGTAACGAGAGACATCCAAGTCGATCACTTGATAGCGACCTTGCGGATCGGTTTGGTCGGGTCTTGGACAAGGCGACGTTTGAATCAGATCTGCTGGGATAAAACCCGCTTCCACCAATAAAAACCAGCAAATCTGCGCCACATGCGTACCTGTCGTCAGGTGTAGCAAGTAATCCGTCTTATCTTGAAAATCAAACCCCGCTGCAAAGTCATATAGCTCAGCATAGACATCGGCAAAATCCCACGGACTCGATAGCGTCACGTGATGACCAATCACCTTGGTATACGGACTAACTTGTGCCACATCATCAGCCACTATCTTAAACAGGCGCTTATCGCGTTTGCTATATAAGATATGCAGCTCATCAACGAGTAACTCATCGTGTAAACCAAGGCTCACGGTGGGACGCCAGCGTTGCCAACGGTTTTCACTAAAACCATTGTCTAAAGTGGTACCGAGAAAGCCGATAACGGCGGTTTTATTAATTGAAGAATCGTTCATAATGCTACTTATTAGTAATTTCTTAGTGAATTCTATCTATATTATATTCTACCTACTTAGAAAAATTTCTATATTTATTTTCCTTATTTATTTATGAAATCATTCTAGTATAAATAATGAAAAAAATTAATTATTTTAATATCATTAACTTACATATATTTATTAATAAATCAAGAAAACTGGCACACTCTTCGCATCGTATAAAAGATAAGAAAATAAATTATTTTTAGAAGCTAATATTTCAAATATTAAGGAATTATTTATGCAGCCAACGAATCATAATGTTATTCAAGACGGTGGAACCCCTATCAGACTTTGGACGAAGGGTGTTCCTGTCGATCCAAAAGCACACGACCAGCTTATCAAAGCCTCGCAAATGCCCTTTATCTATAAGTGGCTCGCGGTGATGCCTGACGTGCATGTGGGGATTGGCGCGACGATTGGTACCGTATTGCCAACCAAGGAAGCGATTATCCCTGCGGCTGTCGGTGTCGATATTGGCTGCGGTATGATGGCGGTGCAAACGACGCTGACCGCTGATGACTTGCCTGATAACTTGCGCGGTCTGCGCACAGAACTTGAGAAAGCGATTCCGCATGGTCGTAGTAAGACTCGTGGTCGCGGTTCTCGTCGTGATGTCGGTGCATGGACAAATCCTGATAATTCGGTTAAGGATGGCTGGAGTACATTGGTCGATGATTTTAATTATCTGACCCAAAAGCACCCTAAGCTTAAAAACACCAATAACCTGACGCACTTGGGAACGCTTGGTACAGGCAACCATTTTGTAGAAGTGTGCTTGGATGAGACCAATCAGGTGTGGATCATGCTGCATTCAGGTTCGCGCGGCGTGGGCAATGCCATCGGTCGCTACTTTATTGAGTTGGCGCGTGAGGACATGCGTAAGTGGTTTATCAACTTGCCCGATAAGGATTTGGCCTACTTCGCCGAAGGGACTGAACACTTCGATGACTACTGGTTTGCCGTAGGCTGGGCGCAGCGTTTCGCTTTCAAAAACCGTGAAATCATGATGGAAAAAGCCATCAAAGCACTGCGTCAAATCGTGACAAAACCGTTTGATGCGGCAGTGAAAGCGGTGAACTGCCATCATAATTACGTCGATAAAGAAGAGCACTACGGTGAAGAAGTATTTGTCACACGTAAAGGCGCGGTACGGGCTCGCGTTGGCGAATACGGTATCATCCCAGGGTCAATGGGCGCAAAATCATTCATCGTGCGCGGTAAAGGCAACGAGGAGTCGTTTTGTTCTTGTTCGCATGGTGCAGGTCGCGTGATGTCACGTACTCAGGCAAAGCAGGAATTCACGATCGCCGACCAAATCGCGCAAACCGAAGGTGTGGAATGCCGCAAAGACAGCGATGTGATAGATGAGATCCCAGCGGCTTATAAAAATATCGATGACGTCATGAAAGCACAAAGCGACTTGGTAGAAGTGGTGCATACGCTGCGACAGGTGGTTTGTGTTAAAGGCTAAGTTCTCAAGGAATAAAGTATGACCTTAGATAAAATAGTCTTTGAAATCGGTTACTCTCAAGGCTTTTACTACGTTAAATTTGAAATTAATCAAAAAACTATCTTTAAATATGAGTTTTTAGACTTATTCAAAAATATTCTAAATTTAGTTGAGGTTGGTTTTGCATTGCAACGAGAGCCAGTTAACAAAGTTTACTACTTTACTCTTACCGATTATGACCAAGAGGTTAACTTTAAAGTCTCACCAAACCCACCAATGGACTGGTTAATTTTAGGAATACCTGTAGTTAATAATATGGAAAAATTTCGCTTCGATAGACTGGCTTTTTGCAAAGCGTTGAAATTAAGCATTGTAGAATTTATGCGTAATCAAAATATGGACTATCTCGGTAATCCTAAGATGCCGAAAAACCTTAATAGTTATGGAGATGAAGTCTGGAAAGTAATTGGTCATGAGTGGTTTTGATAGCAAAAAAATATGGGCATGTTGGCAAACAGGGAACGCCGCTACTAAAAATGATTATTAAAGAGGTAGTCAGAGTAAAATCTGGTGCGATACGTAAGTGGGAGTCTCGGTACGGTTGTGGATGCAGGTGCTGGCTATGTCAAATGGTCTACCACTGGCGCGCGTTTCCAATGAGATATCTCGGCTGTTCGACTAAAAACGGCAGTTATTGCATTGATGCGGGTTCGACTCCCGTCATGTCCACCATATTTGAGCTTATAAACATAGTGAGAACAAAGTGCAAACTATTACAAAGAATATCCAGCCATATACTAAATTACCTGAAGGCGAGTTTATTAGCTTGTCTAGAGATTACGCGGGTCAATTATTGATACTGATATCTATCAAATCGGCAGATAACAGTGAAGACTTCAACAATACTGTCTCTGTCAAAAAAACGCTAAACCAACAACAGACGTATCAGATTTGGCAGACAACAAATGATAGTAGCGTATTGTCTCTGTATGCAAAAATTATGGCAAAGGTTGATTTTCATAACGTGCAATGCTTTACCAACGGCGACATTTTATTAGTCTCTAAGCACTCTAAATATAGAGACGAAAATGACTACGATAAAAATGGCTATATCTATTCCATTGATGGTAAGTTAAAGCAACAGTTTCTGTTAGGTGATGGTGTTGCTAACGTGCAAGTCACCGAAGATGATATCATTTGGGTCAGTTATTTTGACCAAGGTATATTTGGCCGCTATAGTTCTAACTGGTATGACCTTCTAGGGTCAACAGGATTGGTTGCACAGGATACTGATAGTAAAAGAGTATATGAGTTTGAACCTTCAGATGGTTTATATAATATGGACGACTGTTATGCACTAAATGTATCCTCAAATACCGCAACTTATGCTTATTATTTTTACAATGACGATAATTACTGCGGCGAGTTTGATTTAGTACGTATTCAAAACCACAAGATTACTGATTATTGGCATATGCCTGTTTTTGGTAGTAGTGCTTTTATTATTGATAGTAATAGAGCCGTATTTGATGGCGGTTATGAGCATAGAACGCTATTTTATTTGATTGAATTACAGGAAGAACATCAAGCGCGGATTATTCAACAAATCATTTTTGAATATGACGGAGAAAACATACTTAAGGTGGGAGAAGGCTTTTCTTATCCATGGGCACGTGGTGATAGCTTTGTAGTGATTAAAAATAGCCACTTGTTTGTAATACCGCTTACTGAGTTTTTCAGCTAATTACTTCAGTTTAAATTTAAAAAATAGGTATTACTATCACCATATATCAGCATCAATAATTATAAGGAACAAAAATGAAACTCGCAGAAGCCCTACTTATCCGTAGCGATATGCAAAAAAAGCTGGCGCAAATCAAAGGACGCATTCGCAGTAATATCAAAGTCCAAGAAGGCGATACGCCAAACGAAGACCCAAATGCACTGATGATCGATGCTAGCCAAATCATTACCGAATTGAGTGTCTTAATTGAGCGTATTCATCGTACCAATGCCATTGCCAAAACCAATGAAGGTCAGTCGATGCTGACGCTATTGATCGAACGTGATACGTTAGAGATGCGTCACAAGCTATTGATTGAGGCGATTGAAGCCACCGACACCGAGATTGATCGTTATAGTCCCCGCGAGATTAAATGGCATGTCATGGTCTCAGTCGCAGGCTTACAAAAGCAAGCCGATGATATCGCGATGAAACTGCGCAAGATTAACCTTGTCATTCAAGCCAATAACTGGCAGATTGACCTTGTTGAATAATTATTTTTAAATAACAAATTTTTAGAATTTCTATGTGCTTGCTTTAAGCGCGTAGACTCCCCTTTTGGAACCGACTGGGCGAGTGTCAGACCCCGCGATCCACAGCAGGGGGTTGAAAATATACTGTAGTGGCTGCCGCGCGTTGCGGGCAAACGCTTTTTTTACCATTCATGCCCCGTACACATCACTTGGCACAATGCACCATTTAGACCTTACCACCAGACACTGACAGTCGGTTTCAATTTTATTATTTATGCGGCTCGTTACTTTTCGGGTCGCATTTTATTGTCTCCTTATTAAGAACATCACGAGACAATAACCCCAAACCATAAAGATATTTAACATGCCAGCATCAACACAAGAACTCTTAAAAATCGACGGCAGCACAGGCGAAGGCGGCGGACAAATCATCCGTACGGCGCTGTCGTTATCGATGCTCACTGGTACACCAATTGAGATAATCAATATTCGTGCTGGACGTGCCAAACCCGGATTGATGCGTCAGCATTTGGTTTGTGTACAAGCCTCGCAATCGATATCGGATGCGACGGTGACAGACGCACATTTGGGTAGTACGACGTTTCGTTTCACTCCTCATGCAATCAAATCTGGGGATTATACCTTTGACATTGGTTCAGCAGGCAGTACCAGTCTCGTACTGCAAACGCTGTTGCCTGCCCTACTTTTTGCCAATGTCGATGAACACTCAAAATCAACCGTCATAATTAAAGGTGGTACGCACAATCCACTCGCGCCGACCACGGACTTTTTAACCGAGGCGTTTGTCCCCGCTCTTGCTAAATTGGGCATGCAGGTTGATATTGAATTACAACAAGTGGGGTTTGCGCCCATCGGCGGTGGATCGATCAAAGCGACGATAGCGCCGTTTTTGCGACGTGCGAATACATTGCCATTTAAACTTACTGAACGTGGCGAATTGGTTAATATCACTTTGGTCGCGAACGTGCTCAATTTGGATTATGACATTTGCAAACGCGAGCTTGCCAGCGCGCAAGCGTCATTGGTGGAATCAGGCATTGATAAGACACTGATAACCACTCATAGTCGCAAATTACAGGGCATTGGCGAAGGTAATACCTGTTATGCACAGGTTACGCATAAAGTTGGTGAGCTATCCACTCAACAGCAGCATCAAGAGATGTTCACTTTACTTGGTGAAAAGCGCAGCTCAGCAGAAAATATGGGCAGTCGCTTAGCAGGATTGGTCAAGCGCTATCTGTTTAACACTGATGCGCTCGTTGATGAATATCTAACCGATCAGTTGCTATTACCATTGGCCTTAGCTGGTGGCGGCGAGTTTAGTACTCGTATGATTAGTGGTCATACTGAGACCCAAGCGTGGCTGATTGAGCAGTTTTTACCTGTTCAGATTAGGTTTAACACTATCGATGATAATAAAATATTGGTCAAAGTCGTGGTTTAAAGTAACTAATAACTAGGGTCGGCATTTGCACACTGTTACTCAATTACTGAGGTGCGGCGGTATCATCCGTGTATGATATAAGCGATAAATGTGAGCGCTTTATTCGCGCTCAATCACGATGAGACAAACAAGGCTATTTTTAGCCTATTTTTTTGAATCGTTTTTGTCTTTTTTATTATTTATGTCATGACTATTGAGTGTTGCTATGCCCCAATCTCGTACCAATCTAAACCCTGAACCCAAGACCAGCTCCCCTTATTTGGTGGGTTTATTACTGCGCTATAGCACTTTTGGCGCGGCAATTTTTATCCTATTAGCGGGTCTGTTATTGACTAACTGGTGGCTGATGGTTATCGGTGGTTTTGGGGTCGCACTTGGTATTTATGACTTGCTTCAATCTAAGCATTCGGTTTTAACCAATTATCCCATTGCGGGACATATTCGTTACGTGCTCGAAGATTTTCGTCCTGAGATTCGCCAGTATTTGCTAGAGGATGATAAAGAGCAGGTGCCATTTTCACGTCAGCAACGCGCTCTTGTGTATCAGCGGGCTAAAAATGTTAGCGACACCAATGCCTTTGGTACGCTAGACAATTTATACACGCATGGTAAAGAATGGTTTTTGCAGTCCGCGATTAGTCAGCCATTAGAAAACCAAGACTTTCGCATTATGGTAGGCGGTGAGCGTTGTCAGCAGCCGCATGACATGTCGGTGTTTAATATCTCAGCAATGAGCTTTGGTAGTTTATCAGCCAACGCTATTATGGCACTCAATCAAGGCGCAAAAATGGGCGGCTTTACCCATGACACAGGTGAAGGCGCAATCAGTCCTTATCATCGTAAGTTCGGTGGTGATTTGATTTGGGAGCTGGGCACGGGTTACTTTGGTTGCCGCGATGAAAACGGCAACTTTGACCCGCAGTCTTTTGCCGAAAAAGCGGTCGATCCACAAGTAAAAATGATCGAAATCAAACTTTCACAAGGCGCCAAACCTGGTAAAGGCGGCGTACTGCCCGCAGAAAAAATCACTCAAGAGATTGCTGACACGCGACAAGTACCGATGGAGCAAGATTGTGTCTCGCCTTCTTCTCATAGCGCCTTTAGTACCCCACGCGAACTGGTTGCTTTTTGGCAGCAGCTACGTGAGTTATCAGGCGGTAAGCCTGTTGGTTTTAAATTGTGCGTCGGTCAACCTTGGCAATTCATGGCCATTGTTAAAGCCATGATTGAGACACAAAATTATCCTGATTTTATTGTCATCGATGGCGCAGAAGGCGGTACAGGTGCCGCTCCCGTTGAATTTATGGACAATGTCGGTATGCCAATGGTTGAAGGGTTCTTGTTGGTACACAATACCTTGGTCGGCGCAGGCATTCGTGACAAGATTAAGCTTGGCGTGAGTGGTAAAATCGTTTCTGGTTTTGATATTGCGCGGATGATTGCCTTGGGTGCAGACTGGTGTAATTCAGCACGCGGCTTCATGTTTGCCGTTGGTTGTATTCAGTCGCGCTCTTGCCATACCAACACTTGCCCGACAGGCGTTGCCACTCAAGACCCTTATCGTCAAAAAGCCTTGGATGTCCCAAGTAAAGCTGAGCGCGTTGCCAGCTTTCATAAAAATACGCTAAAATCGCTTGCCAGTATCGTCGGTGCCGTTGGTCTACAACACCCAAGCCAATTACAGCCTTATCATATTGCGCGACGCTTAGACGATGGACAGATAAAGCTACTATCGAAGTTCTTTTATTTTACGGATCAAAACGCATTACTTGACCATAGTGCACGTGCGGACGTGTTCAATCAGATGTGGGTCATGGCAAACCCAGACAGCTTCTTAGCCAATAACGATGCACTTATCGCTTATAATAAAGACTCACGAGACAAAGGCAAAGAAACCAGCGCACCGACTGAGCAAAGTCTTGGCACGGGCAGCTTCGAAAGCAATATCGACGGTGGTATGCTCATTGGTAATGTCAATAATACCTTTCGCGACTTTCCGCCTAGCAATGACTAAAAATACGCAAACTCCAATTATTTCCATAGTAAATCCACTATAAAATGGATACAGTGCTGCTAGGATAAATCCTTTACTTTGTCTGCATGGGCACAGCAAGCAAATATTACCCTAGCAGTATGGTTGTGCCTTTTTTATTTAGTCTCAACCGTATCTCATCCCATATTATAAAAGATACCTGATTGATGCCAAGTTTCACTCTACCTTCACCTTTATGGTCAATCGCTCTACTTTCACTCAGCATTAGTGCTTGTCAGCCGATGAGCGCTGATGACGCTAACAGTGACACGGCGAACTGGTCTTGTCAGTCACAAACCGCACCTTTTGCCTACAGCACTTGCAGCATTAAAGCCCAAGCGTTGACTGATGGACGTTACTCATTACAACTGTTTTGGCAACAGCCTGATAGCACGCAGCCCCTACTCACTTTTGATGCGTTATTGGCGGAATTGCCTGCCAGCCAAACATTGAGCTTTGCCATGAATGCGGGTATGTATAATGAAAACTATGCACCGATTGGCTACACCGTCATCGAAGGTACTGAGAAGCGCGCTCTAAACCTAAAAGAAGGCGGTGGCAATTTTCACTTACTGCCCAATGGCGTACTTTGGTGGAATAAAGCTGGCAACGTACAGATTACCGAAAGCCATACTTTAAAGAAGCAGATGAATGATGGCACTGCACAGCCCTGGTATGCGACTCAATCTGGCCCTATGCTGGTCATCAACGATGAGATACACCCACAGTTTAATCCTGATAGTACCTCTCTCAAAATTCGTAATGGGGCTGGTGTTTGCAGTGATGGCAGCATCCAATTTGTGACTAGCGAGATGCCTGTGACATTTTATCAGTTCGCTGCGTTATTCAAAGATACACTCCAATGTCCCAATGCGTTATTTTTGGACGGCGGGATTGCGTCAGCGTTATATGCGCCTAGTATTGAGCAACATGATAAAAAAGAGATGGGCGTAATGATTGGCGTGATTGAGCATGAGGAGTAGCCTTACTTACCATTATATAGCCGATTCAAATACAAAAGCCCTTAACATGAATCGTTCATGCTAAGGGCTTTTTTCAAGTGCGATTAAATGCTAGCCGCCCAAACTCATCTTAGGACCGAATGGCTCGTAATGGACGCTATCGACGCCATGGTCTAAAGCTACCAATCCATCAATCATACTTTCCATAAACGGCATGGAGCCACAGACGTAAATATCAGCAGGCTTAGGTAAAGTAGCCAGCCACGCCTCATCTAATAATTGCCCAGATTCAAAGTAAAAGACATGCTTTTCTACGGTTTCGGCTTTTTCTAAAAACTCATCCACCTCAGCCGCGAAGGCGTGATGTGCTTCATTTTGACAAGCATATGCCCAAATAATAGGACGTTTTGGATTGGCAGCCACTTGCGTCTCTAGCATGGACAAAATAGGCGTTACCCCGACGCCTGCGCTCACCAATACCAGTGGAATCTCATTTTGTTGTATCAAATCTTGATTAAGCGCGAAGTCGCCAGCAGGTGCAGACAATAAAACCGTATCGCCAATCTCTACATAGTCGTGCAGATAATTGGATACCAAACCATGGTGCTCATTGCGGTTATCACGTCTGACCGCAAACTGAATGCCTTTTTCGTTGCTCGCTGAGTATAAAGAGTAATGACGCAGAGCAATATGATCGCTGTCTTTTGGGTCTGTTTTTACGGTGATATATTGACCAGCAGTTAAATTCAACTTGCTTAGGTCAATCTCTTGACCTCGCTCCGACTGGTCATGCACGGGCACAACGGTAAAGGCTGCAATATCCGTAGCTGCTGCTACCTTTTCAACTACGGTAAAGGCGGCAAATCCTTGCCACATTTCTTCTTGATACATGCCATGTTCTATTTGGATAAATACCGACGCAATCTCATCATACGCTTCTGTCCACGCCGTAATGATGTCATCAGTCGCCGCTTCTCCTAGCACTTCTTTTATCGCAACGATCAAATGCCGACCAACGATGGGATAATGCTCAGGTAGGATTTGCAAGGCGCGATGCTTGTGGCTGATTTGGGTCACTTGCGGCAATAATACTGCCAATTTATCCAAATGTTTAGCCGCTGCCAACACTGTCGTTGCTAATGCCGTTTGTTGACGGCCCAATTTTTGGTTCGTCTCGTTAAATATGTCCAATAGCTCAGGATGCGCTGCAAACATGTTTTTATAAAATACAGTGGTAATTGCCGTTCCATGCTCTTCAAGTACGGGAACGGTTGCTTTTACAATCGCTAAAGTCTGAGGTGAAGCCATATTATCTCTCCCAATAATTCATCATATTAATAAGTAAAAGAAAAAAATGAATTGCTTACGTTAACGGATTAATGGCAATAACTGGACTCTACAGTTAGCAGCATAGAATAAAGACCTATGTGCCTTGAAAGCTACTGAACCCATTTTAATAATACATTTTATAAGATTCATTGTAAATGAATGTTATCATACATTATGGTATTTACCAATACTCTTGATTATAAAACTGGCTTCTCTAAACCAAAAAAGCCGCCGTTATGATGTCATAACGGCGATTTTGTATAATATGTGATTTAATAAACATGAGTTAATCTTGAGCTTCAGAAATGAGCGCAAGTACTAAAACTATCGCGCCATATAATTGGTCATTTCTTCCACGCCATGCAACGTCATGGGATACATTTTATTATCAAACAGTTTTTTGATCTCGACGATAGTCTGCGTATACTGCCAATACGCAGGGTTTTCAGGATTGAGCCAAGCCACTTTATCAAAGTGCTCAAGCACCCGTTTCAGCCATACGATACCCGCTTCATTATTCATATATTCCACGCTGCCACCCACTGTCATCAGCTCATAAGGCGACATCGACGCATCACCAACAAAGATAACGCGATACTCTCGGCCATACTTATTGAGCAGCTCAAAAGTCGGCATCGGGGCGCTGTGACGACGATTGTTGTCCTTCCACACATAGTCATACAAACAGTTATGAAAGTAAAAAAACTCTAAGGTTTTAAATTCATTTTTTGCCGCAGAAAACAGCTTTTCCAGCGTTTCGACATGGACATCCATGCTACCACCGACGTCAAATAGCATCAGCACCTTGACACGATTGCGACGTTCAGCCTGCATGTGAATGTCGAGCACGCCCTTTTTGGCAGTACGCTTGATAGTCTCATGAATATCGAGCTCATCAGCACTGCCTGTACGCGCAAACTGGCGTAAATTTCGTAGTGCCATTTGAATTTGACGCGTGCCAAGTTGACTATCGTCATCGAGATTGCGGTATTTACGCTGCTCCCAGACTTTTGCAGCACTGCGCTTGCGCGACTCACCGCCGACACGTACGCCTTCTGGATGGTCGCCATAGGCGCCAAAAGGTGACGTACCGCCCGTCCCCACCCACTTATTGCCACCTTGATGGCGCGCTTTTTGTTCTTTTAAGCGCTCTTCAAGGGCTTTCATTAGCTCTTCAAGCGAGCCGTATTTCTTCAGCAATCGGCGCTGCTCTTCCGTCAAATTTTTCGGATCGAGCTTTAAATCTAACCACTCTTTCGGAATGTCTGTCAGCTTAGCCAATAACTCATCCATATCAAGACTATCAACCCCTTCAAAATAATCCGCCATCGCTCGATCAAATTTATCAAAATGACGCTCGTCTTTGACCATACATAAGCGGATCAACCGATACATATCCTCTCGGCTAGCAAAGGTGCATAACTGCGGATTCTCAGGATGCGGCTGCATCATCAACCCTTGATCTAATGCCGCATTAAGATCTAGCAGCTCACGCGTACTGACTGGCACGCCGTAAGTACGTAAGGTATAGAACAGTTTGATAAACATAAAATACGCATCACTTATTGGCTGATATGGTTATAAGTTGAAAGTTAGCAGGCGCTTAACGACGCATCATATTGGCAAAACGCTGTAGCAAGCTTACATCGGCTTCATTTTTAAGCAGCGCACCATACAGTGGCGGAATAGATTTCTCACCGCGCAGATTTTCTTCAAGCTCTTCTTGTGCCATATCATCAGCAAGTAATAGCGTTAACCAATCGACCAGCTCTGAGGTTGATGGTGGCTTTTTGAGTCCTTGAACATTGCGCAGTTTATAAAAAACATCCAACGCATCATTGACCAATTTTTCTTGAATATTAGGGAAATGCACCTCGATAATTTGGCGCATGGTGTCTTCTTCAGGAAAATCTATATAGTGAAAAAAACAGCGACGCAAAAACGCATCGGGCAGTTCTTTTTCGTTGTTTGAGGTGATAATGACTACAGGGCGCTGCTCAGCGGTAATAGTCTCGCCCGTCTCATAGACATAAAACGACATTTTATCCAGCTCGTGTAGCAGGTCATTCGGAAACTCAATATCCGCTTTATCAATTTCATCAATCAATAGCACGCTACGCTCTTGACTGGTAAAGGCATCCCACAGTTTACCCGGTTTGATATAGTTGCCAATCTCATAAACCTTGTCATCACCCAATTGCGAATCACGTAGACGCGATACCGCATCATATTCATACAGCCCTTGTTCAGCTTTGGTCGTCGATTTGACGTGCCAAGTAATCAGCGGCATTCCTAAACTCTCAGCCACTTCTTCTGCAAGCAAGGTTTTACCAGTGCCGGGTTCACCTTTAATCAGTAGCGGCTTTTGTAATGTCATGGCTGCGTTTACGGCCAGTTGCAAATCATCAGTAGCAATATAGCTTTGTGTACCTGTGAAGCTTTTTTTGGTGTGATCAGTCGTCATAATCCAGTCTCAGTTATTGTTATACGTTAGATATTTTAAAGGCGATTTATAAAGAATAAATAATTATTTAGAGTAGCATAGCCTCACTCATTGCCAAAATACTCATGCGTTCGCAGTTATTGGTGTAGCCAGTCCTAAACTGAATAAAGACAAACCCTATCATGCACTACTGAGATACATTGTCTGTGCTGACCATACCGTTATCGACAAACAATCTCCCATAAAAAAAGACACGCACGGTGTCCTTTTTATCTATTTAGAACGCTATGTTCATTTAACGCTTATCAATGTTTTTATTATCAGAATTTTTAGCTAAAGTGCTGTCTTTTTCTAAGTTCACTTGTGTCTCAGGCTTGTCAGCAACAGGCTGCTCATCTAAGGCAACGTTCTCGGTCAAATAATTACCTGTCGTCAACTGCATCGTCGCTTGCGTATCCTCTGCCGTACGACTACGAGCTTTGTCTAAACTGGACTCGAATGCCCCGCGAATAAGTTGCCAAACAAAACCAACGAATAGGCCCACCACTAGCACGACTAATATCGGTAGCATATTCGTAATCGCACCAGTAGTGTCTTTCATCATAATCGCATAAACCACGCCTATACTGGCCGGTGCAATCACACCAGGATCACCTAGAGCGGTTCCTGGTGCTAATAAAACGGCAAATAGCATCATCCAGCTCATACCGCCTAATGGTCGAGGCAGCATACGAGCGACTAACAACCACAATACCAGTACGATAACGACACCGCCAAGATAGGCATACATGGGTAAGTCGGCGGGTGGTACGTCTTTTACCAGTTGTCCCCACCAAATAGCAATCTCGCCGAGAATATCACTGATGCCTTCTAGCGGTAAGCTATATAAGATATTTTTTAACCAGTCCATGCGCGTTTCTTTACCTGCATTTATAAATGGTGCGACACGTTTTTACGTTTAGTCGTATTCGATACGTCCTGCCATACTACTAATAAGATTGGATATATCGTCAATCTATACGCTTGTCTTCACACTTGATAGGGTGCTAGTTTATCACGACTTCCTAATGAAATGCATGTGACCAAATGTTTAGCAGATTTTTTATGAGTTGCTTTTTATAGAAAGCATCTTATGAGCAGTATTTCTTAATAATGACATTAGTCATAAATATTGTCTTGTGCTTCACGTGCACGTAGTTCTGCTTGACGACGCATGACATCTTGCGGTGGCATCTGCACAAAGTACCCTTGCGACTGTAGCTTTGCCAGCACTTCTTCTTTATCGACACGAGCAAGTGACGACCTGGTCGCCAAATCCAAATGCATGACAAATTCGCTACGACCTAAGCTTGCACGGAAGTCTTTTGGTAAAACGCCCAGCCAATCTTTGAGCTCTTCGGTATCGTCAGGATACTCAGGACGTGCAATATAGACGTACATATCGTTATGTTTCGGGAATTTATAAATATCGCAATGCATAATAATGACCTATCAGAAACTATGGTCATAGGTTAGCATATTTTAGGCAATTATCAGTAGTTGCTTTACGTTTTACCATGAGCAATCGCTTTAAAATTGATGCCATACAGCGGTAGAAGTTACCTAGACAGCATATCTTTGCTTTGACAAATTATGATCGCAAAACCGAGCATTTGCTAAAATTATCCATTTTAATGCTGTTGATGACTTGTAAAAGCGCTTTGAACCTTTCATAATAAAAGCGTTTTTCAGGAGAGAGTTTGTGAGCAAAAACCTCGTACTAGGCTGCATTGGTCGTACGACGTATTAATGGCTACACGACCACCGAAGGCGCATCCACCCTGCCAATCGCTCAGGTAAAAGGACTGAAAAACACATGTCATTATGGTTTCGTTGTCTGCCACCAATCGCGCATGACACACAACCATAAGGCATAACAAATCTGGAGAGTGGTAAGTACGGACGACGTCTTACCCACCGAAGGGGAGAAAATACGCTATCATCGGTTGTAGGTTAAACAATCAAGATGGTTCGTGTTGAAAATCTCAGGTCACAGGACAGATAGGGCTTTTGCTTAAACTGGCGTTCAGCGTCTGTTTGGCTGACGGCTTTATATTTGATTTCTGTGCCACCCTCGGATGTAGTATTTGCACCCTGCAATATTGCTTCTCGCTACTATGATAATGCGCATCAGCCCGTGTACTTTTACTGAGTACAACTGATGTACACATAAGGATTTGTTATGACCGACACTCAAAATACCGCTTCTCAAAATGCACAAAACCAAGCCCCTAAACGTACTCCTCTTTACCAGTCTCACGTCGATAGCGATGGCAAACTGGTGGATTTTTCTGGCTGGGAATTGCCTATTCATTATGGTTCACAAATCGAAGAGCACGAAGCCGTACGTACAGATGCAGGTATGTTTGACGTCTCACACATGGTCGTCACAGACATCGAAGGTACGGATGCCAAAGTATGGCTACAAAAACTACTTGCTAATGATGTCGATAAATTAAAAACCGCAGGCAAAGCGCTGTATTCTGGCATGCTAAATGAGCAAGGCGGCGTCATCGATGACTTGATCGTCTACCTGATGAATGATGAAGCAACAGAATACCGTATCGTCTCAAACGCTGCCACACGTGACAAAGACATGGCACAGTTCCATAAAGTCGCCGAAGGCTTCGACATTGCCATCACCGAGCGTCCAGAGCTTGCCATGCTGGCAGTTCAGGGACCTAATGCCATTGAAAAGTTGGCACAAACCAAACCGAGATGGGCTGAGACACTAACCGCACTAAAGCCGTTTGTTGGTGCTGATTTAACAGACATCGAAGGCAAAGATTGGTTTGTAGCGCGCACTGGCTATACTGGTGAAGATGGTGTCGAAATTATCATGCATGGTGATGATGCGCCTGCGTTCTTTGAACAATTAAAAGCGAGCGGTATTAAACCTGCCGGTCTTGGTGCGCGCGATACCTTGCGTATGGAAGCAGGCATGAACCTTTACGGTCATGACATGGACGAAACCATCAACCCTTATGAATGCAACATGGGTTGGACACTCGCGCTAAAAGATGAGCGTGATTTTGTCGGTCGCGAGGCACTTGTCAGCAAACGCCAACAATCAAAAGATGATAACACTGCTATGAAACAGGTCGGCCTACTACTGACGACGCGCGGCGTGTTACGTGAGGGCATGACTGTGACCATCAATCAAGGCACTGACAATGAGCAGACTGGCATCATTACTAGTGGCACATTCTCACCTAGCCTAAAAAACTCAATCGCCATTGCTCGCGTACCTGCCAGTATATCGGATGACGATATCGTGCAAGTCGACTTACGCGGCAAAGGCAAGTTCGTTGATGTGCGCGTTCTCAAATTACCTTTTGTCCGTAATGGCAAACAGCAGTTTGACTCATAGGCCTTATAAATTCTATTATTAGCCTCGATTGGCCGTAGTTTTCCCTATTTTTTTAATTAACCTCTATTATTTCGGAGAGACATCATGAGCAACATTCCAGCAGAACTAAAGTACATCGCCAGCCACGAGTGGTTACGCTTAGAAGAAGACGGTACTATCACGGTCGGCATCACTGATCATGCTCAAGACCTACTGGGCGACGTGGTATTTGTAGAATTACCAGACGTTGGTGACATCATCGCTGTTGATGATGAAATCTCAGTGGTTGAGTCAGTAAAAGCCGCTTCTGACGTTTATGCACCTATTTCAGGCGAAGTGGTTGAGATCAACGAAGCGCTAGAAGATGATCCTGAAATCATCAACTCTGACCCTTATGGCGAAGGTTGGTTCTTCCGAATCAAGCCTGACAATATCGCTGACTATGAAGCACTGATGACTGCTGATGAGTACGAAAGCGAGCTGTAATCATTGTAATAACAGCTTCACTTCCTATGTTAAAAGCGGTATTTGATTTAAATATCGCTTTTAATATCATTAACCATTACTACAGATACTGGCGTCAGCTGGCATCCACACTTTTTTTTAAAAAATCATTGCCTAATTAACGACTCTCAACTGCTATCTACTTTATTCGTATTACTCACTTGTTGGACTATATTATTGCAGATGTGCAAGCGATAGTGACTCAAGTGGATCACTCAATCACTAGCATGGATCTTAATATGAACCCAAACACTGACAATAAAGACAGTGCTGCGACACCCAATCATACGCCGCAGCTACAAGCGTTTCGTGAAGTGGTAGAGTCCCGCCGTTCAGTACGCCGTTTTACAGACACACCGATCCCTGACGATGTATTAGCAGACTGTCTGCGTCTGGCTATGCTAGCGCCAAACTCTAGCAATCTACAGCCGTGGGAGTTTTATGTGATTGATAGTACTGACAGTCGCAAGCAAGCAGTAAAAAACTGCATGAATCAAAACGCAGCTAAAACCTCAGCCCGCCTAATTGCTATCGTTGCCCGTACCGATATTTGGCACGATCATGCTGAGCAGATCTTGCGTGAATATCCTGATAAGCCAGTTCCAAAAAAAGTTAAAGATTACTACACCAAAGTCGTCGCGATGGATTTTTTGCGAGGTCCCGCCAATGTGGTATCCGCCGCGAAATGGGGCGCAACTCAAGTGGTCAGACGTGTCAAAGGCCCAATAAAATCGCCCTACTACACGTTTGAAGATGTCAAAAACTGGGCGACCAACAACACAGCACTTGCTGCCCAAAACTTAATATTGGCACTGCGCGCTTACGGCTTTGATAGCTGTGCGATGGGTGGGTTTGATGAGCCTGCCATGAAGCAACTATTAGGTTTGGGTGACGACCACCACATTATTATGATGCTTGGCGCAGGCGAGCGTGCTGACAATGGCGTTTACAACACTCAATTTCGTTTTGACCAAGACCAATTCGTGCATTACGTATAGGTCATTATTTTAGTTAATTCCTTTACTACTCCCTTAACCAAGGATTGTCATGACTATCTCTCAAAACCCAACGTTTGATACTTTTCAAGGCTTGTTCAACGAAGCTGAATTTGTTTATCGCCACCTCGGCTCAAATGACACCAAACAAGCAGATTTGCTAAACGCGGTCGGCTATCAGGATATGGTAAGCTTTATCAATGATACTGTGCCTGAGCCAGTACGTTTGCACAAAGAATTGGATCTGCCATTAGCAATGAGTGAGCATGCTGCTCTTGCCAAACTGCGTACCATGGCTGATGACATTACGGTCAATAAAAGCTATATTGGTCAAGGCTACTCACCTGTCCGTATGCCTGCGGTCATTCAGCGCAATGTGCTTGAAAACCCAGGCTGGTACACCGCTTACACTCCTTATCAAGCAGAAATTGCTCAAGGTCGTCTAGAAGCCTTGCTTAACTTCCAACAAGTTTGTATTGATTTAACTGGTCTTGAGCTGGCTGGTGCATCGTTATTAGACGAAGCAACGGCAGCAGCAGAAGCCATGGCCATGTCAAAGCGCGTGAGTAAAAGCAAATCCACGCAGTTTTTTGTTGATGACCGCGTGTATCCACAGACGCTAGATGTCATCAATACTCGTGCCAAATATTTCGGTTGGGATGTCGTCGTTGGTGATTTTGAAACCGCAAAATCAGGCGACTATTTCGGTGCCTTATTTCAATACGTTGGTGTCGAAGGCGATGTTAAAGACTTAACAGACGTCATCAAAGCGGTAAAAGAAAACAAGACATACGTCAGTGTCGTCAGTGACATCATGAGCTTGGTGCTATTAAAATCACCAGCGGAAATGGGCGCAGACGTGGCACTAGGTAGTACCCAGCGCTTTGGTATTCCAATGGGCTTTGGTGGTCCACATGCCGCTTACTTTGCTTTTTCTGATAAAGCCAAGCGTTCTGCTCCTGGTCGTATCATTGGTGTATCAAAAGACGCGCAAGGCAATACGGCGCTACGTATGGCACTACAAACTCGTGAGCAGCACATTCGCCGCGAAAAAGCCAACTCAAACATCTGTACCTCACAAGTATTATTGGCCAACTTAGCAGGTATGTATGCTGTCTATCATGGTCCAAATGGCGTCAAGCGTATTGCCACGCGTATCCATGCATTTGCTACTGCCTTCGCCAAAGTGATCAAAGATGCCAACGATGAAAATTTAAACGTGGTACACGATCAGTTCTTTGATGCGGTCGTTGTGGATTGTGGCTCAGAAAAACTGGCCACACAAATCTTTGAGAACGCGGACAACGTTGGTTACAACTTATGGCGTCTCGGTGACACTAAGCTAAGCGTTGCCTTTAGTGAAACCAGTGATCAGCAAGATTTTAGTGTCTTGACCCAGTTATTTGTTAATCAAGCGCATGACTTACCTGAAACGGCGAGTGTATCGCTTGATAGCGCTCATTTACGTACTGATGACATTTTGACGCATCCAGTATTTAATTCTCATCATACCGAACACGAAATGCTGCGCTACTTAAAGTCGCTTGAAGACAAAGATTTGGCGATGAACCGTAGCATGATTTCACTTGGCAGCTGTACCATGAAGCTTAATGCGACCAGTGAAATGCTACCCATCACTTGGCCTGAGTTTGCCAATGTGCATCCGTTTGCACCGCGCAATCAAGTCACAGGCTACATTGCAATGATTGATAGCTTACAAGACCAGTTAAAAGCTATCACTGGGTTTGACGATGTGTCTATGCAGCCAAACTCTGGGGCGTCAGGTGAGTACGCGGGTCTGCTCGCCATCCGCCGCTATCACGAATCACTTGGCGAAACCAACCGCGATGTTTGCTTGATTCCTCAATCAGCGCACGGCACCAACCCTGCTACCGCTATGATGATGGGCATGCAGGTAATCGTGGTAAAAACCGATGACAACGGTAACGTTGATATCGATGACTTAACAGCCAAATGTAAAGAGCACAGTGAACGTTTAGGCGCTTTAATGATTACCTACCCATCGACGCATGGCGTGTTTGAAGAAGGTATCCGTCATATTTGTGATCTCATTCACAAACATGGCGGCCAAGTCTATATGGATGGTGCTAACATGAATGCTCAGGTAGGCATGATGCAACCTGCCGATGTTGGCGCAGACGTACTCCACATGAACCTGCATAAAACCTTCTGTATCCCGCACGGCGGCGGTGGTCCAGGTATGGGGCCTATTGGTATGAAATCACATTTGGCACCATTTATGGCCAGCCATGTCTTAAGTCCTGTACATAACGCACAAAAAGATTGCTCAGCCGTATCAGCAGCACCGTATGGCTCAGCCAGCATTTTGCCTATATCATGGATGTACATCACCATGATGGGCCGTGATGGTCTGCTAAAAGCCACTGAACTTGCGCTATTGAATGCCAACTACGTGGCCGCTCAGCTTAAAGACCATTACCCTGTTCTGTATACGGGTAAAAACGGCCGCGTTGCTCATGAATGTATCATCGATATTCGCCCGTTAAAAGAAGAGACTGGCATCACGGAAAGCGATATCGCCAAGCGCTTGATGGATTATGGTTTCCACTCACCAACGATGAGTTTCCCAGTCGCAGGCACATTGATGATCGAGCCGACAGAGTCTGAATCTGTTGAGGAATTGGATCGCTTTATCAGTGCATTACAATCAATCAAAGCTGAAGCCATGAAAGCCAAAGCAGGTGAAGATGGCTGGACGCTAGAGGACAACCCATTGGTTAATGCACCGCATACCGCTGCTATGGTAACTAGTGAAGAATGGACGCATCCGTATAGTCGTGATACCGCTGCCTTCCCACTGCCTTACATCCGTGCGAATAAGTTCTGGCCAAGTGTGGCACGTGTCGATGATGCTTATGGCGATAAGAACCTCATGTGTTCTTGCCCTAGTATCGAAAACTATATGTAATCGCCGTTTTACTTAAAAGATAATTTGTATGATATAAAAAACCTCCAAGTCAGCAACTGATTTGGAGGTTTTGTTTCGTGTGTACGTTATCAAAATTTTTCCTATCCATTAGTTTTAACCACCTAACCAACCTTTATCCAAACCACAGTCTATCCAGTTCACTTTTACTTGATCAGTGATATTTGGGTTAGGATAAACAAACGCCGCACCACCAAGATAAAGCTCATCGCCAATTGTATATGGCTTTCCTTCAAACAGTAGCATTTCTTTAGCAGCATCCCATGAAAATGAAGTATCCGCTAATACCAACAACAAAGTGTTGTCTTTCGTCGGCAATCCTTTAATATCCATAGTCAAAGTAAGGCAATTATTAAATTTTGTTAAATAGCCAAGTCCCATAGCCGTAAATCGACCGTTATACTTGGTTGGAGACCAAGTCGCAATTTGCAGAGGCGGTTCAACTACTAACGGCTGGCTCGATTCTATTGTCTTCGGTACGCTTCCTTGAATAAACTCAGGCTTTTCCAACTTTTGACTAACGCATCCTGATAACAAGAGATCCGCTAACATTGAGACAAAAATCCCTAGATGATTTGACAACTCTTACTCCTAAAGCGTTAATATAAGAAGACCATCTATTTGCTTATTATAATAAACAAGCGTCAATAATAAGGCTTATGTTATTACTCACTTGGACATTCTTATGCAACAAAAAGCGCTTAAACATAGAAACCGCGTCATTCTTATACATGGATTGCATCAAACGCCTTGGATTATGCGTCCTCTTGCCAAATGCTTACAAAAGACAGGATTGAAAACTCACCAGTACGGCTACCGCAGTCTACGTGATAATATCAAGACCCATAGCACCCGCCTTAATGAATGGTTAGAACAAAATCACAACCCAGATCAGCCAATCGATCTTGTCGGTCATAGTTTAGGCGGTTTGATTATCCGTGATTTTGTTGCTCGATATCCTGAGTGGCAGATTGGACGCTGCGTCACACTGGGGACGCCGCACGTAGGTAGTATTTGTGCTGATTATATTTGGCGATTAACGCCCGCTGTGGTGGGACGCTCATACATTGATGCGCTAGACGGAACCGTCGCGCCCCTACCGACACACATCACCCTTGGCGTGATTGCTGGCAACTACCCTTATGGCTTGGGACAGGTATTTCTGCAGTATCATAATCGCAAACGGCGTAAGGCGGGCGACCCTTTATTAGAACATCAGCTTGCCCACGACGGCACCGTTTATGTAGAAGAGACTAAAATCGAGGGCGCAAGCGATCATATCGTCCTGCCAGTGTCACATACGGGTATGTTGGTCAATAAGGAAGTCGCCGAACAGGCCTGCTATTTTTTAGAACACGGACACTTTAAACATAAGACACTTGACTAACAAAATCGTTAAAACTTATCAGAGTCTAATACCCATGCCCTGTTGTAACTCTGCTTTATGCGCTTCAATGACAGGAATCAACGTCTGTACGACCCACTCATTGCGCCAACCCTTCAACCCTTGCGGCAGATTGCTTATGTCTTGATCAAAAGCGATCACCTCATAGAGTTGGCTTAGCCATTTTTTACGCATCAATACATTGGCAGGTATACCCATTGCTTCGGCATGCTCATCGATGGCTTGTTGTACCGCTTTTGACAGGATTTTATTTTTTGAGCGATAAGGTGGCAACAAACAAGCTGGATGCTCAGTAGGTGACAGATTTTTTGCGTCTCTTATCACTTTGAGAAGCTCTTCACCGTACAATCGCAACATGCTACGGTGAATCGTGGTTTTGTGTGCCAGCTCCCGCATACTGCTCGGCTTTTCCGTAATAATTTCGCGCACGGCTTGTTTCTTAATCACAAAAGTACGTGGCTGATTGGTCGCACGTGCCAGCCCCTCGCGCCAAGTCGCCACCGCTTTTAGAATTGCCATCTGCTCTGAGGTATATCGATAATCTGCCATCGTTAGGTACATGGCTTCGTCCTCAACCTGCTGGGCTTCATACAAATCACTGGCGTAAAGCTGACAGTCCGCCCACACATAATCAAACAAACCTTGGGCTTTTAGCTTGTTTTCAAGCTGTAAATACAGCGCTGGCAAAAATCGCACATCGTCAATGGCATATTGCTCTTGCTCATTAGACAGCGGGCGTTGTAACCAGTCAGATTGGCTTTGCTCTTTATCAATGTGTATCTCTAACTGATCAGCAAGCCCTTGTTGATAGCCGATTTGCAACTGACCTGTCAAATAAGACAGCGCAATCTGCGTATCAAAAATATTGGTCAATGGCGGGCAACCAGACAACAGATAAAAAATACCCAAGTCCTCGCCGCACGCATGCCAAATAGCGACATCAACTTGACTGAGCGCCTGCCAAAGTTCGTCTAATTGCAATTGCGGCGCATCCAACAGATAAATATGATCGCCCGTATTTAACTGCACTAGTGCTAAGCGCGGATAATACGTATCTCGCTTAATAAATTCGGTATCCAAGGCCACGCGCCCGCACGTGGTCAGCGCAGTAATCACTTCATCCAATTGGTCTTGCTCGCGCACCCAAGTGACGACAGCCTTATCAGCCGTCTCCAGCAATGCTTCAATATCTATTTCTGAAGACACATTCACTGTTTTATTAGCCATTGAGTCATCAGTATTATCAGAGTGGTCTTGTTGAGGGTTTGAAGCGTTGACAGCATGATTGGACACGGGCAGATACCTGCATAAATAAAAGTAGATAAAACACTAGATAGCGTCTTAATAAAAAGGAATAAAAAAAACAATAGCACTATTATAACAATATCACGTCATAAAATAGACCAGACTTCGATTTTATAAAAATACTATAAAAAAGAGCGATTTTGCATGGCTTGACCAAGCGTCATACTATCAAGATACTCAAGTTCACCGCCCATCGGTACACCTTGTGCTAAACGCGTAACTTTACCGACATGACGACCGACTGCTTCACTGATAAAATGCGCAGTGGTCTGTCCCTCGACAGTGGTGCCTGTTGCCAGTATCAACTCTGCAACTGGTTCTTGTTTGACTCGCCAGACCAGCTGATCTATATTTAAGTCATCCGCACTAATACCATCAATGGGCGATAGATGACCACCCAAAACAAAATAGCGGCCGCGATAACCTGCGGTTTGTTCAATCGCCATGACATCTGCTGCTGTTTCAACCACGCATAGAAGTCCGTCATCACGCCTAGGATCTTGACAAAGAGGACACACTTCCTCGTCACTAAAGCTATGACAACGCTGGCACTCGACGATATCTCGCATCGCCTCATCAAGTGCTTGAGCAAGCGCAATTCCTTGCGGACGTTTTTTGGTGAGCAAGTGTAGCGCCATACGTTGGGCGCTTTTTTGGCCCACACCCGGCAACACACGCAGCTGTTTGACCAGCTGATCAAATTTGGCTGTCAGCAAAGTTACTTCCTTTATTTGTAAACCGTAGCTATAAAAATGGGGTCGTATCATGCCGATAACAACCCCATTTTTGTCTTCAAAATACAGTATTTAGTGCTTAGAACATGCCTTGCATGCCTGGTGGTAGACCCATACCTGAAGTCGCTCCAGCCATGGTTTCTTCGTATAGCTCATCTGCTTGGCGAACCGCATCATTGATGGCAGCAGCGATTAGATCTTCAATCATGTCTGGCTCATCTTCTAGCAAGCTTGGATCGATGGTCAAACGCTTGACCACATGACGACCAGTCATCGTTACTTTTACTAGACCGCTGCCCGCTTCTGCTTGTACTTCTTTATTCGCCAGCTCTTTTTTGGCGTTTTCGACGTTTGCTTCTACTTTCTTTTGCATCGTTTGGGCTTGTTGCATCAATGCTTGAATATTCATAACTGCCTCTTTGTCTTTTATAGTAGTGAGTAATTATTGATAACGTAAAGTTAATGCGTTGACGGTGATTATACCGTTATCTTTATAAACTGTCTAAACCACGTGCCAAATCTTTGATAATATCTTCTATGTCTTCCAAACCCACCGACAAACGAATCAAACCATCATTGACGCCAGCTTCTGCACGAGCTTCAGGCGTCAAGCGAAAGTGAGTGGTGGTCGCAGGATGAGTGATCGTGGTTTTGGCGTCGCCAAGATTATTGGTGATAGAAATCATTTGTGTGGAGTCAATCACATGCCAAGCAGCAGTTTTTGAATCGTGGCCATCAGATGACTTGATCTCAAAGCCCATGATAGCACCATATGCGCCTTTCATATGATGTTGACGTGTGGCAACTTCATGCGACATATGATCGCTCAAACCTGAAAAATGCACCATGCTGACATTGGGATGATTGACCAAAAATTCTGCCACTTGGTTGGCGTTATCACAATGCGCTTGCATACGCAATTTAAGCGTCTCAAGCCCTTTGGTAAATACCCAAGCATTAAAAGGGCTCATACTGATACCGCCTGAACGTACCACCGTAAAGGCTTCTTGCATCAACTTATCGCTACCTACAAGCGCTCCGCCTAATACGCGACCCTGTCCATCTAAGTACTTAGTAGCAGAATGAATGACGATATCAGCGCCCAAGTCCAGCGGCCGTTGCAGCGCTGGCGTGGCAAAGCAGTTGTCAACCACCAGCAATATGTCGTTGGCCTTGCATAATTGACTTAAATAACCGATATCACAAATCTGCGCCAATGGATTGCTCGGGCTTTCGCAATAAATCACTTTGGTGTTTGGTTGAACTGCCTTTGCCCAAGCGTCATTATCGAAGCAATCAACATAGCTGACTTCAACGCCATACTTGACCATGTAATTATTAAACAAACCAATGGACGAGCCAAAAAGCTGATTGGCAGCCAATAAATGATCACCTGCCTTTAGATACGCCAAGCACATGGTCAAAATCGCCCCCATACCCGAGGCTGTTGCTACTGCACGCTCACCATTTTCGAGCGCAGCTAAACGGCGCTCAAAAGTGCGCACACTTGGGTTGGTATGGCGCGAGTAGACATTGCCCGTTTTGGTACCATCAAAATGTGCGGCGGCGTCAGCGGCTGAGTGATACACATAAGAGCTGGTGGTAAAAATAGGTTCTGAATGTTCGCCCTCATCAGTACGATGTTGGCCTGCGCGTACGGCAATGGTCTGCATGCCGTAATCCAGCCCTAAATCTAAGGCATCATTGCGCCAGTTTGGATCTAATGGATTAATATTATTCTCATCATGCGTTTGCGACTGACTCATAAATCTTCCGTTACTCTGATGGGTATTGAAATAACTGCTTATTTTTTTGATTATCAAGCTAGGGCATGTCCTCATGCACCAGCGTTATCATAACATGTCAACTTATTCTAAACAGCCGATTTCAGATGATTGCCAAATGAATCACTGAATCTCGTAAAAATAACGTATTTATAATAGGCACAGATAACGACAGCTGCTAAGCTTAGCGGCGATTTGAATTTTGCCTTAGGCGGTATTATCATAAGCCTCTTAATCAGTGCTATCATCTGCAAAACGGACTGTAAGCACAAGCGCGTTTTTAACAACTTAATTCATTATATAAAGGCTCACTAAGGTCATTCATTTATGTCGATGTTCAGTATAGAACCTAGCAACTTATCGTTGAGCCTAGCACTTGGACTTACCTTAGGTCTTAGTGGGTGTCAGATTTTACCAAAGCAGCCGCATTTACCCGAGAGCGTAGCGTTAACAGAACGCGTGGCTGCCTTATATCAGCCTGAAGACAGCCAAAACGTCGGACAAAGTGAAACGGCGCCAACCAACAATACCGATTTGGTCGCCGCTATCAGCGAGCAGAACGATATTCACCCTGAATTGTCAGGCTATCATCCTATCGTGACGGGTGCCAATGCCTTTGCGTCCCGTAGTATCTTAACTGATATGGCCACACGCAATATTGATGCACAATATTATATTTGGCACAACGATCAAGCCGGTCAGCTACTATTGAGAGATTTGTGGAAAGCGGCTGAACGTGGGGTGATTGTGCGCTTATTATTGGATGATTTTAATAATAATGCCGAATTTGATCAGCATTTATTGCGTTTTGCTAGTCACCCAAATATTGCGGTACGTATCATCAATCCTTTGGTTCACCGTAAGCTGCAAACATTGAATTATGTCACAGGATTGCCACGTATTAATCGACGCATGCATAATAAAAGCATGACTTTTGATAAGCAAATCACCATCATTGGTGGACGCAATATTGGCAATGAGTATCTAAGTAATGACCAAAACAGTCAATTTGCAGACTTGGACGTTCTACTTATTGGTAAAGTCGTCGCAGACATTGACAACAGTTTTGCGAGCTACTGGTCATCATCCTTATCCTTCGATATCGAAACCTTGGTCACAGCAGACGAAAATACAACGACTGACTTCTTAGAAGGGCTAGACAAGCTTGGCCCAGAAGATAAAAGTGCCGATAGTAGTGATTTGACGGTTTACAAAGCGGCTCTAGAAGAATCCACTATTGATAAGGATTTAATTAATAAGCGCGTGCCGTTTCGCTGGACTGACATGCAATTTTTGAGTGATGATGTTGGCAAACTGACTAAAACCGTCCCATCTGAAACCAATTTGGTACATCAGCTGCGCACTTTGTTAGGCAGTCCAACCAAACAGCTAACCATTATCTCTTCGTATTTTGTACCGACCAAAAATGGGGTCAATACATTGGTACAACTGGCTGAATCTGGTATTGACATCAAAATTTTGACCAATTCATTTGATGCGACTGATGTGACCGCTGTCCACTCTGGTTATATCCAATGGCGTCCTATTCTGCTTCGTGCTGGTGTCAAAATCTATGAGCTAAAATCGACGGCTTCTGAAGAAAAACGTGAAAACAAGCTGTGGAAAGCTCGCAGTCAATCTTCGACCAGCTTACATGCCAAGACTTTTGCGGTTGATGATTACCAGGTCTTTATTGGTTCCTACAATGTCGACCCTCGTTCTGCCAATATCAACACCGAAATGGGCGTAATTATCAATGATGATCAACTGGCAAAACAGTTGCATGGTGCGCTTAGTGATGATTTATTGAACCAAGCTTACGAAGTCAAGATATCAGACAATGGCAAACTGCAATGGCACACCATGGAAGATGATAAAAAGGTGGTCTATGACTCGGAGCCGCGCGTTGATATAAGCGATCATGTTTGGCTGACTATCATGTCATGGCTACCTATTGACTGGCTACTATAGCAGTTACACTCAAAACTTTCAAAATGCGCATTTATTGATGTTTAACCGGCATCAGAGTATTTAAAGTAGTCACTTTTAAAGGATGCATTCTTCATTAGAGTGCTTGTTTTTTTTGACGGTTTTTTTGCTCAGTATTTTTATTTTTTCGACAAATCATTAGCTATTTGTACTGATTTGTCGTTTTTTATTATAGCCAGTTATTTCGACAATAATTGGCTTAACGAGCACTTCTATATGTGGATGCGCAACTTACTATGCCTTCTCGTTCTCAATATGCCTTAATGTCCTCCAAAGACAGAAATACCTTACTGTTCATATGTTTTAGCAGCGCAGTTGCGTTTTTCGATTTTCTGATTTATTTGTATATTTCAGATATTGTGGTGGCCGCTTTTTTCCCTGCTAATGCCAACCCTACTGTTGCAAGACTTCAAGGACTTGGAATCTTTGCCATTGGTTATCTGGCGCGTCCACTTGGCGGCATTATTTTTGGGCGTTACGGTGATATTAAGGGTCGAAAACCCGTGCTACTGATCAGTATGTTGGTCACAATAGCCAGCTTATTGGCGATGGCATTACTACCAACGTACGCGGAATGGGGGTTGATTGCGCCTGCTTTGTTTATTACATTGCGATTGATACAAGGTATTGCCTTTGGACTTTATGCGCCACTTGCTTGGGTTTTTGTCGCAGAGCATGTTCCGCGCCAGTATTTATCAGTAGCCTGTAGCTATGTCACTGCCAGTTTTTATGTAGGTGTATTATTCTCTAACGCTTTTTTTCTTTGGCTGACCAATACCATGACGCCTGAGCAGTTGGCCGATTACGGTTGGCGCTTACCATTTCTCATTGGGGCAGTCTTAAGTCTCTTGCCCTTATTAGTATGGCGCTGGATAGATGAGTCACCATTTTTTATTGAAATGAAGAATTCAAAACCAAGCGATTATGTGATTAAACCATTCAGCTTGATTCTTAAGCATTGCAAACATTCAATATTTATCGGTATGGTGCTGACGACAATTATTTCTAGCATAACGACTGTCGTTATACTTTTACTGCCTGATTTGATTGAATTGCGTTTTACACTAGACAGAGATTTATTTGGGTTCTCTCACAGCCTGGGTATCGTTTTCATGATTTTTGGTTGTGTGTTTTATGGAATAATATCAAACCATCAAAACTTTGGTAAGATTTTGGCGATCGGTTCTACCCTTCTAATCGTCCAGATATTTGCCTTCTTTTATCATTTACAATCAAGCGGCGACTACATTTTAATCATGTATGCGCTTTTAGGTTTTAGTGCGGGCATTGTTGGCATGATACCCGCTATTCTCGTACAGTTGTTTCCAACCAATGTGCGACTCACTGGAATCGCTTTTTGTTATAATATGGCCTACGGTATCGTGGGGGTATTGGTGCCGTTTGGGCTTGGCTATGCCACTCTGTATGTGAGCTTCTCACCAGCTCTCTATATTGCATTCATCGGTTTTGTTGGCATCATAATGGGCATTTACTTTTATAATTTGCCCGAATTTAAAAAGATTGATCACGTTATTTAGTGAGTAGCTGACCTGTGCTCCTATATTAATTAAGCATCAAATATGTCGTACATCGATTCAATATAAGGGGCGCTTTCATTTGACGCCCCTTATTTTTTTCCAAACCACGTTCACGTTAAGATTCAAACATTCTAATATTAAGGCCTAACAACCATGGTTGATATGACCAACAAACGACTCTCTGTAGCGCCGATGATCGATTGGACCACAACTGATTATAGATATTTTGCGCGGCTGTTTAATCCGCATACTTATCTTTATACTGAGATGATTAGTACTGGTGCGCTGATACATGGCAATCGTGCACGCCATCTGCGCTTTGATACGCTTGAGCATCCCATTGTATTGCAACTTGGCGGAGCGGATATAACCGAAATGACCCAATGTGCAGAATTTGCTCAGCAACATGGTTATGATGAAGTCAATATCAATGTTGGCTGCCCCTCTGACCGTGTTCAACACAATAAAATTGGTGCGTGTCTCATGGCAGAGCCTGCTACTGTTGCAGGCTTAGTCAAACACATGCAAGCGGCTGTCGATATTCCTGTGACGGTAAAACATCGTATTGGTATTGATGATTTTGATAGTTATGAGTTTATGGTAGATTTTGTACAAACAGTAGCCGCAGCGGGCTGCACACGTTTTATTGTCCATGCACGGACCGCTTGGTTACAAGGTCTTAGTCCCAAACAAAACCGCGAAATACCGCCATTACGTTACGAAGATGTCTATCGCCTCAAACAAGACTTCCCAACACTTGATATCGAGATCAATGGTGGTATCGAGACTATCGAAGATATCAAAGCACATTTACAGCACGTAGATGGTGTCATGATCGGACGAGCGTTTTATCACAATCCTTATTTGCTGGCAGAAGCTAACAGCTTGTGGGGCGAGCCCGCACCTAAGCGATCAGAGATTTTAGAGCAACTATATCCATACCTAGAAGCACAAATCGCAAAAGGTGAAGCGTTACCAACAATGACTCGCCATTATCTGGGTCTGTTTCAAGGATTGACAGGGGCACGTAAGTGGCGTCAAGCCCTTAGTGGCAAGCCTCAGTTGACGATTGAAGACATTAAACGAGCAGCAGATGATGTTTTGATGTTAAATCCTGATGCCTAGCTGACGTTCTCACTGTCATTCACCAACCCTACTTCCCACAGATATCTTATCTAGGCAGTCTGGATAAGATATTGTGCCATGGCTACTCCATTATTGACAATATGCAATAACATCGGCAGTAATAGAGACCCTGATCGAATACGGGCATAGCAAAATAACAATGCCAACACCACGATAGTGCTGATTTCATAAATGCCATACTGTACATGAATCACCGCAAATATCAGGCTAGTTACAACACTTGCAACGATTGCGCCGTAATGCTTTAGAAAGGATGCTGCAAACTGCTCAGAGATGGCAGACCACAATATGCCGCGAAAAACCAGCTCCTCATATAATGGCGCAACAATCACCATCGCAAAAATCAGCAGCCATACGGAGCTAACAGACTCGTATAACGGATCTACGAACTCTAATGGCGTCTCATCGAGAAAATACGTCAATACCTGACTGCCAATCATAAATATCAGTAGCAGACCCAGCATTTTTAAACTTATTGATAAAGAAGGTAGCTTTAGTGCCAGATACTGACGACTATTGCCTCCTCTTAATTGAATGGTTAAGACACTAATTGCTACAAGCAGCACACAACCAATAATGATAGAAAGGCTGACCACTGTGCCATCGTTACCACCAAAAAAGAATATATCAGCGACTGTCGTGTTTTTGGTAGACGGCAATACTAACTTGCCTGCGACATACACACCCAGCAATTGACTGATAAAAAACGCCATTACAATGCCTATAGTAAGTAAAAATGCTCCTAAGCGTGAAAACAAAGGGGCATGTTTAGGCAAAGTAGTAGCATTGTGTAAGCCAATCGCGTTTTTTAGCATAAATCATTACTCAAGATAATTTTTTATCAGTCTGTATCTACATAAATATAAATACTAGTCAGGGACTATTTTGGCAATTGCTGCTGAATCAGTGTCAACACCTGTATTGCTACCGACTCTGGATGCTCGAGCGGGAACATATGACCACCGGCATGGGTCTGGTACGGAATGCCCAGTCGTGATTTGACCTGTTGGGGGAAGCGACGTTTTAAAAACAGACTGTCTTCACCGATGATCAAGGTAACAGGCGGCTTTGGGCTTTTATTCGGTATGAGCCAATACCAAGAGGGATTGGTACGAAATACGTCCACCTCAGTCGCTTTAGGAATGGCTAGTGTTACTTTGCTATCCGCGCGCTCATGTAATCCAAAATCAATATACCCTTGAAAACTGCGCTCATCAAAATTTTTGAAGAAGCTTTTGTGTCGTAGCTGCTCATAAGCTTCTGCTCGGCTGTTCCAGACGTCACGGCGATGCTTAGACACACCAGATGGTGACAGCTTATCCATCAGACGATGATTCATAAATGGCACCCTATCAGCTGTCTTTGCTAAATGCCAAAGCAGACTAACTTTGCCATAAATCCAAGGCGGATCCATCAGCACAGCTTGACTAAAGATTTCGGGAGCTCGGTACAACGCTTGCAAAGTACACATAGCACCAAGCGAATGACCAACGCCTATTACTTGCGTGATACCATGCTTCTGACAGACACTTCTTACACTATCGATAATCTGCCGTGTGAGACTGCGCCAGTGATCATCTACTGGATAATCAGGCGTAGCGCCCAACATTACAATGTATTCAATTGTAAAATATTTTGCCAAATTTTCAAAAAATGGTTCATAAACTGGGCTTGGCATTCCATTGGCATGGGCAAAATGAATCACAGGCTTGTTTGTTATTTTAGATACAGGCAGAGCAGCAAAGGTTTGCAAATTGATTTCATCGCTCATAATAGGCTCGCATTAGATCATTATGAATAAGTTATGTATTTTACCGTGATTGGCACTCGTGTCGTTCTTAACACAAGCGTTTGACAAGTTATCAAATGCTTTTAGTCATCACTTACAATTAAGGCTGAACATAATAATATGCTCAGCCTTAGTAATCATACACAGTAAACTTTAAATATAAAACGCTTAACGCATTTGCGCGTTACCACTTTCTTTTGGTAATACGTCAAGACTGACACTAGAACCAATCCCTGCACCCAGTTTGATGGCGAAACGATCCATAAACATCTGGAACGGATCGGTTGGGCTATAGTTCACCACATCATCAACGTTTAGCTGCTTCTCTAGGCTGGCAATGCTACCCTTCTTGTCTGCCAAACCTAACGCAATGGATTGTTCTCCTGTCCAAAACAACCCTGAGAACAGCTTATTTTGTTCAGGATTTTTCAGACGATCACCTCGGCCTTGTTTAACGGCGTTTATGAAATGCTGGTGCGTATTGGCCAATACTTTTTCGACATGGTTTTCTTCATATTCAGTCAATGGACGCGACAAACTCAAGATGTCTTTATATTCGCCAGCAGTGATGGTACGGTCTTCTACACCTACCTTATCCATCAAGCCTTCAATATTATAACTTGGCATAATGACACCAATAGAGCCGACCAAACTTGACGGGTTTACATAAATCTCATCGGCTGCTGACGCAATATAGTAAGCGCCTGAAGCACCAATATCACCAATCACTGCATAAAGCTTTTTGTCTGGGTATTCTTGACGCAAATCCATCATGTTCTGCCAAATTTCATCAGACTGCACAGGTGAACCACCAGGCGAGTTGATTTCTAAGGCCACTGCTGTTGAATTGCTGTTTTCAAAAGCACGAGTCAATGCTTCATTAACATCGTACGCATTGGCCACATCGCCGCTACTGATGACGCCTTGTAATTCAACCACAGCCAAATGTGGTTTACTGGTATCGACTCCATCCAACCCAGCTGGCGCTTTACTGGTACAACCGCGACCAAGTATCAAAAACAATAGCAAGAGATAACCAAAGGTCAGCAGTTTAAAGAAGATACTCCAGCGGCGAGCGCGGCGCTGCTCTACCACACTAGCCAATAAAGTGTTTTCTAGCACGCGCCATTCTTGTCCACTCGGCGGATTTGGCTGCTGCATTGACACTGGCTGGTTTGGCGAATTATCAGGACGTTTGTTAGGGTCTGGTGGCCAATTGGGCATATAACTTCCTAAGTCAGAAACAATCTAAAACAACAAAAAATATGACATAAAAAATACTTAGCATGAGAAGCTGATTCTCACGTTAGCTATTTTTGAGCTGTCATAATCATCTATATTAATAGGTTGCTAAGTATGGTGGTATTTCATTCATGGTTCAATAGTATAACTGTGAAATATCACGATATTGTAACGCTCTCTATATAAGCACTATTTTTAAGGTTTAGTCTCAACCTTTGCGCTTAGAGATAATACCGCCTCTAACCCTTTATCATCATAGGTAATGACTTCCTCTATACCTTGCTGACTTACTATATCAGCTGTTATGTGCGAAGCACTGTGACCAAGCCATGTCGTGTGATTAAATAGTGTTTCATTGTTAGACAACTCAGTAGCACACAGCAATGACCACATTTGCCAGACGCGTGGATGGGTATCAGCATTTAGAATAATGCGTGATGACACATTGTGCGCTTGATGAGCAATTGATTGATTCTTTGACATCAATACTTGAGCATCAACAGGTGACGATTTGAGTGGATCAGACGCATCATATTTCAGTACTCGTATAGGCAAACTTGTATCAATAGCCACGGTACAATCCCACACACTGGCATCATTTATCTTGCTCCAACCTGTCATGGCTTGTATGGATAGCTCCCCTAACTGCCATGTTTTTCCCTGCTCACAGCGTTGCGCATTGATATTCGCTTTATTTTTAGCGCGACTGGCTACTTTGTAGGCCTGCTGCAAGTCATGCCAACGATCAGAGCGCCCTGCTTGCCAGTACTGACTGATGGGCAGACGCCCATGCAACTGTGCAACTGTCATTGGCAGTAACTCAGAGGTGTCAGCACCAAACGTAGTACGCTTATTGTCAGTAATCGGTGTAGTCGTTAACCCAATACTACTGCTTTGCACTAAGATTCCTTCTAGCTTATCAACAGACAAACTTCCCAATTGCTGCTCTAGTGTTATAGACAACTTGTCTGCTGTCAAACTACTGGGCAGCGTTCGTGCAGTGGTCGGTCTGTGGTCAGCTAAAAACAGCCAACTGGCATTTTTTGCATTCTTGTTTTTACTAGCATCTTCATGATTGACAATAGGATACTGCAATAAGGTGGCGCTCACATGATGATCACCAGTTGGCAAAACATATAAGGTCGGCATCGTTACTAAAGATTGCTGATTCGCATATACCGTCATCATTAACAAAGTTAGAGGAGGCAGTGCCAGCCAGCGACTGATAAACCCTCGTGGTAATAGCCAAGGCAACATACTCAGTAATACCATCAGCACTATCGCCATATTCACAGGAGTATATAACCATGCTTTTGACAATGCAGGTAGTGATGTGAGTGCTGTTATCAGTTCATGCAATCTAGCTACAATGGCAATAACAAGCGACCAAATACCATCGGCTATAAAAGGTGAGACAAGATAACAAATTCCTGCCAGCAAATTCAGCGGTACAATCACCCAGCCGAACAGTCCTATCGCAAATAAATTTATGATGAGCCCCCACAATGATGCTTTGCCAAACAAAAGCAACGTGATGGGTAATAAAGTGACAAATAACCAAAACTGTAGTTTGAATAGGCGTTTACCAATAAGCCAGATACGCTTAAAAAACACATTTACGGGGCTGGCCCCGTGAGTGGCATCAGGTTGCACATACCTATCTGACGTATCGTCGTATTTGAGCAATAATGCCACGGCGATAAAAGACAACCAATAACCTGCTTGCCATAGTACATAAGGATCATGCCATGCCATCAGTATTGCCAAGGCAAACAAAACACGTATCGTACTAATGGGCAGTAACGTTAAACGCACCAACCCTACTGCCAATAACATCCATGCGGTACGTGCAGCTGGTACATCAAACCCCGTAAATAATGCATAGATAAACGCCGCACCAACCATTACCCACCAGCGTACTTGCCAGCGCGGGACTGACCGATAAACCAGTGGACATAGTCGATCAAAAACCAGTACAACTGCACCCGATAACATGATCGTTAAAAATAAAATATGAGTACCGGATATTGCGAGTAAATGCGAGATACCAGCCAGTTGATAAAGATCTTTAGTATCACGGTTAATTAAACTGCGGTCACCTGTCAACAAACTTAGAGTGACCGCTTTTGCTTGCTGTTCTACAGTAGTCTGCTCTGTCCAATTCTTATAAAAATGCTGGCGTAATTGCCAACGACCTTGATCGATACGTGTGAGAAAACCTTGAAAATACGAATCAGCAGAAGGCGCTAGTAGAGATTCACTGGCATTGGTAACAGTTGATGTGCTGGTCACTAGTATGTTTGCCACCCCATCGATATGACGACCTCGTAGCCACCGATAGCTATCAAAGCCTGATGGATTGTCTGTTGCTTGCTGAGAGGTAGAAAGCGGGACCAATGTCAAACTCATGAACAGCTGATCACCCGGATGCAATTGATTTAAGCGTGTCAACTGATCATCATTGGCAGGTTTGCCAAATGAAGATTTTAATGGCTTTTTTGGATAAGCATTGAGTAATACGCGATATTTGGCATGACCGCCATTGTTATTATTGGTACTGGTATTGCTATCATTAGTATCATGCGCAGATCTAATGCTTAAGCTATTTTTGTTATCCGCTAAATAGCTGTTGGTAAGGCTATTTAACTCTTGCTCCGTTAAGCTAGACACCAAGGGTGCAATGTGGCTGATAGTGGCAACTTGTCGGTATCCACTATCTGTGGTGGCGTCATAAACGCTATCGCTTATTCCCTCAACGGTTACCAATGCTTGTACACGCATGGGTTCGGTAATTTCGGCAGCTTTTGCTTTCTGATGACTAACCATCGCTTGCAACGCACTGCCAATAATGACTCCAGTTGCGAGTATAGCAACTAAGATATAAGCGACAATACGAAAGGGAGGTTTAGAGCTAGAAGGCAGACCATTAGAAAGGTTTTGAGAGCTTGTCGAAGAGATATTGAGCTGAGCAATGAGCACTAGAATGATGCTAAAAATAATGAGTGATAAAAACAAAATAGGCGCGCTAATGATGTCCAACAAAAATGGATTGTTCGCCATCGCAACACTATCTGCGACTGCTAGAACACCCATCATAGCGATAACAACCAAACTGCCAATCAACCAATACACCCACGCTCCTTGATCGATAATATAGATATGACAATGTAGTTAAAGACAACCATTTATTATCGGAAAAATACGTCTGAATACAGACTGGTACTCAAACCAGCAACAACTAATACGTCATGTAATAGCATTTATATTTATATTACCCTATACTGATTAGACATATTGCGATAATAACAATCTGACCTTATTATCCTATATCTTCTCACATATATTTTCTATTCATAACATTACTTTATACCAGTCCATCGATACGATTGAGCGGACTGTAGTTAATGATTAAAGGCGATCCTGTGCCCCATAAACGTCTCAAAGACCTACTTCCTACACCAGAAAAAATCTTAGAAAGTCGCACCTTAAAATTGTTTGCACCGCATTTGGCTGATCCAAGATTATGGCACTTTAATCGTCATAGTCTAAATAAAGCGGTCTATATTGGTGTGCTTAGCGCATTTTTCCCGTTGCCAGGACAGATGCTACTGGCTTTAGTCGGTTCGCTGGTCTTTCGTGCCAATGTTCCTATGGCCCTTGGTTTGACTTGGATTACCAATCCACTTACTACCCTACCTATCTTTTATGCAAGTTACTATGTGGGTGCCAAGATTCTTGATGTACCGATGGTAAGCCTACGACTCATTGGTCGTATGATTGCAGATTTTAGCTTGTGGGTATTATCAAATGGTCCTAACCCCTTCATCACTTATCGTGGTGCCGTATCGCTTACTGCGTTTTGTATAGGACTAACGCTTTTAGCGATTATCACTAGTATTGTGTGCGGGCTGGCATTTAAAGCAGTTTGGCGTTACAAAACAGTTATTAGCTGGCAAAAACGTCAACAAGACCCTTCTGATAAACCGCCCGAAACTTAGTAAAATCTAATCATTCCAGAACCCATACCAAGCAAACTTAGCTTATACATATTTAAAAGCTATCACTTATCAGCGATAGCCTTTTATATTTTTTGTCTTAAATTGTCTAACACTTTTATAGATGACGCTCTAACCTGATGATTTCGAGAGAATCAAAAGAATTCTTTTGATTCTCAGTTAGTCTATTTCTTTACTGCTGTCTATGACTGCTTGAATATTGTCAGCAAGGTTTGTATCCATTGCAAAAACCTCAAGTACTTTATCGTCTTTTAGTAACGTATAGCGCTTGCCTGTAGCACTGTCTTGAGCTCTTAGATTGTAGTCAACGCCAGCCAAAGTAATAGCATCAAAAACAGGTGTCAAGATCTCTACTTGCGCTTGTTTGTCGATCGTATCAAATAGCGTCGAATCCATATAAGGTTTTAAGGGCTCATTGCCTTCTTCAGCACTACCAAAAGCTTCGATTGGATCTTCATCTTTGTTCATGATATTTCTCCTCATAACAGTGGACAAGGTCACTAGAAAACAGTCTTATCACACTTATTTTTATGATAATGTATTTTATCGGTTTCTTTTAAGACTACGATAAATCCTAATGTGACTCGAATCTAGTTTTACTTTGAAAATGAATGTTACTTGCTCGTCTAATAGGACTATGCAAGAGGACTAATACTGCTCCCAATGACCATTACGTAGCAAAAGCTGACGGTCAGCAAGAGCGGCCAAATTGCGATCATGTGTCACCATGAGTAAGGCAGTTTGCATGGTATTCTGCAATTCTGTTAGCAGCCCAAACACACTTTGTGCATTGTCATAATCTAAGTTACCTGTTGGCTCATCTGCCAAAATAAGCGATGGCTTGGTGACAAGCGCACGAGCGATAGCCACACGCTGACGTTCACCGCCCGACAGTTCACCCGGTCTATGCGCCAAACGGTGCTCAAGACCAACACTCTCTAGAATATCAATTGCTTGTTGACGTGCTTCTGATATCGACACCTTTGGACGCATGAGCAACGGCATGGCAACGTTTTCAATGGCAGTAAATTCAGCCAATAGGTGATGAAACTGATAGATAAAGCCTAAATGCTTATTACGCATTGCCCCGCGTTCAGTCTCATTCATACTGTTCAATAACTGACCATGCAGCCAGACTTCGCCACTTGTTGGGGTATCAAGGCCACCTAGTAGATGGAGCAATGTGCTTTTGCCTGAACCACTGGTGCCAACAATAGCGATACGCTCGCCAGCATTGACGCTCAAATCAAGGCCAGTCAATACTTGCGTACTCACCGCTCCTTCATCGTATATCTTATTGATATCTTTTGCCTCTAAGATGGCAGACATGACACTTCCTTTATTCTATTTATACTAAGATTGATGCTTCATCGAATTTTATTAATCGCTTATAAACCTAAGCTCGCATGAAAGTATGAACACACTGATGCAAGCTTAGGTCAATTATAAACTTACTTACTCATAACGTAGCGTTTGCGCTGGCTGAATTCTGGCTGCTCTGCGTGCTGGGTAAATGGTTGCCAAGAAGCTCAGTACAAACGACGCTCCTGTAATCAACACAACATCTAACAAGCGCAGCTGCGACGGCAAATAGTTAACAAAATAAGCATCGAATAGATTTAGACCAAAGGCTTGGTTAATAAAACCTAAAATATCACTCACTGTGAGTGCAAATATAATTCCCAATATCGTACCAGCAATCGTACCGATAACACCGATAACCACACCTTGCACCATAAAGACGTGAGTAATCAGACGAGGAGATGCACCAAAGGTTTTTAAAATAGCAATATCTGCCTTTTTATCGGTGACGAGCATGACCAAACTAGAAACAATATTAAAGGCTGCAACCAAAATAATGAGGAAAAGTAATAACCCCACCATGGCTTTTTCCATCTGAATTGCACCAAATAGATTGCCGTGGGTCTGTGTCCAATTATTAGGGTATAACTGCTCAGGTGCTATTGCTGCTGCTTTTTCTGCTGCCATAGGGGCACTGAAGATATCATTAAGCTTCATACGTACGCCCTGTGCTCCATCCGGAAGACGTAGCAGTTTTGCCGCATCATTCATAGGGATGAAAGCCATAAGACTATCGACTTCTGGACTAATGGTATAAATACCAGTCAAGGTAAAACGCTTAAAACGCGGTATCACGCCTGCTGGTGAGGGCGACGCCTCTGGCAATACTAAAGTGACTTTATCGCCAAGACGTAGCCCCAATGACTGCACCATCTCTTCACCTAACACGATACTAAAATCACCATTTTGTAAGGTGTCAATACTGCCTTCAATCATGTGGTCGTTGATGATTGATACCTTTTTTTCGTATTCAGGATCAATACCTGTGACCATAATCCCAGCGACTTGACCGTTCGAGGTCAGCATGCCTTGTAACTGAATGAAAGGTGCGACGGCTGCCACTTCTGGGTCTTCTTTAATCTTATCAGCCAATTGCTTCCAATCACCGATGATTTCAGTTGAGACCACAGTTGCTTGCGGCACCATACCCAAAATCCGAGTTTTGAGTTCACGATCAAAGCCATTCATGACCGACAACACCGTAATCAATACGGCAACTCCAAGAGTCAAACCAATCATCGAGATGAGCGAAATAAAGGAGATAAAACGATTACTACGCTCTGCTCGGGTGTATCGCAAGCCGATAAATAACGCTAAAGGACGAAACATATTCAAACTCTTTATCTTATCCAAGTGCGACTTTATATATGCTATAAAATGAGCAGCATCAAATGCATCATACGTTTGCACTTGCCATACTCACATATAAATCGAACACAAAAACAGGGTTTAAGACGAGCCAAAGACAGCCGTCAAAAAGGAGCTAGTTTGACACAATTTGGCTGATATGTGGCGTTGATTAGTAAAAAATGGGTGTATTTTCTGATAATAAATCAGCTTTTGTTACTATTTTTCATGAGGGACTTGCTATTACTTGCGTCAATACCTATATATTGTATGCTAAGGACAACTGTCATTAACCATTCATTGCTGTTTGTTAACCCTACACTGAGGATAAAGTTGCTCTCTATCATAAATCTTTACTACGAAATGCTGTATGGTTTATAAGCAACGACAGTTTTGGGTCCAAACCTCACGCTGACTTAATTTTGAGTATTTTCATGACTATTAATTATCAATATAAAAATATCCAAACCCCTACCAAAATCACTTTAACCGACGAGCAATCTGCGGGTCATGCTGATCATTGGCGTATCTTGACCGACGACATGAGTGAAGACGTGCCAGAATGGCTACAGAAGATGATTGAACAAGCAGCAATGCCTAAAGGTCTAAATGGCAATGTGAGCGCGCAAGACAGCTGCTTATTGCTATCCGAAGATCAGCCTTGTCATATCAATCAAGTATTGGCGATGAAAGACGGCAAGCCTGAGCGTTTCATCAATGCCTACCCTTGTGTTGACAGTCCTTATGGCTTAAATTGTAAAATTGAGCGCATTATCGCCAACGACAACTCACACGATGCTGTATTACGTTTGCGTACAGCTGACGGTAGTATTATCTATGCTTTTGATCAGCTTTATACAACCAACCGCTATTTATATCAACGTGATACGTCTTATTTTGTGAACTTGAGCGCTTGGGCACATGAGATTAAGCCTAGTGAACAAAACGAAGTGATCATGGTAGAAGACCAAGAGTCGATCCGCTATCATCGCGCGTTTAATGATATTGTCGCCGCTAACGACGGGCAGATTCCAGAAGATCTACAAGCGCAGATCAATGAATGGAAGCCTGAAACAGATGCACAAATGGCGCCAGTAGAAATCAACTTGGGTCATATGTGTGCTTATTTATTTGGGGATACGTTAGGGCAAGAGGACGAAGCATGGTGCCAAGGTCAGGTACTTGGCAAACAGGACACTGTGTTCAATGGCAAATCCATCATTTTATTTGACGTGGTGGTACTACGCGAGCAAGACGCTGATCCATTTGTGATGCGTATCGGTGCGCTCAATACGCCAGAAACAGCATCTATTCATGTGAATGACTACGTGCAAGCAAATGTATGGCTTCAAGCAGCAATCTATAAAGAAAACCAGCAAGACGCAACACAGCAATCAAAGGCCAGCTAATCAAATAGAAGAGCATTTGGTTATTTAATCCAGCAATTACTCAACGTATCAAGCAATAAAAAGCCCCTAATATAAATTAGGGGCTTTTTGCTGGTCGCCATAATCTTTTAATATGAATAAAAATATAATATTAAGCCATCGTTGTCATTGATTTGATACGAGTGTACAGCTCTTTTTGCTCTGTACTTGGACGAGCGGTCTGTACTGCCATCAGTTGTGACATATCGCCTTCAACACGAATCTTACCACTCATAAATGCACCCATGATTTGATTGGTATCAAAATCTGTGATGATGGATTGTAAGATATCGCGATCAAGTAATAGAGTCGTTGTTGCTGAATCATTTAAACCGCGATGCAATAAACCATTGGCAAAATTGGCTTCAATGTCTTGCTCAGCGTCAGACACTTTTAGATTAACGATCATATTGGCAAGTGCAGGAGGTAAGTTAAGCTCACCCGCTTCACTACCCATCTGCTCAACTTGCTCAAACCATTCATTTGTCAAAAATACGGCCATGTTATAGTCCTTAATTAGTATTATGTGAGGCCAAAGGTCTTGCCCTTGCCCGACTGAATATATGATCACAAAATAGAGCTGATAATAATAAGATAAAAAACACTATTATCAATCCAGTTCAGTCTCATTATAAGGGTCGACTTGATCATAAGTAAAACCCATTCATACAGCTTTTACTGTCATTGTTACAAAATTTCTTGCTAAGTTTGTGTCTAGAATTGAAGAATAGTGTCTTTTTTTGAGTCAAACATACCTCTAGAATAGTGACACAATTGGGTATAAAATAGACAGTTACCATAGCAATAATAAATGGTTCCCAAGATTTTTACTAAAGAGTTTGTATTTTGCCGCATAGTCCTAATGATATTTCATTAAGATTGCGTTACAATACCCTTAAACAGAGTCGGGAGTTTTAACTAAACATTACTCAAACATGTTTTTTTGTCAGCCGCCGCTAGCACACTTCTATGGCATTACGTTTTTATGAATATTGGTATCTATCTTCATTAGTACAAATTTAGTAATAATTAAGATAAATACTTAGCCTCATTAGATGTTTGATGCTCAAAAACGGCGCATCTTCTTATTTACCCTAACGATTTATTAACAATCCTACTATCGACTAGCAATGAGCGCAAAGTGTCTCAAATGCTGTTTTTTCTATTACGTATTAATAGGAAGTGGCAATTTCAGTCGGTAGTTAATAGGCGTTACAGTGATAGGCAAGTCAAAAAGCAGCATGTACCGCGATTATTATCTGGTTATTATTTTTTATGATACAGATGACGCGGAGCGTTAGTTAATTCTGTTGATAATTCGGGCTGTAAAGGAATCATCCAATGAGTTTACAAAACACAGCAGTCGCCCCAGTGGACCGTGAGTACGAAATTACTGTCATAAGATTCTTTACGACAATGGCCGTTGTTTGGGGCATCGTCGGTATGAGTATCGGGGTGTTCATTGCTTCACAGTTAGTATGGCCAGCACTTAACTTTGACATTCCATGGCTGACCTTTAGTCGTTTAAGACCGCTACATACCAATGCGGTCATTTTTGCGTTCGGTGGTTCTGCCCTGTTCGCAACGTCCTACTATATTGTTCAGCGCACCTGTAAGACAAGATTGTTTGCCCCTTATCTTGCCTGGTTTACCTTTTGGGGTTGGCAAGCGGTTATTGTATCAGCCGTTATTACGCTTCCTCTAGGTTTGACCTCGACTAAAGAATACGCTGAGCTTGAATGGCCGATTGATATCTTGATTGCTTTGGTATGGATATCTTATGCCATTGTTTTCTTTGGTACGCTCATCAAACGTAAAACCTCACATATTTATGTGGCTAACTGGTTTTTTGCAGCCTTTATTATTACGATTGCTCTATTGCACATCGTAAACAGCATGGCAATTCCTGTTAGTGCATTTAAGTCGTACTCAATATTTAGTGGTGCAACTGATGCCATGGTGCAATGGTGGTACGGTCATAATGCGGTTGGTTTTTATCTGACGGCAGCTTTCCTTGGGATGATGTATTACTTTGTCCCTGTACAGATTGGTCGTCCTATTTATTCATACCGCCTATCTATCGTTCACTTTTGGGCACTAATTGCTTCTTATATGTGGGCTGGTGGTCACCATTTGCATTATTCAGCATTGCCAGATTGGACACAGTCGCTAGCAATGGTGTTCTCTATTATCCTATTCGCGCCATCTTGGGGCGGTATGATCAATGGTGTCCTTACTTTATCAGGTAGCTGGGATAAGCTGCGTACCGATCCCATCATTCGCTTTATGATCGTGGCATTATCGTTTTATGCGATGTCAACGTTTGAAGGCCCAATGATGTCTATCAAAACGGTTAACGCATTATCACATAATACAGATTGGACCATCGGTCACGTGCATTCAGGTGCGCTTGGATGGGTTGGTATGATTACGATTGGCTCGCTATACGTGTTATTACCACGTATTTATAACAAGCCAAAAATGTACTCTATTAGCTTGATCACAACGCATTTTTGGTTGGCGACCGCGGGTACTATCTTCTATATCGTATCTATGTGGATTTCAGGTATTGGTCAAGGCATGATGTGGCTTGCAACCAACCCTGATGGTACTTTGGTATACAGTTTTGTTGATACTGTTGAATTCTCACATTTTCCATATATGGGTCGTGCTTTTGGTGGATTGCTTTATGTGTCAGGTATGTTTGTTATGGCATATAACTGCTATAAAACACTCAAGATGCCGGAAGGTAAACCTGTAGATGTTGCAGATCCAACTGATCATGAACCTAGTGTCGATAAATCCTCGACAGCTGCTAACGTATAAGGAGCGATCATGGCTGGTACACCGCATGAGATTATTGAAAAAAACACGGGCTTGTTGGTCATCGGTATCGTTATTGCTATTAGCTTTGCAACGCTAGTCGAAATCGTACCACTAATATATGATTACAAGGGCCCTGAAGAAGGTGGGGTGAACGCACCCCTTCCCTCAATGGAGCCATGGACCGCACTAGAATTCGAAGGTCGTGACATTTACATTCGTGAAGGGTGTCATGTTTGTCATACTCAGATGATTCGTCCGCTACGTGCTGAAGTTGAACGCTATGGACCATACTCTCGCGCTGCTGAATCTACGTGGGATCACCCATTCTTATGGGGCTCAAAACGTACTGGGCCGGATCTAGCACGAGTTGGTGGACGCTACTCTGAAGATTGGCAAAAGCAGCATTTGATCGATCCACGCTCACTCGTACCTGAGTCAGTCATGCCAGGGTTTCCTTGGCTAGCTACTAATGAGTTGAGTGGTGAAAAAATTCAAACTAAAATGCGTTTATTCCGTGATCGCTTCGGTGTGCCTTATACTGAAGAAGATATCGAAGGAGCGCCTGATGCCGTTCTTGGTGCCACCGAGCTTGATGCTTTGGTCGCCTATTTACAGCAGTTAGGTACCGCGATGGAAGGACAGCGCTAATGGGCATTGGTGAATTACAAATAATCGCGACCGTTTCCGCCTTTATTGCCTTCATAGGTATTGCATGGTGGGCATATTCGCCAAAAAACAAAAAACGCTTCGAAGAAGATGCACAACTTGCGCTTGATGATGAGGATGTCAAATCCTTGTCTGAAGAGCAGCGCAATAAGGATAAACGATGACATTTTTTTGGAGTTCTTGGATTACCTTAATAAGTTTTGCGTGCTGGGCGTTTATCCTCGGCATCTTAATAATGGTATTGAAGTACAAGCCAGAACTAGAAGACGACGGTACAACAGGCCACGCCTATGATGGTATTAAAGAATATGACAAGCCACTACCTAAGTGGTGGTTAGTAATATTTTTTGGCTCTATCATCTGGGGTATTGCATATTGGGTATTTTTTCCAGCTATGTTTCCAGCGAAGTGGGAAGGACTTGCTACGGTAGAAGTCGATGGCGAAACTGTACCATGGACGTCTAAAAACGAGCTGTTTAGCGATTTAGAAAGTAATAACAAAGTATTTACTGATAACTTTGAAAAAAACATTCTAGCGCAAGCCGATGCCAGCGGTGCTACTGCTACTTTGACTGAACTTACTAAGCTTCAATCAGCAAGAAATCATAGCGAAAACCCACCAGCAGACTTACAGGCGCAAATTGACGGCAAAGTTGCAGAACTTGCTCCGTATGTTGAAAAGCTGTCTGAAAATCCAAATGCTTTAAAGGTTGGTAGCCGTTTGTTCTTGCAGAATTGTTCGGTATGTCATGGCTCAAATGCTAAAGGCGCACCTGGGTTTCCTAATCTGACTGATAATGACTGGTTATATGGCGGTGCACCTGAAAATATCTTGACGACGCTGCATAATGGTCGTGTGGGTGGTATGGCAGCATGGCGTGATCAGATCGGTGAAGATGGTGTACGTGCGGTAGCTGAGTATGTATTGGCCATATCTGGCAACCAAGAAGGTTATGAGCTTGATCAGACAAAAGTGGCTCAGGGTAAGGTAATCTTTAACGAGCCTACTAACTGTGTACTTTGTCATGGTAAAGATGCTAAAGGCATGTACTCAACTGGCGCGCCAAACTTAACTGACAATATCTGGTTATATGGCGGAGACCGCGAGACTGTTCGTGAGACTTTACGTTATGGACGCGCAGGTGTTATGCCTGAATGGCAAACTAAACTAGGTAACGAGCGTATTATGCTTCTTGCTGCTTATGTTTATTCACTATCAGATAAGACCGCTCAACCTGTTACTTCTACTAGCGCTACTACTGCTACTGCTACTGCTACTGCTACTGCTACTGCTACTGCTACTGCTACTGCTACTGGCAATAATGCTGCTACAGCTTCTCAACCAGCAGCAACAACTGATACAGCGACAGCTAACTGATATTTTTAAGTCAGGCTCTAGTATAAATGGATAGGATTGAATAAAGGGAGGACTGTCGTAACAGTCCTCCCTTTTTTATATAACTTTATTTGGACTCTATTTACTATAAATCAGTATGCAAAATATGACTGTTATATCGACAGTTATTCTTACCCAAAGATTGCTTTTTATCATTATTACCCCATTTAAAGTAGGGAGAATGTTAAAATAATCGTATGTACCATCAGCTTATTAATTGCTGGTTTAAGGGTAATCACTGATTTTTATTAAGCTATTTATTTGCAATCGATCACTTGGTAGCTGGTCTATAAAATTTTTCTGATCAAAGTTTTATCCGCTACTTACTGACATTGATAACATCGCACATTCATACATCTGATTCACACAGGTGTTTGTTCATCATGCCAGCAAACTGATTCTTTTTTAGAAGAGGCACGTTTATGTCAGCTCAACAATCCAATAAAATTCCTGTACAGCAAATCGATCTAGATGCGACCAAACATCGCGTACACCCTAGGTTTGTCACAGGGTTTTATCAAAACATTCGTGTCATCACGATGTATGCGCTTTTGGCTGCTTTTTTGCTTTTGCCATGGTTACGTTATAACGATAGGCAAGCAATATGGTTTGATGTTCCCTCACAGCATTACTATATTTTTGGCATGACTTTTTTGACCCAAGACTTTTATTTTATTGCCGCATTTGCCATTATCGCAGCCTTCGCTTTGTTTATGGTGACCGTTTATGCAGGTCGCGTATGGTGTGGCTATGCTTGTCCACAAACGATTTGGACGCATCTGTATCAATATGTCGAAAAATGGGTAATCGGCGATCGCAACAAACGGATTAAGTTTGACAAAGAACCGTTGACTGCGAAGAAGGTTTTTAAACGTTCTTTGGTATATTTTATTTGGTTTGTCTTCTCAGTGATTACTGCGGCAACCTTTGTAAGCTACGTGGCTGGCACTGATTATTTGTATCAGAGCTGGCAAATGATGGGCTTTATGCCAATCCCTGACTGGCCAACATGGGTATGGGTATCAATGTTTATCTTTACGTTTGCAACTTATGCCAACGCAGGTTATATGCGTGAGCAAATGTGTATCCAAATCTGTCCTTATGGCCGCTTCCAAAGTGTAATGTTTGATAAGGATACTTTGGTTGTCTCTTACGATTATGAACGCGGTGAGCCTCGCGGTGCACGTAAAAAAGGCACAAATCCTGATGATCTAGGCGACTGTATCGAATGTCAGATGTGTGTTCAGGTTTGTCCAACTGGTATTGATATTCGAGATGGCTTACAAGTGGGCTGTATCCAATGCGCTGCCTGTATTGATGCTTGTAATGAGATTATGGACAAGGTTGGCTATCCACGCGGGCTTATTCGTTATACGACAGAGCGCCAATTGGCCGAAAAAGAACCAAGTCGCATCCTGCGTCCACGTCTATTTGCCTATCTGGCATTATTAACGCTATTATGTGGGGGCATTGTATATGCACTGACGGATCGCGTTCCATTAGAGCTCGATATTCGTCGTGACCGAAATCAATTGTCGTCTGTCAACACTCAGGGCATGATTGAAAATAGCTATATTATCAAACTGACCAATAAAACACAGGATGCTCATAACTATAAGATAACGCTTGCACCGCAAGATGGTCTAAGCTTAGAGTTACGCTTTAATGATGTGCCATTAGAAGCGGGAGAAAGCTTCAATATGTCAGTCAGTATTTATGGCGACCCTGATGTTATTGAGTTTGGCCAAACCCCTGTAACCTTAAATGTGACTAGTGAAGATGGTCAGTACAAGGTCAGTAAACAAAATGTTTTTACTACCCAAGGTCAGTAATTTCTTGAGAAATCAGCAATTTAATTTTTAATACGTCATCTATTAGTCAAGCGCTAGTAGGTGACAGTTTACTATTAAGCTGGCCGCATTTAGCCGTCAGATTATCCGTTGATACAGTTAATAGGTACTTTATGTCTACTCCAGCACCGAACTTTAAGCACCAAGATGCTCAGCCATGGTATAAAAACTACATGGTTTTGATTTTTGTTATTGGCATGCCAGGTATGGTTGTGATCGCTTGTCTCTGGTTTGTTTACTACTCTTATCAAATCCGTGACAGTGTGGTACGTGACGATTGGTACATGGATGGTAAGACTCTTTACCAAGATGTGTCACGTGACAAGCTTACTTATGACTTAGACTTGCATGGTAAAATGCAGTTCGCAGACAATGGCGATATTTTATTTTATTTGAACTATCCTGAGCAAAGCTTACAATCCGGCAAACTGCTGAATGGAACACCTTTGACGTATCCTGACAAGCTGGCTTTATCAATCTCGCACGCAACTGATGTCAAAAAAGATCGTGATGTGGTACTAGAGCATCAAGAAGGCAATAAGTACAGTGCAAAAGTGGATATTGATCCTATAAAAGCTAAGTATTACTTGCAAGTAAGTAGCGATGGGCAAGATGATTGGCGCATGCAAGATGTGGCAAAACTGCCGCGCTCGGAAGTCACTTTTAATCCATTGCCTGTGTTTGCAAACAGTTAATTTTATGGATATTACATAATCTATAGATGTAAAAAAACCAGCCATTGATAATAATGCGCTGGTTTTTTATATTTTTATGATTGTACATTGTCTAGCTGACAAAAAATTTTAAAATTTATCCCGGCACTACTGTATTTTTAAAATTGAGTCAATCAGAGCAAAGCGTTAAAGCACAGGGTTAATCGTCGGAATTTTTTGCGCTGTACGATGGTTTTCTGTTGTCTTAGCCTCATACGGTTTATCGCTAGCAAACTTCGGGTTGAAAGTCTGCGTTCTTGGTGACACGGGCAAGCCAATCTCAGCCAAACTATCAGTCTGCCCTGCTTGAATATTATCGCCTTCAAAGACACGCTCGTTGTCATCACGCTCAAGACTCAATTTTTCAAAATCAAACAATTCACGATCGGCCAGTTGCGATGGCGCTACGTTCTGCATGGCTTTAAAAATAGAGGCCAAACGCTGTGGATGGGCATCATCCCATTCTCGTAGCATATCATTGATAATCGCACGTTGTAGGTTGGTTTGGCTGCCGCACAAATTGCATGGAATGATAGGAAACTCTTTTAAACGGGCATATTCAATGATATCTTTTTCTTCAACATACGCTAGCGGACGAATAAGAAGGTTTTGCTTATCATCGCTGAGCAGTTTTGGCGGCATTGATTTGAGGGCGCCGCCATGGAACAAATTCAAAAAGAAAGTTGCCAGCATGTCGTCTCGATGATGCCCTAAAGCGATTTTGGTTGCGCCAATCTGTTTGGCAAAGCCATACAATGATCCGCGACGCAGACGCGAGCACGCTGAGCAATAGGTCTTACCCTCTGGAACCACGCTTTTGACAATGCTATAGGTATCTTTTTCTAAGATATAGTGAGCAATGCCCTGCTCGTTTAAATACGTAGGCAAAATGTCTTCAGGATAACCTGGCTGTTTTTGGTCAAGATTGACCGCAACGATATCAAAATTAATCGGTGCGATACGCTTTAACAGCAGTAAAATATCTAGCAAGGTATAGCTGTCTTTTCCCCCTGACACGCACACCATCACCACATCGCCATCTTCAATCATATTAAAATCACGAATCGCCCAAGAGACTTGTCTACGTAGTTTTTTCTGTAGCTTAAGAAACTGAGCAGATTCCAAAGACGCTGATTGTCCTGCTACAAGACCTTCTTCCTCAATCTCATCATCAGCGACATCCTCATATACCCTACTATCAATATCAGTTTTTAGGTCATGGTTAGTTAAGCCGGCATCAGCAGACTTCTCATCAAACTCAGGCGTGAATTTTGGCGTAAACAAGGTCGCTACGGTCATAAGTTACTCAATATCTTTACAAAGGTGGTTTTGCTATAAAGCCGTTTGCCATAAAAGGGTGCGGTAAAGCCACTAGCAAGAAGGTATTAGCACGGATGCTTTAAAAGCCGTGATTATAACAAATATTGCTAATGGTTTGAAAATATGACATTAAATTATAAAGTTAAATGACGTTTTTATCATGGGCACATGGTTCTGTAATGGCTGTATTTTTGCTAAAATAACGGTTTTTCGCAAACCAATAATAGATACCACTATGACGAATGTTACCCTGCAAAACACTCCTAACAACCACGTTTCTGATGCTAACTTGTTGGCACTTCATAAAAGCCAAAATGCTGTCGTGTTGCTGTCGGGCGGACTTGATTCGGTCACTTGTTTGTATTGGGCCAAGGCGCGCTATGCCTCTGTCACTGCGGTCAGTTTTAACTATGGTCAACGTCACAATAGTGAGCTTGTCGCCGCCAAAACCATCGCTGAGACTGCCGAAGTCAGTCACAGAATTATCGATATCGACATCGCTCAACTTGGTGGCTCTTCACTGACCGACCACAGTATGATTGTTCCTGACGGCGATGCCGATAAGTTTCCTAACAAGAAACATGATGAGATCGATAATGACGCCATACCCAATACCTATGTGCCAGCACGTAATACGATTTTCTTGTCTTACGCCTTGGCAGTTGCTGAGGTCACCGACGCCAACCATATCGTCATCGGCGTCAGCTCAGTCGATTACTCAGGCTACCCTGATTGCCGTCCAGAATACATTGCCGCTTTTGAACACATGGCCAATCTTGCGACCAAAGCTGGTGTTACCGGTCATCATTTATCTATTCAAACACCATTGCAGCAACTGTCAAAAGCGAAAACTATTGAGCTTGGTTTGTCACTGGGCGTCGATTATGGCCAAACAATTTCTTGTTACCGTGCGGACTCAAAAGGTCTAGCCTGCGGTGTCTGTGATAGCTGTGCGCTACGCCGTCAAGGGTTTGCCCAAGTTGGCGTTGCCGATCCCACTCATTATCAACCTCAATAAATCATAAAACTGCATTTATAGAAAGAAATGGCGGTACTCAACATTAGAGAAACATTTACTTGCATTAACACAGCAAGCTGCCGTTGTATTTCAACCAATATACTTGCTATCGTATGAGCGCTTGCACGTATCAACGCAGATGAAACACTCTTATTCGAGTAAGTTCATTTTAATTTGAGTACGAGATTTGAGAAATTGACACCACCCTTGAGAGAATGTTTATGAAATTTTTGCCAGTATTACCTCTAGCCCTAGCTGCCATTTTTGCGATACCACAAGCAAACGCTGCTGATATTAAGCAAAATAATATCAATACTTGCGTCAATGGTGCGGTCAAATACAAAGTCGCCGACAAAAACAATGCAACGAAGCTTTGTAAATGTACCATCGGTGTGCGAAGCAACATGACTATCGGTCAAATGTGGGAAATTGAAAGCTACGCGCAAGACAAAAAAGATCCTTCAAATCTGCCTTATGTGAAGAAGATGCAAAAAGATCTACAGCAGTGTACGGTTGGCCTAGATTTGAAAGAGCCGCAAAAACCTGCTTAAACGACAACTCATTCAATATAAAAAAGACTGGTCATTGCCAGTCTTTTTTGTTGTCAATACAGAAGCAAAGTGTAAAACTCATTATGAATTCCTATGAATCTGCTTATAATGAGAGGCTTAGAATAAAGTACTTAAAAAAAATCACTAAAAACATAGCAAACATACAACTAAAACTAAAACTAATAAGGATTTTAAAATGGCAAAGCCAACTACAGAGAATATTACGTTACCCAATTTTCCTGTAACCATAGTGCGGGAGTTGGACGGACACTTTATCCACGATGAAATTAGTTTGACAGAAATGGTAGCCAACACCAATAAGGGTCTTATTCTTTATTTTTATCCAAAAGACAATACGCCAGGCTGTACTACGCAAGCTACAGAATTCACCGCTCACCTCAATGAGTTTGATGATTTAGGTTATGACATCATTGGTGTATCACGTGATAGTGTCGAGTCTCATGAAAAATTCATTGCCAAACATCATTTACACATTGCACTGATTAGCGACACCGATGAGAATCTATGCCAGCACTTTGATGTTATTAAAGAAAAAAACATGTATGGCAACATAACATTGGGTCTGGTACGTTCGGCCTTTGTGTTTGATACAGAGGGCAAACTCACACATGCTCAGCGCAATCTACGCGCCAAGGGCTATACCGAACGTTTGCGTGAGACACTGGCCTCTTAATCACCAAATTAAAACCATAAAACATATAAAACGCCATGGACTGGATGTGAACAATCGTTATGATAAAAACCTAATATCGAACAATAAACATAACACTTACTATCACACCACCACTATTTGAGAACAATATGAATAAACCGTCTGGCGCTTCTACTGATAATACAACTTCTAAAGTCACTCGTAAGGTATCGGTCGCTGTTATTGGTGCAGGTACGGCAGGTCAAAATTCCTTTCGTCAAGCCAGAAAAATCTATGATGATTCTATCATCATCAATGAAGGATTTTGGACAACCACTTGTATTACTGTCGGTTGTATGCCGAGCAAACTTTTGATTGCGGCCGCTGATCGTGCACACGATGCCAATCACTCTACAGCGTTTGGCATTCATACAACCACTCAGATAGATGGCAAGCAGGTAATGCAGCGTGTGCGTGACGAGCGCAGTCATTTCGCAAGCTATATCAAAAAACAAGTCGATAGCTGGCCTGATGATAAAAAAATAGCAGGACATGCTCATATCAATGAACAAGGTTTGATCGAAGTCAACGATGAATTGATTGATGCCAGTCAAATCATTGTGGCTACTGGCAGCTCGCCCTCTATTCCAGATGGCTGGGCAGATAAGCTTGGCGATACTATGCTAACCTCTGATACTGTGTTTGAGTTAACCGATTTACCAACGTCACTAGCAGTCGTGGGTGCAGGCGCTATAGGACTTGAGCTTGCACAAGCATTCACACGTCTGGGTGTGGCCGTCACCCTATTTAACCAAGATAAGCGTGTCGGCGGGCTTGAAGATGAAGACATTAATAATAAGGCCATCGACTGCTTAAGTCGTGAATTGACCATGCATTTGGGCAGTAAAATTCAAGATGTCGGTACTCAAGCCACTGAGAACGATAAAGGTTCATCAGCATTTATCAAGTATAAAGACAGTGCAGGTGAGTTGCAGCAGTGGCAAGGTGAATATGTACTGGTTGCTACTGGTCGCCGCAATAACATAAAACAGCTGGGTATTGAGAATTTAGGCGTTGAGCTTGATGACAAAAACCGTCCAAAGAATTTAGACAAAAAAACGGGGCAAATTGGTGATTTAAACGTTTATATCGTTGGTGATGCTAATGCCCATATTCCGTTATTGCATGTGGCCAGTGACGAAGGTTATAGTGCAGGAAGTATGGTTTGCAAAAACACAGATGATGCTTATATTCGTCCGCCCGCTATACCCTTTTCTATCGTTTTTTGCTCTCCACAAATCGTCAATGTTGGCAAGTTGCTACCCGAGATTCAACAAGATCCAGATTTAGAGTACGTTATTGGTAGCGTTAGCTTTGACAATCAAGGCCGTAGTCGCGTCATGGGTGTTAACTGCGGTCTGCTAAATATTTATGGCTGCAAAAAAACCGACAGAGTACTTGGTGCCAGTATGGTCGGGCCAGATGCCGAGTACATTGGGCATATTTTGGCAACAGCGATTACCAATGATTTGAGTGTGAAAGACATGTTGGATACACCATTTTATCATCCTACTATACTAGAAGGATTGCGCACGGCGCTACGTGATGTTCAACATAAAATGGAGATACCGTATCAGTTCCATGACACGCAAGAAAACAATTATTAGTTACTGGTTTAGTCGAATTTATAGAGCTAATATGTTTGGTGTCAACCCTCATTCAAGTTGTAGTTAACTGTTAACGCAATCTGAGATACTCTAAAGTAGAACTTTGCATGGACTAAAAAATGCCAATCGCTAGTGTTACTGACTTTTTTAAAGAGATTGTTCGTGATCTCCATACCAGTCTTTACCTAGCGCTTGGCGGTTCTATAGATGAAGAGACGTTTGATTGGACGTCTCAAGCGGTAGAGCTGACCAGCACTGGCATCAAAATCCTAATACTGCTTGCGGTATTGGGGTTTTTTTATTGGCTCGCGGTGTACATTGTTAAGCAAAGTAGAGCAAAAGTTCGGCTCAATGAAAAACGTACTAAAATTGTTCGCTCAGTCCTTCGATACATTTGGATTGTAGCCAGTTTGATTGCCATTATGAGTCAGATTAACTTTGAGCCAGAAACTATTAAGGCCACGGCAAAAGCCAGTACTTGGGCGGGTATTTATTACGTACTATGGACATCGTCAGGACAAATTATTCATAGAGTATTACAGCACTATGGTCTCAACGCTTCGATAGAGCAGCTACTCAAAAATATTTTGTCTGTGCTACTGTTGGTACTCGGTCTTGCCAGCGTCATGGCACAATTTGGTTTCGACATCGTTTCGTTGGTCGCAGGTTTAGGTATCGTCGGGCTGGCAGTTGGTTTTGCTGCTCAATCGACGCTTGCTAATTTTATTGCTGGTATTACTATTTTGCTTGAGCAATCCTTTCAGGTTGGCGACTGGATTCACATCAATGATAATGAAGGACGCGTCGTACTCATTGCGTTACGCACCACTCACATTTTGACTCGTGACAACATCACCGTTATTATTCCAAACTCCAATGTTGCCTCGTCTGAGGTGATCAACCTGACCTCTAAAAGCTTTATACGCTTTGACATTCGTGTGCGTATTGCTTTCGAAGATGATATTGAGACGGCACGTAAAGAGATCTTACAGGTGCTCACCGATACCGAGGTGGTGCTTAGCCGTCCTGAACCTTCGACTACCGTAGCAGAGATTGGCGAATATGGCGTGTTTTTTATCGTGCGCTTTTGGGTTAAACCTGCGGGCGTTGCCCGTATACCTAAAATCAAAGAAAACTTAATAGAAGATATCAAACGCGCTTTTGATGCTGCTGATATTTCTACCCCCTACCCGCACATGCGTTTGCTTATGCCAAAAGATGTAGATTATCCTATCCCCACCAAACCTTTTGCGACCACAACTCAAGTAGTTTCAGAACCACTACCAATGAAAAAGAGCGATAAATAATAGTACTAAGGTCTGTTAAACATAAGCACTTTGAACCATCTGGCCTTGAATTATGGTAAAATTATTGGTTAAACCGCCTATTTTATTATTTGCATTTTTGTCAATTTAGCCCACAGGTATCCGTATGACCGTAACAACCGCGCCCGCCTCTTTAACCACTTCTTCATCAGAGTTGTCGCTTGATCTTATCATCACTTGTGCCGATGGGCTTGAGGCGCCGCTACAGACTGAGCTGACAAGTTTTGGTATTGCAAGCGACATTAAAAGCACAGGCCGTCTAGCGGTCACTGGTACTTTGCGTGATTTATATACTATTTGTCTTTGGTCGCGCGTGGCCTCTCGGGTACTGATGCTGATTAAACGCAGAAACATCAATGCAGAATACGATGTGGCTGAGCAGATTTATGGTTTGGCAAAGTCGGTCAACTGGACAGAACAGTTTAATTTAGAGCAGACCTTTGCAATTCGTTTGTCCGTCGATAAGCGTGTCGCTGTCAGTCAGCAGTTTGCCATGCTGCGTATCAAGGATGCGATTGCTGATACTTTTAACGAAGTTTACGACAGTCGTCCCAATGTCGATAGTAAAAACCCAGATTTTTCAATCTTTGCGACCGTAAATGATAAGCAGGCTGAGCTGTATCTGGATTTATCAGGGACCAGCTTGCATCGCCGCGGTTATCGTGTGGCAATGACTGAAGCGCCTTTGAAAGAAAACTTGGCCGCCGCTTTGCTTTATAGTGCAGGCTGGCACAAGAAAAATGAGGCTGGCAACGCGCCTTTCTACAACGCCCTAATTGATCCAATGTGCGGCTCTGGCACATTCATTATCGAAGCCCTACTCATGCATTGCGATTATGCAGTGGGTATTGATAAAGCCGCCAATCAATTTGGTTTCTATGAATGGCAGCATCATGATGAGACGCTATGGCAAGAGATGATTGATGATGCACAGACGCGTTTTCGCGAATCATTAGAAATCGCTAACGAACAGCCGGATACCTTGCCGCTTATCTTAGGATTTGATGCAGATAGTGGTGCCATTCTAGCCACAGAAAAAAACCTAATCGCTGCAGGTTTGCAAGATTTATTACCACTACTTGACCTTGAAACCCGCGCACTGGACCAATTGAGTAGGGTTCTGCAACCACTGGTTCATGACGGTAGATTAACCAACCCTCTTGTCATTACCAACCCTCCTTATGGTGAGCGCTTGGGCGATGAAGAGATGATTAAGCCATTATATCAAGCGTTAGGGCTTATTCTACAAGACAGTTTTGCGGGTAGTGGTATTGACCCAATGCTTGGCATATTGGCATCCAACGTCGAGCAAGTTGATATTTTGCCTATCAAAGAACCAAAAACGTTGCGTTGTCACAATGGCGCTATCACAGTTTATTTCCGCTATGGTACATTGATCGCTGGGCAGACTGGCAATCTTGTCAGCCGTTTTGAGAAGCATGAAATCGACGTAGAAGATGGACAAGACTTCATTAACCGCTTGCAAAAAAACCTTGTCAAACTCAAGAAACTGGCCAAAAAGGACAATGTAAGTAATGTTCGTGTGTACGATGCTGACCTGCCTGACTTTAAAGTAGCTATCGATCTATATGGCGACTACGCGCATGTGCAAGAATATGCGCCACCTAAAACCATCCCACCAGAGACCGCAAAAAAACGCTTTAATTTGGCGTTAATGGGTATTCGTGAAGTATTTAGTATCAACCGTGAACAAATTTTTATCAAAACCCGCGCACGCCAATCTGGTAACGATCAATATAGCAAACAAGGCAGTACGGAAAAGCGTGGCAAATTTTATGTGGCTCGTGAAGATGGTGCCTATTTCTATGTCAACTTTACCGACTATCTTGATACGGGATTATTTATTGACCATCGCAGTATGCGTGCCCGCATCAAAGACAACAGTCGCGGCAAAGCGGTATTGAACTTATTTGCCTATACTTGTACAGCTAGTGTACACGCGGCGCTGGCAGGTGCTAAGAAAGTTGTGAGTGTTGATTTATCGCAGAATTATTTGGATTGGGGCAAACAGAATTTTGTACTTAACGGTTTGGATGTCAGCCGCAACAAATATCAATTTGTGGCCGCCGATATCTTTGAGTGGATTAAAGACAATACGGAGCAATTCGATATTATCTTTATTGATCCACCGACGTTTTCAAACTCCAAAAAGTTCCAAGGGACGTTTGATGTACAACGCGACCATGCTGCCCTCATCAACCGTGCAATGAACCGCTTGACCTCTGATGGTGTCTTATACTTCTCTAACAACTTCACGCGTTTTGAGCTAGATGAGCAACTGACTGAGCGTTACGACATCATCAATATCACACAAAAAACAATAGGGTTTGACTTTGATATTAAAAAGCCTATTCATCAAAGTTTTGAGATTCGCCATTGCCAGAGTCTGTAATCCATTATCTATCAATGGTTAAACATATGACTTGGCACCACAGCACCGCCTAGACCTTGGCTTTCTTGCTCAATCCATATGGAACAAAATAATGACCCAATCAGTTTTGATTGGGTCATTTTTTGTTGTTATGATAGAGCAGCATTAAGCGGTGCGCGTGCGCCAATTTTGATTTAACATCGGTTTTATTTACCTCATTTATATATAAAAATCTTTCATTGACTCTAATAACAAGGAAAATCTCATGGCTTTATCATTGAATAAAGGCGGCAACTTATCGCTGACGAAAACTGATCCAAATTTGACCAAACTGCTTATCGGTCTTGGCTGGGATGAGCGCGCAACTTCTGGTGCTGAATTCGATCTTGACGCGAGTGTCTTTTTGCTAAGCAATGCAGGCAAAGTACGCGGCGACCATGACTTTATCTTCTACAACCAGTTAAAGTCTGATAATGGTGCGGTTGAGCACACGGGCGATAACCGTACCGGTGAAGGCGATGGCGATGATGAAGTTATCAAAGTAAACCTGACTCAAGTACCCGCTGATGTCGATAAAATTGTGGTCACTGTGACCATTCATGATGCTGCTGCTCGCAGTCAAAACTTCGGTCAAGTAGCAAACGCTTTTATCCGCGTCGTTAACGAAGAGACGGGTACTGAAGTCGTACGTTTTGACCTAGCAGAAGACTATTCTGTCGAGACAGCGATGGTATTTGGTGAAGTTTATCGCCATAACGGTGAGTGGAAATTCCGCGCTGTGGGCCAAGGCTATTCAGGCGGTTTGCAAGCAATGTGTCAGCAGTATGGTGTTGATATCTAAAGAAATATTATGCATTAAACTGTAAAACATGTATAGTTGCAAAATAGTTGCAATTATTAATAGCCAAATGACCGATAATGGGTTATGTTTCACCTAATTTTATGTACAAGAAGTGGTTAGCAATAGCCACTTTTTTGCGGTGTGTGTCTATACTAGACTCACCTTAGCTTTACGCAACCAGACAGGATGTGTCATGAGACATTTTTATTTCGACTTTATCTTCACGGCCATTGCCTTAGCGATAGCGGCATGGTGGGGATATTCACACGGCGGTATTGGCGGCTTAATAGCCACTCTATCTATTACCGCTATTTTGGCCGTCATGGAGATTTCATTATCGTTTGATAATGCGGTGGTCAATGCCTCAGTTCTTAAAGGCTGGGACGAGTTTTGGAAAAAGATATTTTTAACTGTTGGTATTTTAATCGCTGTATTCGGTATGCGCTTGGTATTCCCTATTGTCATCGTCGCAGTCACCGCTGACCTTGGTATGATGCAAGTTATCGATTTGGCATTGAACGATCCTGAAGAATATTCAGCAAGACTAATGGCACACCATGCAGAAATTTCAGCCTTTGGCGGTATTTTCTTACTATTGGTATTTTTGAATTTTGTCTTCGACGATAAAGATATACATTGGTTTGAATGGCTTGAGAGCCGCTTAGCAAAACTGGGCAAAGTTGATGCGATGAGCGTCTTCGTAGCACTGATTGTCTTGATGATTTCAGTATCTTGGGCTCCAGTTGAACAAGCTGGTGCGGTATTGATCGCAGGCGTTTGGGGTATCTTGGTTTATCTTGGTGTACAAGTAATCTCTGGTATGCTTGAGGGTGATCTTGAGGAAGAGCTTGATGCTCAGGGTAATAGTACTGGTGAAGTAACTAGCGCTATTATGAAAGGCGGTATTATTGGTTTCTTATACTTAGAAGTACTTGATGCCTCATTCAGCTTTGATGGTGTGATTGGCGCATTTGCGATTACCAATGACGTTATCGTTATTATGCTGGGTCTTGCCATTGGTGCGATGTTCGTACGTTCTATGACTATCTTTTTGGTGGATAAAGGCACGCTTGATGAGTTTATCTATCTTGAACATGGAGCGCATTATGCCATCGGCGCACTTTCTATCATTATGTTGTTATCCGTGAAGTTCCATGTACCTGAGCTAATTACTGGTCTTATCGGTATTGCGTTTATTGGTTTCGCGTTATGGGCATCACTTAAACACCGTAAGGCTGAAGCGGCACGTCTGAACTAGAACGTATCATCCGTATAGTGTCTCTTGTATATAAGCAGGTCATATCAACAGGTATGGCCTGCTTTTTTTATCGCTGTGAGTAAGACGCTAAAATGAGGTGGTAACTACCAACCAAAATATATTTTCCCTATGCTTGTTGTCCATTATTCAGTTAAAATCGTCATTTTTTAACAACACAATAGAAATACGGCTATACAACCATATGCAACAGATTCTTAATGACATTGCCGCAGAAATGGCTAGCGAAATCGATCGCGGAAAAGTGGCAGATTACATCCCGCAACTGGCCCATGTAGATCCAAACCAATTTGGTATTGCAGTAGCGACACCTGATGGCCAAATATATTCAGCGGGTGATGCGAGCACCATGTTTTCGATTCAAAGTATCTCTAAAGTATTTACTTTAACTATTGGCCTAGGCAAGTTAGGTAATGAGCTTTGGACTCATGTTGGTCGTGAACCATCTGGTGACCCTTTTAACTCAATTATGATGCTAGAGCACGAATCTGGTCGGCCACGCAATCCGTTTATCAATGCTGGAGCGATTGCAGTGGTAGATGCCATTATGATGGGGCACGAGCCCAAAGAAACACTGGCTGAGATTCTTCAGTTTGTGCACTTTATTGCAGATGATGATTCGATACGTTTTGACCATAAAGTGGCAGCGTCAGAAATGGCGCACAAAGACCGAAATGCATCATTGGCACATTTTATGAAGTCCTTTGGTCGCTTAAAGCATGATGTAGATAAAGTGCTTGGTGTTTATTTTCATCAGTGCTCGATTGCAATGAATTGCCAACAGTTGGCACGCGCAGGACTCTTTTTAGTGTCTAATGGTGTGAATCAACACACAAAGGTAAGGGTTATCAATTCACAACGGGCACGACGAATCAATTCATTAATGATGATGTGTGGTCACTACGATGGCTCTGGTGAGTTTGCCTACCGTGTTGGTCTGCCTGGTAAAAGTGGGGTTGGCGGCGGCATTTTAACGATAGCACCTGGCAAAGGCTCCATCGTTGTGTGGTCACCAGGGCTTGATCATATAGGAAACTCTAAACTTGGATCAAAAGCATTAGAGCGCCTTGTACAAAGAACAGGTTGGTCAGTTTTTTCAGATTAAAAACGCCTACCCTTAGTTAAGCAAAAGCAAAGTTATTGTTTATAAGTATCAAAGATGCAGGGCTATTATGTCTCTTAGTAAGCATATAGTAAGCGCACAAAATACGGCTTGCTTAGTCAGCAAACGCTTAGTATAGTAAAACGTAATGATAGTTAGGACATAGCTTATTAGCCTACTCGCTTACGTTTTGTATCTATCTATCGAATGAATTGCTATTTTTAATTCATTTTTTTGTCATTCCATCCACTCAATTATTAATCTAAAGGATATTTATATGGCTATTAGCTTAACGAAAGGCGGCAACGTAAACCTATCAAAAGAAGCGCCTGGTTTAACCAATATTACAGTCGGTCTTGGCTGGGATCCACGCGCCACTGACGGTCAAGAATTCGATTTAGATGCGATTGGCTTTTTGGTCAATGAAGCAGGCAAAGTTCGCAATGATCAAGATTTCATCTTCTTCAACAACCTAAAGTCGGACAATGGCGCGGTTGAGCACACTGGTGATAACCGCACTGGCGAAGGCGATGGCGATGATGAAAAAATCAAAATCAACCTTGCTAGCATTCCAGCTGACGTCAGTAAAGTCGCAATTTGCGCTATCATTTATGAAGGTCAAGGTCGTAACCAAAACTTTGGCCAAGTTGGCGACGCTTACATCCGTGTCATTAACGACAATGGCGATTCTGAAATCGCTCGTTATGACCTATCAGAAGATGGCAGCACTGAGACAGCAATGATTTTTGGCGAATTGTATCGCCATAATGGTGACTGGAAATTCCGCGCAGTTGGTCAAGGTTTTAGTGGTGGTCTTGGCCCATTAGCCGCTTCTTATGGTGTAAACGTTTAACGCCATAACCAACTCGTTCGTTTAATAAGATAACTGGCACGTTTATACTCATAATCGTGCTATTTAAAAGCCATCAAGTGTGCTCTTTTAAAGCATTTGGTGGCTTTAAATTTAACTGATAAGCTAAAATAAAAAATAAAGTTTTGAAGAAGTAAGGTGCATAAAACCAGCTATAGTAAATACACATTTTAAAGATATTAGAATAAGGATTTGTGACTCATGGCCGCCACATTCAGTTTAATCGGTACTATTGAGCCCTTTTTACATTGTAATCTAAAAAAAGGTGACTCGATCTTTTGTGAAGCCAATGCGATGGTTATGATGGAATCCAACCTTGAGCTCAAAGGCAAGCTGCAAGGTGGCCTTATGCAATCACTCATGCGCCGCTTTGCAAACGATGAGTCCTTGTTTCAGCAACAGATTGAAGCAGTCAACGGTGAAGGTGATTGTTTACTTGCACCAACACTTGATGGTGATATGCAAATCATCGACGTCGGTACACAGCAATATACATTGAGTGACGGTGCTTTCGTTGCGGCACAGACAGGCATCGATATCAGAGCCAGTATTCAACGTAACTTAGGCGGTGCGGTATTTGGTGATACTGGCGGCTTTATGGTCATGCAAACGCAAGGTCAAGGTCAAGTGGTTGTGTCAGGCTTTGGCTCATTATTCGAGATTGATGTAACACCCGATAAAGATGTCATTATTGATAACGGGCATGTGGTGTGTTGGGACTCAAATCTTGATTATAAACTGTCTGTTTCGACCAGTAAGAAAAAAGGCATCATGAGCAATATCATTAATTCGGTCACCAGTGGTGAAGGTATGGTTTTGAACTTCTCAGGTACTGGTAAGGTTATTATCTGTTCACGCAATCGTGATAGCTATCAAGGCTGGCTGCAAAGTATCTTGGGTACTAGCTCAGGTGGACGCGGCGGCAATAACGGATTTTTAAACAATGTGTTATAGCTATATTTTATAAAAAAAACTACTCAATGCTCTACTCACAATTACTACAAGGATTTTCTCATGGCGATTAGCTTACAAAAAGGTCAAAAAATATCTCTCAACAAAGAAGCTGGCGGCGAGCTTACTCAAGTAAAATTGGGTTTAGGTTGGGATGTTGCACAAAGCCCTCAAGATAAAAAGGGAGGCTTTTTAGGCAAATTGTTCGGTGGTGGTAGCGGCGGCGATTCTATTGATCTAGACGCTTCGTGCATCATGTTTGATAGTAACAAACAAGCCATTGATGCTATTTGGTTTAATCAGCTTCAATCAAAAGATGGCAGCATCCTTCATACAGGCGATAATCGTACTGGTGACGGCGACGGCGATGATGAAGTCATCAACGTTGACCTCTCAAAAATACCTGCCAATGTTGTATCACTCGTATTTACGGTAAATAGCTTTACAGGTCAGACATTTGAGACAGTAGCAAACGCGTTTTGTCGTATCATTAATGCCAATAACAACGCTGAGGTCGCGCGCTACAATTTATCAGCGCAAGGTGGGCACACTGCTATGATTATGGCAAAAGTCTATCGTCACAACAATGAATGGAAAATGCATGCGATTGGTGAAACTGCATCTGGTCGTACTTTTCATGATTTAATGCCAGCTATCACACCGCATGCCTAAGTAGTTTAAGCTGTCCTTGCCTTGTTCAAGACAGCCAATACTCTATAAGCAACAGCCCCTTTATCGCTGATAGAGGGGCTGATTTTTACATCTTACGTTAGGTATTACTTACTACCACGCTTCCAGCTAAAGCCCCAATGAAAGGCTTTATCCATTTCTTGATGCCCTTTAAAGTACTGATTAATACGCTCAACGTTGATACTGCCTTGCTGGTTTACCAAACGTGCAATCGCACACATAGGCAAGTTGCTCGTACCTTCTGTAAGACGCGTTTCAATCGGCGGCTGCTCTGGTACATGAATGGTTACCACCCCATCCGTTTGCGCCCAATTTGGCGCGCCATCATAGATAAAGGCAAAAATAAACACTTCCTCTATCTGCGACCACTGCTGGCCGTTGATATCAAGCCACTCCCCGCCACTTATTTGTCCTGTTCTATCATCCGCACGCAAGCAAACATAAGGCGCTGATTGCAAACTACCAAAACGATTGCCTAGCGCTTGAATGAGGGTTTTTTCACCGTTTTTAAGATGAATCATTGCACCGACATCAAGATCGATACCACCCGCTTTGTGCTGTTTAAAGAGATCACCCAATATGCCCTTTTTAGGAGCCTGCTTATCAGTACTTGGACGTTGGTTCCAATTTAGGTTGACAGAAATTTTACCAAAGTCATCGCGTTTTTTGAGATTGATGCTTGATTGATTTTTGGTTAAGGTGATTTTGCTTAAATTGATCGAAGAACTGGCTGGAATCGGTGGTGGTGTGCTTACTTGTGGCGCACTGCCCGCTTTTTGTGTGTTGATTGGTCGCTGTGTATTGATGGGTTGCGGCTGGTTTTGTGATTGGCTCTGTGACTGGTTTTGAGCTTGAGGCTGACTTGGCGCTTCATCAGCAATTTCGACCCCAAAATGCTCAGACAAGGGTTTTAGTCCTCCCTCAAACCCTTGTGCGATAAAACGAAACTTCCAACCGCCCTGTCTGCGATAGCATTCAGCCAAGATAATGGCTTTTTCGTTGCGACCAGCAGCGCTTAATTGACAGGTCGTCAGCACTTGGCTGCCTTGCAAAACTTGAATGTCCACATCTCCGACTTGAGCCAGCGTTTGCGCACTAGAAAACGCTAGGGCTATTTTTTCAATACCTGCAGGCTGAGCGGTCAAATTGATATCAAAAAATCCATCGCTGTCATGACCACGGAAGCTGACGCTGCCATCATCGCTACGCGTCTGTCCATAAAATATCATGTCGCCGTCACCGCGCACCTTGCCTTCGGTAGTCAGGCGATAAGCGGCGCAATCAATGGCACTTTGGCTTAAAATGCGGATACTAATATTGTCCGTCGGTAGTGGCGCATTGGCACCAGCAACTAATTTTTGAGGTTGGGTTTGGCTCATTATAGATCCTTTAAATGATTTATTATTCGTCGGGTTTATTATGCCAGCTATTATTCTATAGTAGTACGGATATCTCTTTGTTTTAATCAGCGCGCTCGTCTCATAAAGTGTTAAAAATACTCAAAAAAATTATCTTAAAAATACTTAATACTATCTTCTTAGAAGTATTTATAACGTCTAGCATTTGTATATAATATACGCTGCCATCAGCAATATGGGGCGTGGTCGTTTTAAGTCTATTTAGCTACTTATTCCTGTTTAGTCCAACTTATATTGCTAGTAGTATTGCGATGACGACACTGAGTTATCCAATGACAGTCAACATTTACAACAAGAGAGAATTATGGATAACCCTGCTAACGATACCCACCATATACTGCCAACAGCTGCTTGGTTAGCCGAAGGTCAAGCCAGCCAGCGCGACATGTTAGCCAGCCTACAAGTATTAAAAGCCCAATCTACGACGCCATTTGACATCATTGCCTCACACCGCCACAACAGACCTGAGATTTTTGAGTTTGCCGATAAGGTCTATTATGAGCCGTTTGCAATCGCGGCAAACAGCCAGGGTCAAGACATTGTTAAATCAGTTATGCCGCGCTGGCAATTTGTCTTAGAACAAGCGCAGCAAAACCATGCCAAAGTAGTATTGACTGGACGCAATAACATTGATTATGAAAATCACCGTGAAGAGTTTGACGCCGCTAATATCCGCTTATTGACAGGAGCGACCAGTGTAGCCGCGTTGCAATCTATCGATGATAAGTTTGCCTTCATGCAACAGTGTCATCAGCACAACATTCCTGTTGCAGATGCTTGGCGCTTTGACACTCTTGCAGAGCTTGAAGCATTACTTGCCGAGCATGGTCATCAGCCTCTATGTATCAAGCCTGTCACAGGTATTTTTGCACAAGGATTTTGGCAACTGGATTCAGGTCAAGAGACGGGCGAGCAGTATGACAGCTTTGAACATTTATACTTTACCGAAGAAAAAAGAATCAGCACCGCTCAGTTTATCAATGCTTATGCACACAGTTTTATGCTGCATGAGCGCCCTATTCCGATGCTACTTATGCCTTATTTACCCGGGCAAGAATATTCAATCGATGTGGTGTGCGAATATGGAGAAGTCCTAGCTGCCGTCACTCGTTATAAAACGGGTAAAATTCAGCATATTGGCTACGAGCAAACAGTTATGGATGTCGTCATTCCATTGATAAAAGTCTTCGGCTGTGATGGTATCGTTAGTGTACAAACCAAAGCGGATGATCACGGTCAGCACCGTGTGCTCGAGATTAACAGTCGGCCTTCGGGTGGCATTGGTTACACGACTCATAGTGGGGTGGATTTGACACAAATCGGCTTTGCGTATTGGTTGGGTTTGACCGATAAACCAAAGCTTGCGGATATTACGAAACAAATCACACCATGCCAAGTGCGCTCAATTATGACGGGTGTAAAAATTGAAGAAAGCGCTACTGAGTAAGTACATGGCGTTAACCCTGATCATTACCTAAGAACTGATCATTACCGAACATAGATTGGATGAGAGGCGCAGGATGACAGTACAGACTACATTAGTGTTAGGGGCAAATACAGTTATCGCGCAACCGAATTGTTCAGTCGCCTTCTCTACGGCAAGTCATCTCAGGTTTGGCCAACAGCTTGGATTGATATGGTTGCCGTTAGATGAGCATCGTAAAGCAGCTTGTAGTCCCGCCTATCTTCATGAACCTAAAGATTGGGCAACGTTAAATGATGCAAGCACTTGGCTGTTGAATCTACCTAAGCTATTTGATACGCAAGGCGTGAGTTTTTTACAACTGATTGCATACGCTTATCACGAGCCTAGCCTTAACTTACCAGCTACTGAGCTAGACAATGTCAGTCTGATACTTAATAATGGCGCTATTCAATATGATTTCACAGCAAATGAGCGCCATGCCAAGGCGGCTATTTTACTAGAAATATACCGACGCAATGGACAGTTTAAATGCCGTGCACTTGGTGAAACCACTCAAGGATTAGCGAGCCTTGAGCACCGAGTGCAAGTCAGTCTTGATACTCGTTCGCCAAATGCGCATGCCCTCATTCAAGAAGCAGAGCAACAGCGCATTCATGCTAATAATGAGACGCGGCGACCTCGTCAAGTGCAAGCAGGTGAGACATGGACAGGTACTGCTTTTGCTATCGATTCTTATCATCTATTGACTTGTCATCATGTGATTGAATCAGCGGCAATGATTGGTATACGGCAGCAAGGTCAGCCAGATCGTGAGGCGCAGGTAGTGCTCAGCGATGTCGGTAGCGATTCGGCTATTATTAGAGTGAATGAGCCACTTCCCAGCTATTTACCGCTGGCGCAGCAGTGTTATGATAATTTGGGCGAAACCATTACGACCTTGGGATTCCCGTTGTCAGGAGTCAGTAGCCAGCTGCAAGTCACGCAAGGCTGTATCTCGGGTCTGACAGGGTTTAGTGACGATATTCGTTACATGCAGTTCACAGCTCCCATTCAACCCGGCTCTAGTGGCAGTCCTTTATTACTACCAACTGGTGAGGTCATCGGAATGGTGACCTCTAGCCTCGTTCATGAGCATGCACAAAATATGAACTATGCTGTGAAATTTCAGTTATTATCTGCGCTGCTCGCGAGTGCGGGAATTGGCCTAGACAGTTTAGCAGACGCGTCCAGTATTAAAACGACAGCGCTCACCACGCCGCAGTTAAGCAAACAAAGCCGTGGTGCGCTATGGTTGGTAGGGTGTCAGGGCTAAAAAAACTGGTAAATTTATAAAATAAAAAGTACAAAGGAACATGAATGTCAAACAAGCAACACAGTACGGCCATTACCCTGCCACGGGGTACGCTCGATCTGGTTTATCAAATCAACTCTGCTACCAGTAGCCATGATTCAGACAACCACAACAGCTATCAATTAGAAGATTTACTTGGTTTTGCGCAGCGTATCAATCCAAAGCGAGCATTCCTATTTGTATCAAAAGTGCTGGGTCGTCACATTCCCGTCACGCCTAGTACAATGCGTCATGCTTTTACAGAGTTGGCAAATTTAGTCCCTAGTGATTTACCTCAGCCAATGTTGGTCATTGGTATGGCCGAAACTGCCGTTGGCTTATCAGCTGGTGTGCATCAAGCACTGCAAGCGCGCTATCCGCAGGCTCTTTTGTTGAATTCTACGCGTCACGCACAGCATGACGACGATAGCACCGACACTCTATTGACGACTTTTAGCGAAGATCACAGTCATGCCAGCCAGCATTTGATTTATCAAAGCTCAGACGCCGTCACTCAAGCGCAGTTGCTTGCTACTAAGACTTTAATTATGGTCGACGATGAAGCGTCGACGGGCAATACCTGCATCAATGTCGTGACCGCATTACGTAATGCAGGGCTGACGCAATTAGAAACGGTACACCTAACCACTTTGGTTGACTGGTCATTGGATCAAAAAAAGCCGCATGAAACAGCAGATAACGCCACGCCTGAGCCAATGGCTGCTCGGTTAGCTGGTATTAACTTCTATCGTCATCACTTACTGTCTGGTGCTTGGCAGTGGACAGACGCCCCTAACCCTGAACCTATTATTATGCCCTCGGTCGATACGACTGAAGCTGGCAGCCAAGCTTTGGGTAATACTGGCAATTGGGGACGCTTTCCAACCCTCAATAGTACAGAAGGCTTTGATAATTATTTGGCAAGCTTTCAAGCCGGCTTTAAGAAATTCTACAGTCAAGAAAGTGCTCATGAAGCCTCATTACCACAACGAGTATTGGTGTTAGGAAGTAATGAGTTTGTTTGGTTGCCTTTTTTATTGGCAGAATGGCTTGATACACAAGCGCAGAACCAGGACTCAACTCTTTCTACCGTCAACTTTAGTGCTTTGACACGCTCGCCGATTGCACTGGGTGGCGCGATTACGACCATGTTGAGCTTTAGTGATAATTATGGGCTTGGCATGACCAATTTTGCCTACAATGTTGATCCGAATGAATGGGATTTGATCGTCTTATGCGTAGAGACGTCAGCCGACAGCGTCGATGATCTTTGGAAGGGTTTAGATAATGTACTGGTGGTAGGTGCAGACAGTGGGCGTCACTGAGTTTTTAAGCAATATCAAAATAGCGTTGGGACTTAGTGACAATATTCTGGCTGTCCTCGCCCTCATTTTTGCAGTCGTTTTTTTATTGGCAAGAGTTTTTAATTATCTTATCAATCGTATCGATGCCAAAGACGATAAACAATTTGAGGTGCTATACAAAATCATCGATGATGACAGTTTCGTTGAACGATTAAGCAATCAACCGTTTTTAATCAAGCAACTTTTTTATAGACGCTTTTATCTACTTAAAGAGTATAAAGTTGAAGAAATAGAATTTTTAATGTCTCAAAGTCGCTTAGAAATTAGCCTGTATGAGCTTAGTGACTTGAAATCAAGCAATATCATAAAATTTGAAAATGGTAAATATGTAAAGAGTTTCAACATCTTGACAAATTATTGGGTGAATAATTTTCGAAAACTCACTGCTCTTACTATTATAGGATTCTTATTTTGGATAGTAATTATGTCAGTCTTCTTCGTATCATTTCTAGAAAGTAAGGTGCTATTTTATTTGGCAGTAGCGCCAATTTTCGTGTTGGAAATATATTTACTGATGAGAATTGATGGAGTAAAAGCATATTTAAGAACAAAAGATGTTATCGATAGTTTTTTGTATCAAAGCGAATTATTTAAAAACAATCAAGGTATGAATGACACATGACTATCCCATTTTTCGAATCCAATCCAAATATCATCAAACCTTATGCACTAATGGATTTGGACGACACTCTATTCCAAACCCAGCGTAAAATCGACGCGTGGGATTTACCCACTGCCGAATCTGAGCGCTTGGTTTGTGCCACAGTCAACAAACAAGGTGCGCCGTTAAGTTTTATGAGTCAGCGCCAAGCCACGTTTTTTAATTGGCTCCTGGCTAGCACTGATTTAATCGTCGTGACGGCACGTGATCGCAACGAAATCAAACGCGTAAAATTGCCTTTTAATAGCTGGCAAGTACTGACCCATGGCGCGATCATTTTAAACACCGATGGTGAATTACTCAGCGAGTGGCAACAGTATATGTATGGGGCGTTAACTCCAATACAAGAGAAACTACAACAGCTTACGGCATTGATTGACAGTCTTTCTGAAACAACCGAAACTTTTTTTAATAACTTGGTATTGACGCCGCATGTCGACAGCTTTCATGATGGCTCTGACAACCGTTCTAACGATACGCAACTGACCATTTACTTAGCTATCAAACACGCACAAAAAGACCATCAAGTATTGGTAGATTTGGCAAACCAGCTGCCGACGCTGATACCAGATTTTGAGTCACATTTTTATGTTCATGTGAATGCAAACAACCTTGCGATACTGCCACATGCGGTTCATAAGCGTCATGCAGTGCAGTTCTTATTGCAAAATCATTTAGATAGTCTACGTCCAAGCTTTGGCTTTGGTGACAGTCTAGCTGACCTACCATTTTTGCAACTGCTCGACTGGTATGGTATGCCCAATCATGGTCAGCTACATGAGCAACGTTATGCTCAGTAATGGACGTATATTCTTCTTATCATCACAACGAGTGCTAATATTTCTACTATGATCTTAAATAATGAACATACAAAAAGAGCGGATTTAGAAAATTACGGCTCAGGCAGCTATCTTGCCAGCGATGTGACGGTACTGCTCGACATTGTCAATAAAGACGCTGTCGCCGATGTGCCTGTCAGTCAAAAAGAAGCTTTTATCCAAAGTGGACAACGTCATTATTCAGACATGTTGACGTTGGAAGATGCACCGAGTGCAATGCATGAGCAGCTGTATATCCAGGCATTAGAGCAAGGTACTCAGCGAACAGCGACTGATATCGCTCACTTGGCCTATACACTGAATCATGTTTTTCGACCACACGTTAGTGATGAGCACCCATTAGTATTAGTCAGTTTAGTGCGGGCAGGTTTACCAATTGGCGTATTGTTACAAAGGGCACTTATCGATAGAGACAGCAGTTATTCGCTACCAAGTGTACATTATGGTATCAGCATCATTCGTGACCGCGGTCTTGATCCGATCGCCTTGCAAATGCTGTTAGAAGCTTATCCAGATAGTCCCATTGTATTTGTCGACGGTTGGACAGGTAAAGGCGCAATTTATCAAGAGCTGGCTCGTAGTTTAGAGGCATTCAGTGACCCAAATCATCCCAATTTTGCTAATATTTTTCATCAGGGTACAGATGTCATTCCATTATTGACCTTGGCTGACCCAGCGGGTGTCGCTTGGCTTGCGGCCAGCGAAGATGATTGGTTGATTCCCTCAGGACTACTAAACAGTACGGTATCAGGACTCATATCACGCAGCCTATATACTGAACCGCAATCCGGACTACATCGCAGTGTCTTTTATGACAATTTAATTGAGACAGATCATAGCTTAGCCTTTATCGATCATATCAATGCGGCACGGCGCGGCTTATCTCAAACTTCTCAATGCTTACCAATGTTTAAACAACCACGTTATCAGACAGCTGATTTAATAGATAAACTGGCAGCAGACTACAATATTACCAATCGCAACCGTATCAAGCCGACAATTGCTGAGGCGACTCGCGCAATATTGCGACGAGAGCCTGAGCGCATACTACTGGCAAGCGCTGAACACCCTGACACCATATTACTGCGACATTTATGCATGCAGAGAAACATCACTATCAGTGTATTAGGTGATAAAATACTGCCTTACCAAGCCATTACTCTTATCAAGCAGCGCACCAAAGATCATTAATCATTGCTACGTTTAGAACTGTGTATGAATCATTTGACGGCCTGAGTGAACCTGTCAATTCGTCATACATTCTACCTTTACAACCACTCACTACTTACGATGCCGATTATGTCAAATTTGTTAAAAAATGAGCCAAATATTTATAGCCATACCCAGTCCTACGCGCATCTGATTACTGAGCGTCATGCAATGGTTAGGCCGCATACCCATCATCCTTATCAGCTTGGTGCCAGCCTTTATATGCCTGCGACTCGCCAAGATATTTGGCAAGTAATCACGCGTGATAAACTCCCAACGATTAATAGTATTATCATTTGTTTAGAAGATGCCGTCAGCTCTAACGATGTCGAATTGGCACTCGAACGTTTGCAAGCGCTGCTCTACACGTGGGCCACGCACATCGATAGTATCAACGACCCCTCAAAACAAGCAGGTCTTCAAAACGAACAACAAGCAGAGCATCCTACCCGTCCATTGGTATTTATACGTCCACGCAATCCGTTGATGCTACAGCAGCTGGCTGACTATGCCCATATTGATCTTATCGACGGTTTTGTTATGCCAAAAGTTGATATGTGTAGCTTGTCCAATTGGCGTATGGCTTGTCAGAATCTGAGTGCCGATCATCTGCTCATGCCAACCCTTGAAACTGCTGCTTTATTCAATCCGCATCACAATCAAGAGCTTGCCATCGGTTTTAAAGAAGCCTTTAGCCAGCCAGTCTTTGCACTGCGTATCGGTGGCAATGACTTGTTTGCCACATTGCGCTTACGACGACCCAAAAACAGCATTGTCTATGATACCCCTATCGGCACTCTCGCCTATCAACTACTTGGTTGCTTTGTGCCGCATGGCTTTTATCTGACTGCGCCAGTCTTTGAGTATTTGGATCAGCCAACGCTGTTTATGCAAGAGTTGACTCATGATGTCAGCTTAGGATTGGTCGGCAAAACCGTCATTCATCCAAGCCAAATTGCTTTGGTACAGCAGGCATATCGCGTACCATCGAGTATTTTGGATGAAGCGCAAGCAATACTTCATAGTGAAGCCAAGGCGGTGTTCAAATACAACAACACCATGCTTGAGCCTGCCACACATCGCGCTTGGGCGACTGAAATTGTGAACCGAGCTGAGGTGTTTGGAAAAGTTGACGACGGTAGTATCGACTATAGCGCAGGGTTGTAGACGTTAAGGATTTATTTGCTTGCTATAGTCGGTGTCTACTATGAAATAAATACAACGCTACTGAGATAAATTTTGCACAGCCGCAGCCTCTGTCTGCGCAAAAACAGCAAGCAAGGAACAATTATCTTAGTAGCGCGTTGCAATACTTCTCATTATTTTATTTAAGACTGACTATAGATTGTATAAATGCCAGACTATACAAAAAAAGGCCGCTATCAAATGATGATAGCGGCCTTTTTATACGGTATTGAACGCCAGAAGTGAGCGGTCAAAACCAAGTAATTTACACACAGTTTTCTAAAAACTGACTCATAACTCGGTTGACTTGTTCAGGTTCCTCAACGGTTGCTGTATGACCAGCACCTTTAATGACGGCAAGTTTGGAGCCTGCAATCGCAAAATGCATGCGCTCAGACTTTGCATAAGGGGTCGCAGCGTCTTCGTCACCAACGATGATAAGTGTCGGCGTCGTAATATCAACAAGCTGCTCGTAAGTACCTATCCGCTCAATGACACCCATCGTCGCCTTAATCACGCCGCCCTTACGATTGCCTTGTAACATCGTTAGCCATTGCTTGCGTTCAGATTGACGCGACTTATCTGCTAAAAAACTACTGCCAAACATAATCGGCATCACCTTGCTGCTCACGCGCTTGATACCCAACCAACGGATGGCTTTGACAAGTTTACGATACTGCGGCACGTTTTTGGGGTCTTCAGGATCAGCAGAGGTTTCTAACAAGATGAGCGATAGCAGCAACTCAGGACGCTTAATTGCAATACGCTGTCCGATAAAGCCGCCCATTGATAATCCAACAAAGTGACACTGTTCAATATCAAGCGCTGTAAGTAATTCAAGCGTGTCCTCAGTGAGTGTCTCCATGTCATAACCCGCCTTGGTCACTTGCGACTGACCTTGCCCGCGAAAGTCAAAGGCAATACAACGATAGTTTTCTTGAAAGTGCTCGACTTGCTTGTCATACATCCGCGTGTTCCACAGTAGACCATGAGCAAACACCATCACTGGCTTTTGCCTATCATTTGGCGCACTGTCCTCAAAATAAATATCAGCGTTATTAATCTTGATAGTCGGCATAACCACATCCTTTTTTGATCGATTAGAGAGGTAAGCTTCTTACTGCATAAGCCCCTGACACGGGTCTTGCATTTAGCATAATCCATTAAAAGATTAGGTGATAGCCTTTTTGTGACTGCTCTGTGTACTTACGCGGTGACATAGAACTGCATGGCAATTTAAATACCCGACCCACATTCGATGTGTCTTAAGCGCCTACGAAACCGACTTTTATAATTATGACAAGCTGCTATAGTAATCAGCATAAATAATAAACCATTGAAGGAATATAGAATGTCACAGCCTATAGTCGATTATCAAGTTGACCAGCACATTGCCACCATTACTTTTAACGATCCAAAGAGCTTAAATGCTTTTGGGACGCCTTTGAAAAACAACGTATTAAAAGCGCTGGATGCAGCAGCGGCCGATGATCAGGTACGGGTGATTATTTTACAAGGGTCTGGTGGTAATTTTTCAAGTGGCGGTGATATTAAAGAGATGTTGTCTGAAGGATTGGACAAGGACATTGTTTCTAACAAACTAAAAGGGATGGTAGAGGGCGCAGGAGAAGTCAGTTTAAAGTTGCGTCATGTCCATAAACCGATCATTGCCAAACTAGAAGGTGCAGTGGCAGGTGCTGGCATGAACTTGGCGCTCACTTGCGACTTTCGTATTGCAGCAGACAACGCAAAGTTTGTTCAAGCCTTTGTTAATATTGGTTTGATTCCCGATGCGGGTGGTATTTATTTATTAAATCAACTGGTTGGTACAGCAAAAGCCACTGAGCTTGTGATGCTGGGCGATAAACTTAAAGCTGACGATATGGCGCGCTTAAATCTTGTGAACCATGTGGTTAGTGCTGATGAGCTAGACGCCACTGTACAAGCATTGGCCCTACGATTAAGCCAATTGCCAGGCAAGGCTTTGGCTTCTATGAAGCATATGTTCAATGTACACGCTTTTGCTGGTTTGAACGAAGCCTTAGATATGGAGGTTGAACAACAGACGATGATGGCAAAAACTGATGATTTTATAGAAGGAGTCAGCGCCTTTATAGAAAAGCGCAAGCCGGTTTATCAGGGTAAGTAGTTCATCAACCTAAAAGCTCTTTTCTAATAAAAGGGCTTTTGGGTTTTTATTATCTAAAAATTATATTTCGAGGTATTTTGAATACGGCTTGAAATGTTTAATACTATCCAACTTACTTGGCTGGCGGGCCCCATTGATTGGTTTCAAACTTGGTTTCTCTAACAAGAAATACGATTAACACAATACCTATTAACGGTACAAGAGATATCAAAAACCACCACCCTGAATGACTGGTATCATGCAATCGGCGTATAGTAACGGCAACACCCGGTAAAAATAGACCAAGCGCTACTACTAAATAAAATAAACCAATTTCTGAGTCAAATATTATGGTATCTAGCACCATCGCAATGATGATCAAGATTATTTGCATCAATAAAAAATACCAATACTCTTTACGACGAGCGCGACCAGAAAAGTTAACGTAATTTCGCATTCCTTTTTTAAACCAGTCAATAATGCCGTAATTCTCTTCAATATTGTAACTACTTGGATTCATAGTTTTTGGTAGTGGTGGCGGTGTTGCTTTATCAAGCATATTTTTAGGTTCCATTAAATTTATCGTTAACTGTCTCTAAAGGCAGGGTTTACACGTACAAATGTCTAACTTATGACCCTGATTATAAGCACTCAATAAAAGTTTGCAAATGTTTATTAAAATATTTTTAATGGTCAAACAATAAACCCCGCATCATTACGATACGGGGTTTTCTTTAAAACTTAAAAACGCTAACTTAATTTTTAACCAAGATTAAGTCAACTGAGCTACGTTGATTTTGTCTGCTTCTTCCGTATAGTCTTCCATGCGGTCGAAGTTCATGTATTGATACACTTCATCACCCATGCTGTTTAGCATACCAGCATATTGCTGATACTCTTCGTTCGTAGGCAATTTACCAAGTACTGCTGCGACAGCTGCAAGTTCAGCAGATGCTAGATAAACATTAGCGCCTTGACCCAAACGGTTCGGGAAATTACGCGTAGACGTCGATACCGCAGTAGACTTCGGTGCGATACGTGCCTGGTTACCCATACATAGTGAGCAACCAGGCATCTCAGTACGAGCACCAGCTTGCGCATAAATGTTGTAGTAACCTTCTTCCATCAACTGGCGTGCATCCATCTTAGTAGGCGGTGCAATCCATAGACGAGTTTTTAAGCTTCCTGCTGGTACGTCTTGTAGTAATTTACCAGCGGCACGGAAGTGACCGATATTGGTCATACATGAACCAATGAATACTTCATCAATGGTATCACCCGCGACATCAGCCAAGGTTTTGGCATCATCTGGATCATTCGGGCAGCAAAGGATTGGCTCTTTGATCTCGCTCATATCGATCGTCATATCGATGGCGTATTCGGCATCTTCGTCAGCGCGTAAAAGGCTTGGATTTGCCAACCATTCTTGCATCGCTTCAATACGGCGGCTAATAGTACGTGCATCGCCATAGCCTTCTGAGATCATCCACTTAAGCAAAGTGATGTTTGAGTTCAAATACTCAGTCACTGACGCTTCAGATAATGTGATGGTACAACCAGCAGCACTACGCTCAGCTGACGCATCAGATAATTCAAACGCTTGCTCAGCGGTTAACTCTTCAAGACCTTCAATCTCAAGAATACGGCCGTTGAACTCGTTGATTTTACCTTTTTTATCAACCGTCAATAGACCTTCTTTGATGGCTTGATAAGGAATCGCATGAACCAAGTCACGTAGGGTGATACCAGGCTGACGTTCGCCAACGAAGCGCACACGGACAGACTCAGGCATATCTAATGGCATGACACCAGTCGCTGCAGCAAATGCAACCAGACCAGAACCGGCTGGGAACGAGATACCCATTGGGAAACGGGTATGCGAGTCACCACCAGTACCGACAGTATCTGGAAGTAGCATGCGGTTCAACCATGAGTGGATGATACCATCACCTGGACGTAAGCTTACGCCGCCACGGTTCATGATAAAATCAGGTAGTGTGTGCTGAGTTTCAACGTCAACTGGCTTTGGATAAGCAGCCGTGTGACAGAATGACTGCATAACGAGATCTGCTTGGAAACCCAAACATGCCAAGTCTTTTAGCTCATCACGTGTCATGGGACCAGTAGTATCCTGAGAGCCTACAGTGGTCATTTTTGGTTCACAGTACATGCCAGGACGTACGCCTTCTAGGCCACAAGCTTTACCAACCATTTTTTGTGCAAGCGTAAAGCCTTTGCCAGTATCAGCTGGTTCTTCTGGCTTAGCAAATACGTCTGAATGACCAAGACCCATATACTCACGCGCACGATTGGTCAAACCACGGCCAACGATTAGTGGAATACGGCCACCAGCACGAACTTCGTCAAGCAATGTTGGCGAGTTTAGCTCAAACGTTGACAATACTTCGTCAGAGTCATGCTTGGTGATTTTGCCTTCATACGGATAGATATCAAACACATCACCCATATTTAGGTTATCAACGGCAACTTTTTCAATCGGTAATGCGCCTGAATCTTCCATGGTGTTAAAGAAGATAGGAGCAATGTTGTTACCCAATACTAGACCTCCACCACGTTTGTTTGGCACGTTCGGGATATCGTCGCCCATAAGCCACAATACTGAGTTGGTCGCAGACTTACGGCTAGAGCCAGTACCAACGACGTCACCAACATAAGCCAATGGATGGCCTTTTTCTTTTAACGCTTCAATCTGCTTCATTGGGCCAACGACGCCCTCTTCGTCAGCAGTAATGCCATCACGAGAGTTTTTGTGCATAGCCAATGAATGCAATGGGATGTCAGGGCGGCTCCACGCGTCTTGCGCAGGTGACAAGTCATCCGTGTTAGTTTCGCCAGTCACTTTAAATGTAGTATACGTTGTTTTTTCAGGTACAGCGTTACGGCTCAAGAACCACTCAGCATCTGCCCAAGACTGAACAACGCCTTTTGCGATGTCGTTGCCTGCTTCTGCTTTTTCAGTCACGTCATTAAACGCATCAAACACTAGCAATGTCTTTTTCAGCGCATCAGCTGCATCTTGAGCAACTTCGCTATCATCTAATGCAGCAACCAATGGTTGAACGTTGTAGCCACCTTGCATAGTACCTAAGATTTGAACGGCTTTTTGCTTGCTGATAAGCGGTGAAGACGTTTCACCTTTAAGAATCGCTGCCAAAAATGCCGCTTTAACATAAGCTGCTTGGTCAACACCAGCAGGAATACGGTTTTCTAGCAGGTTCATTAAGAAAGCGTCTTCGCCTGCTGGTGGATTTTTTAATAGTTCAACCAACTCTGCTACTTGTTTTTCATTAAGTGGTAGTGGTACGGTTCCTAGCTCAGCACGTTCTTCGACATGTTTACGATAAGCTTCTAACACAATAGTCGTCCTCGTCAGTTGGGGGATTAGTACATTACGTGGGTAGTCAACATGACAGCCTGCGCCTATGTACTATGTAGAATAATTAGTCGTGCAATCATAGCTTAAAACGCTCTAAATGTTAATGGCTGAACTTTGAAAAGGCACGTAATAGGGCCATATTGGACATTTAGTAGAAAAATAGTACTATCAAAAATATGATTGATGCTGTTCTTATTATTCATATTTTACAATTGGAATCAAGATTACTACTTTTGGCAATAGCTGCTTGATTTATGCCAAAGCAAATACCATATGATGGTTATACTGTTCTCAAGAAGCATTCCATGCTGCCATAGAAATGCTGAATGAGTTGAATATCGATATTGATATTTAAAACTATGCGAAATATAAGCGTCATAGTACTCTTAATTACATCGCAATCTTAATCATATTGAGTAAAAATCGGTCTCTAAATTTCTGCTATAATACTTCTACTCAGAAAACATGCTAATAATTCCATAAACCCTTATGCTATAAAGGGTTAAGAGATAAATTTATTATGACAACTGCCGTACAAACACACGTCCCTGCCGCCAAGGCCAAACCCAAAAAAGCCATCCAAGGCGAGAAGCTGCGCGGCTACGACAAAGTTGCACGTATCCCAATTAAGGTCATCCCAACCGTTGAGGCAAAGAAAAAGCCAGATTGGATTCGGGTAAAAATGTCGTCGCCTGCTGAGGTTGCGCGTATTAAAGCCACGTTGCGTGAGCAAAAGCTTTATACCGTCTGCGAAGAAGCCGCCTGCCCTAATCTACCGCAATGTTTTGCTGATGGTACGGCGACCTTTATGATTATGGGCGATATCTGTACGCGTCGTTGTCCGTTCTGTGATGTGGGTCATGGTCGCCCAAATGCATTAGATGCTGATGAGCCACGTCATACTGCTGAGACCATTCAAGGCCTACAGCTTAAATATGCGGTGATCACTTCTGTTGACCGTGATGATCTCAAAGATGGCGGTGCTGGTCATTTTGTAGAAGTACTCAATGAGTCAAGAGCACTTAGCCCAAACTGCTTGATTGAGATATTGGTGCCAGATTTCCGTGGTCGTATGGATATCGCATTGGACTTACTGACAGAAACACCGCCAGATGTCTTTAACCATAATATCGAAACGGTGCCACGCTTGTATAAGGCTTTCCGTCCAGGCTCTGACTATCAGCATTCACTCGACTTGCTCAAACTGTATAAAGAGCGTCGTCCTGATATCGCTACCAAGTGCGGGTTTATGGTTGGTCTTGGTGAGACTGAAGAAGAGATTTATGCGCTACTTGATGATCTAAAAGCACATGACGTCGATATGATCACGGTTGGTCAGTACTTACAACCAAGTAAGAATCACGCGCCAGTGGATCGTTACGTCCATCCAGATGAATTCCAGCGTTATATGGATTATGGCAAAAAGATTGGTTTCTTTAGCATTTGGGCAGGCCCAATGGTACGCTCAAGCTACTTCGCTGATCGTCAGTATTATGGCGAAGATTGCCCAGCGCCAATCCGTAGCAAAAAAGCCTTAGAAGCAGAAGGCAAACTTGGCTGTTAATTAATGGCTTAATGATTAGCAATAAAGTATTGGCTAAGAAATGAAAAGGGTGGATAACAGATATTGTTATCCACCCTTTTTTTATAGCGCTAAAAAAGTCGCTACTCAACCGTTAAACACTCACAGGTTTTGTTGGTGTCTTACTCGTCTTGATGTTGAACAAAGCAATACCAACAACGATGATGCCTCCTGCCAAACTCGTAGTAATTTCAGGATAAATCAATAATAACGCGCCAATAGCCAAAATAGCGCGGGTTAGAGGATTCATGTCACCTTTAAAATAACCTTCCAATGCCGAGCTAAGCGCGATGACACCAGTGACCGAAGTCACAACTACCGTGATAATATCTAAAATAGGCGGTAGCGGGAAATCTTTGGCTGTTACCGCAAGGCCAGTCGGGTCTATCATTAGCATCGTTGGATTGTAGATAAACATAAACGGCACGATAAATCCGGCGAGAGCAAGTTTAAGAGACAAAAACCCAGTCTTCATCGGATCACCGCCAGAGATTCCCGCTCCAGCAAAGGCCGCCAAACACACAGGCGGTGTAATGTTAGCAAAAATACCAAAGTAAAATACGAACATATGCGCCGCTAAGATTGGAACATCAAACCCAGCCAATGCAGGTGCAGCCATAGTCGCCGTAATAATATATGCTGGGATAGAGGGCAGCCCCATACCTAAGACCATAGATGCCAACATGGTTAAGATCAGCGTCAAGAATAACGATCCTGCCCCAAGGGTCACAATAGATGAGGTCATCACCGTACCGAAACTGGTCAGACTCACGACCCCAATGATAATACCGACTACCGCACAGGCGGCCATTACCGCAAGCGACTGACGAGCACCATCTTCTAGAGCGCCCAAAATGTCAGAAAAGCTCATGCGAGTCTCAGCACGTAACATACTAATCACGACGGTAAAACCAATGGTGTAAGCAGCTGCATAGCCCACTGGTACATTTCTGATTAATAAGAAAATCAAAAAGACGATCGGTAGTAACATATGACCGCGCGCTTTTAACACCTCTTTCACTGCGGGCAAGCTTTCTTTAGCAATACCTTTTAAATCACGGCGTCCAGCACGAAAATGCACCTGTGCAATGACGCCGAGATAATACAATATCGCTGGTAACAATGCTGCCAATGCAATCGTGCTATAAGGCAATCCTGTGGTCTCAGCCATAATAAAAGCACTGGCACCCATGATCGGTGGCAATATTTGTCCGCCAACAGACGCACTGGCCTCAACGGCACCAGCAAAATCCTTGTGATAACCGACCTTTTTCATCAAAGGTATGGTAAAAGCACCTGTACTCACCACGTTTGATAACGCCGAACCGTTAATACTACCCATAAAGCCACTAGAAATGACCGCCACTTTTGCCGGACCACCTTTTTTGTGTCCCGCGATAGCCAGTGCCAAGTCATTGAATAACTGACCCATTCCTGAGCGTGCCAAGAACGCGCCAAAAAGAATGAACAAAAAGATAAACGTAACTGACGCGCCAATCGCAACAGAATACAAGCCTTCCGTTTTTAAAAACAATTGACCAAAAATATCGCCCATATCATAAGGACGCGTAAGCAGCCTATCTGGCATGAAATCCAAATGACTCACAAACGGATAGGCCAAAAATATGCCTGCCAATATAGGCAAAATCCAACCTGTAATACGGCGACTGCCTTCTAATACACAGATCACAGTAATCAGCGAAAATATCACATCCATCTGATTTGCCATACCGCCACGCGAGGTCACGATGTCTTGATATTCATAGATAAGATAAGCCATTCCAGATAAAGAAAAAGCAAACCAAGCCCAGTCATACCATGCTACCCGCTTACGACTGCTTTTTTTACTCGCTGGAAAAATCAAAAAAATCAGCGCAAAACCAATGCCCACATGCACAGAGCGCTGTAGCAACGCTGGCATCGGATTAAAGGTAATGTATAGATGGAAAATTGAATAGAAAATGCAGAGCCCAGCGATAATATATTTAACTGGCCCTTGGGTGATGTGCCGCGTGATTGACTCTCGATCGTATTTTTCTAATATAGCTCTATTATGGGCTTGCACCTCAAGTTCAGCGTCGACATTAGTCTCAGAATCAGTGTTGGAATGTATGGGTAAATCATTGCTATGAGCCGTCCCTTTGGAGTTCATGACACAAGTCCTTTTTAAATCTATCAATGAAACCATACGCTGTAGGCATGATCGTTACTTCGGAATAGTCTGGTACCCATCGGTGAATGAGAATCCGATGATTATCATAATCAATCTCGCCTTTAGTCAGTCTTGATACTACCCAATTAAGGCTGGGCAACTTTTCATTGATTTGATACCCCAGATACCCAGGTTTTTGTATGGGCGCAAGCGTTTCAGTAGAAGGCGTGCCTGCACCAAAAGCCTCAAAATAAGTAGTGGTCAAGAGCAATCCATCATTTTGCCGCTGGTACTGCTCTTCCCACCACTGTTTTTCTACAGAATGCATCCAGCGCAGTTGGAAGTTAGGTTCAACAAAATAACAAACCTTGTCACTTGCCCCATCACTGCCTTCAACGCGTACTTCAACGACAGAATGACGGTCAAACAAAGACCATAAAATCAATCCAATCAGCGCTAAAATCAGCACTGCGCCAATACACAACCATAGCTGCTTATTTGGCAGCTTGTTCATCATAATACTTTTTCGCGCCAGGATGGATAGGAGCAACCATACCCTCACGAGCAGTTTCTAGGCTGATGTCGTTGGCTGCTTGGTGCGCCGTTTTTAGACCGTCTAAGTTATCAAACAACGCTTTGATCAGTTTGTAGCCATCCGCTTCAGACAAATCAGAGCTGACCAATAACGCATTCATGATGGCAGCGGTTGGAACAGCTGTTTCGTTACCATAAGTGCCCGCAGGGATCTCAAAGGTTTTGAAGTAAGGTTTTGTCTCAATGATTTCTTTTAGTTTGTCTTGGTTGATGGTCACCAGCTGTAAGTCTAAGCCCTGCTCTAGCTCCATCAATGATGAATTTGGTAGACCACTACTGAAGAATGCCGCCTCAATTTTACCAGCTTTCATACCATCAGCCGCTTCAGAAAAACTTAAGTAGTCGACGGTCACGTCATCATAAGTAATACCAAATCCTTCTAATAATGTTCGCGCATTTACTTCGGTTCCAGAGCCTTGGTCGCCCACCGCAATGCGCTTGCCTCTTAAGTCTTCGATGTTTTTGATGCCAGACTTTTTGGTCGTGACAATTTGCACAACATTAGGATATAGAACAGCAAGCTGTTGAATGTTCGTTATTGGCTTATCAAAATTATTTGTACCTTCGACGGCGTCGGTGACCACATCACTCAGCGCAAGCACCATATCGACCTTACCTTGGGTCAACAAATTGACGTTTTCGACTGACGCGCCTGTGGTTTGCGTCTTTGAATTCACCCCAAAGGTTTTGACATAAACTTCTGATAATGACGTACCGATGATGTTGTAAGGACCAGATGCGCCGCCTGTAGCGATGGTGAGGAACTTGGTATCAAGTTTATCCGCACCAGCATCGCCAGTAGAAGCACTATCAGCACCCGTATTGTCAGTGCCTTCAGAGCTTGGAGATGAGCATGCCGTTAGCCCTAAAATAGCGCTTAACATGGCTGATAAAAGTAATGGGGATTTTAGAGAGTTGAGCATCGAATTCATCCTTGAAGTAATCGGGTTAATAACTCTAACTGCATCAATGGTTCAATTAATGCATTACAGACGTGTAATAATATAGCAATTGTTTTGATAAATAAGCCACAGGTTATTTTATCTATGGTTCTTATACATACCATATGCTTTATCTAAAGCAAAAAACGCATAAAAGTACCAATAAATACTATATAAGATGTTCTGCTAAGCGAAACAAAGTTTCATTAGTTAAACCATTTAAGCAAAATTTAGATACATTGTAAACCTTTATAAACGGCCAAATGAGCCTCTGACTTTTTTAAAATCATATAGCAGCTGTAATTGATATAAAATATCTTGAAGTCATTTCTCAATTTACATTAGCGGTTTTAAAAAAACGGTTTAAAAAAACAAAACGATTACTAGCATCTAGTACAATCATGCATGATGCGACGTATAATACGCAGATATGTTTAAAACCCTACTTGAACTTTTTATTCGTAATGTCTATTAAAATTACAAACAATCAAAACCTTTCAAGGAACCCGAGATGAGTACCAACCCTGATACGAGTAACGACCATATTCTATCTTCTGATAACATCCACTACTTACATCATTATTTCTTTGAACCAAGTAATAAAGATACTATTATAAAAGCCACTTTGCTGATTGTGCATGGTATGGCAGAACATAGTGGTCGCTACGCCGATTTTGCTCAATTTTTAGCAGATCAAGGTATTGCAGTAGCAACTTATGATCAGCTAGGCCATGGTCAAACCGTTAAAACAGCAGCAGACTTGGGCTTTTTTGGTGAAGAACATCCTGTACAATCACTGCTAAAAGATGTCATCGTAATGGCAGATGAATTAAAAGCGCGACACTCTAATGTGCCGCATTTTGTCATGGGTCATTCTATGGGTTCGTTTCTTGTACGCAACGTGCTCAAGCATCACGCGCACAATTTTACGGGTGCAATCCTTATGGGAACGGCAGATGCCAACCCGCTGACCAAAGTGCTATTGCCAGTCAACAAACTACTGGCAAAAGTCATACCCAGACAGCCAAATACGGTGCTGGCTACTGTCATGAATAAAGTACTCAATCTCCAACTCAACGATCGGACCTCTACTTCACCATTTGCTTGGCTAAGTAAAAATACGGACAACATTGAAGCTTTTGAAGCGGATCCACTGTGTGGCTTTGCTTTTACCAATAATGGCTTTATGACATTATTTGCACTTATGCAAGCGGGTTTGAATAAACGTTGGTCTACAACGATTGCTAAAAACTTTCCGATGTTGTTTATCAGCGGTGAAGATGATCCGATTGGCAATATGGGCAAAGGCATTCGTAAAATTGTCACTCGCCTAAATAAGCAAAACTTTAGCACTGTAGATATTCAGTTATACCCTGATATGCGCCACGAGCCCTTACATGAAAAAGACAATCAAATTGTCTATCAAGATATTTTAGAGTGGTTAGAGGACGCTACTGCTGATAATTAGGATCAGCGGCGATGTTTGTGCCCGGCAGGTTTGCTAAAAGTCGCCAAATTAGCGACAATATGGCAGTCGAGTTTTTAGTCCAAATCATACGGGTCATTTAACTATAATATTTACTTGTATTAACCTTTCATCAATTTTAGGAAATTTTATGTCATTACAACAAACCATCGAACAAGCCTTTGAAAATCGCAACGAATACAGCCCAAGCACAATGCCACAAGACGTCCGTGATGCTGTCGAGCAAGTGCTTGAACAATTAGATAACGGCACCTTGCGCGTTGCAGAAAAAAAGGACGGCGAATGGGTCGTCAATCAGTGGGCAAAAAAGGCGGTGTTATTGTCATTCCGTCTAAACGACAACTACGTTCAGGCAGCGGGCGAACATGTACAGTTTTATGACAAAGTACCGACTAAGTTTGCTGATTGGACTGAAGCTCAATTTAAAGAAGCTGGCGTGCGCGTAGTACCACCAGCAGTTGCCCGTAAAGGCTCATACATCGCAGCAGGTGCAGTGTTGATGCCATCGTATGTCAATATTGGTGCTTACGTCGATCAAGGCGCAATGGTAGACACTTGGGCAACCGTTGGCTCATGTGCTCAGATCGGCAAAAACGTCCACTTGTCAGGTGGCGTTGGTATCGGTGGCGTATTAGAACCACTACAAGCCAACCCAACTATTATTGAAGACAACTGCTTCATCGGTGCCCGCTCTGAAATCGTTGAAGGCGTAATCGTCGAAGAAGGCGCTGTGATCTCTATGGGCGTCTACATCGGTCAATCTACGCGTATTTATGACCGCGAAACAGGCGAGATTCATCGTGGCCGTGTACCAGCAGGATCGGTTGTCGTACCAGGCAGCTTACCGTCAGAAGACGGCACGCACAGCTTATATGCCGCTATTATCGTGAAAAAAGTAGATGCACAAACGCGTGCAAAAACAGCGGTAAACGAGCTTTTACGTTTAGACTAATTTTAATTAGCATTTAATCAATTTTAGTATGTTCAATAAAAGGTGCTTAGAGTTTTCTAAGCACCTTTATGCTGTCCGTCATTTTAGTTGTGCTATAGAAATCATTATGATCTTATAATTTGTCATAGTCGATACCACTTGGCTTGCGTAAATGCCCGCATAAATCCGCAAGAAATGCTAAATAATATGATTGAAAATGTCGTCTCAGAGCGGCGTGCCGGACTTGATTGACTGACTCGCCCTAATACTGACTGGGACAATCCTGATTTGAATACATAAAATATGTTACTCTTTGCAAAATAAGGCTTACTGCTCACTATCAGCGTATAATGACGGCCCCAAAAGTGACGAATATGGATTTGCTCCTTCGCCCTTAACTTTTTTATTCTTACTCTTATACTGTGTCCTACTATGTCAATTTTACGTAATGCCGCCATTCCCGTCACTGACCCTGAAGCGGGTCTGCGTTTAACAGAAATTTTTTACTCCTTACAAGGGGAAGCACTGACGTCAGGCTTGCCCACGATATTTGTGCGCCTTACCGGTTGCCCGCTACGCTGCGTCTATTGTGACACTGAATATGCTTTTACTGGCGGCGAACGTCAGTCACTAGAAGCTATTATCGCGACCATTAAAAGTTATCCTTGCAAGCGCATCTGCCTGACAGGCGGTGAGCCGTTAGCTCAGCCAAATGCGATTGAGCTGATGAAACGTCTACTTAGCGATGGTTATGAGATATCTCTTGAGACAGCGGGCGCGCTCACAGTAGAAAACGTGCCACCAGCGGTCAGTAAAGTGATGGACCTTAAGACACCAAGCTCAGGCGAAGTCGACAAAAACTTATGGTCAAACCTTGACTGGCTGACTCAGCACGATCAGATTAAATTCGTCATTATGAACCGTACAGACTACGACTGGGCAAAAGCCAAACTCGCAGAACATAACCTAGACACACTGGTCGGTACCGTTTGGTTTTCTCCTATGTTTAATGTTGCAGAGGATGTCGATACAGAAATCGGTCCCGACGTGCCAGTATTAGCACGCGAGCTTGCTGAATGGATACTGGCTGATGCCCTACCCGTACGCTTCCAGTTGCAATTGCATAAGATTATTTGGGCCGACGCCAAAGGCAAATAAAAACCAAAAAATTAAATGGACGATCTTAATAGTTAAGGCACCAAGGATAAGGGTACAGGTATGGTCAAACTGATTTTATTGGGCTTATTGGCGGGTGCGTTTTTTAGCTCGACGTTCATCTTAAATGAGGTCATGAGCGCCGCCGGTGGGCACTGGTTTTGGTCAGCCAGTCTGCGCTATGTCTTTATGTGGGTGATTGTCACTGCTCTCATTGTGATGCAGCACGGCTTTGGGCGTATCAAAGAATTAACGACTATCTTCCGTCAGCATTGGGGCTTTTGGTGTATTACAGGCAGTATTGGTTTTGGTATCTTTTATACGGGCATTTGCTACGCGGCTGACCATGTCGCAGGGTGGGTAGTCGCCGCAACCTTTATGTTCACTGTTGTCACAAGCTTGCTGGTGTTACTCGCATTTGGGCAACGATTTGACAAAAAATTCATTGTGTATGCGCTGTTAGTGTTTATTGGTGTGGTCATGGTGAACGTAAGTGAAGGTCTACATGCGGCTTCTGTATTGGATACTAATGCAGCACCTATGAAAGACATGCTTCTTTATGGGGCCTTGCCTGCCCTAGTAGCAGCATTTAGCTATCCTATTGGTAATCAGTTGGTTTGGCAAGTTTCTTATAATACTCGTAAGCGGCATGCTGATTCGCTGTCTACTGAAGAAGGAACCATTCCAACAAGTCAGATGAGCGAAAACACAAACGCACTGATCACAGAGGCACCTGTCTTGCCATCTGATATCGACCACACAGCCAATACCTCAAATGCCAATTATGCTAGCCAACAGCCGCCTTCCTCATTTTTAGAAAATTTGATCGCTCGCATACCTGCGATTGAAACTACTTTATTACAAAACGCTTTTAACAAAGTGTGGCTGATGACACTCGGTAGTTTGCCATTTTGGTTACTTTTAGGTCTTGTCATTCATCCTAATATGCCAGACACCTCACAACTCTTTAACACGTTGCTCGTTGCGTTGTTGGCAGGTGTGGGAGCAACCAGCATCTTTTTGTATGCCCGCGAAAAAGCAGAAACTTCAAGTGAAGTTGCTGGGGTAGATGCTACCCAAGCCAGTGAAGTGATATTTGCATTGATTGGGGGTATGTTATTGCTCAACAACTCTATGCCACCAGCAATGGGCTTACTTGGTATCGGCCTGATTATAATAGGCCTAATACTGTTTGCAAAAGATGGCTAAAACTCCCTTAGAACACACGGCTTTTCTTTAAATTCTCGGTATAAATTTTGTTTAAGACAAACACCCTTAAGCTACTTTCATAGTCACTACTTGGCACTACAACCATGGTCAATGCGTTAATTTTTCCGGATATTTTGTTATATTTATTAGATATGGTTGGCGTGATTGCTTGCGCGATAGCAGGTACGCTGCTGGCTCAACACAAAGGCCTAGATATTTCTGGCTGTATTTTGGTATCCATGGTCAATGCCATTGGCGGCGGTACGCTACGTGATATGGCATTAGATCGCCATCCGCTGTTTTGGATGACTGACCTCAACTATGTGATCGTCATTACAGTGACTTCCCTTATTCTACAAATGTTTTTTCATCTGTATCATAAGATCGACAATGCGCTCAAACTCTTTGATGCAATTGGATTGGCAGCTTTTAGCGTCATCGGTTTTAAGATAGCATTAACGCAAGACTTATCACCTCTCATCGCGGTTATGATGGGTGTTTGGACTGCTATTATTGGTGGACTGTTACGCGATATCATTTGCAATGAGATTCCGCTGGTACTACAGCGTGAGATTTATATTACGGCCAGTATTGCAGGGTCCGTCACGTATTTGATTTTGCAGTACTTCGGTGTTAGCGCTGGTATCAATGAGTTCATTATGCTATTTGTCATCTTTGCTGTACGTATGCTAGCGCTTAAATTTGATTGGCACTTGCCCTCGATTCGCTTAGTTGCTTAACTTGAGCTTAGTAGCAACTTGGGATTAGGAGTATTGTGGTGTTCGTTTCAACTTGAGACACATTCGATACTGCTTGATAATCATCCATAATTAATGAGACTTGCTCATGTTGGCTATTGCATTGGACACTGCCGCCCTGATCACCACTTTTGACCCGCGCTCTTTGATATATTTGTTTGATATGATTGGTATCGTCGCTTGTAGTATTTCGGGCACGATACTGGCCAAGCACAAAAACTTCGATGTGTTTGGCTGTCTACTGGTGTCCATCGTGACTGCTATCGGTGGTGGGACTGTCCGCGACGTCATATTGAATCGTCATCCCTTGTTTTGGATGGTGGACATGAGTTATCTGACCGTTATCACCCTCTCTTCATTGATCATGCAAATATTCTTCCATCCCAACTCAAGACGCGTTAATAAATTCCTCAAACTCTCAGATACCATTGGACTGTCCGCTTTTACGCTAATTGGTATCAAAGTCGCTGATAGTATGGGCGCAAATGTCCCCGTGGCTTTATTGTTAGGCGTCATCACCATTGTGGTTGGCGGTATCATTCGTGACATGATCTGCAACGAAATCCCGCTGGTTTTACAGCAGGAGATTTATATCACTGCCGCACTGGCTGGCGGTATTCTTTATTTTGCTCTGCACAATCTTGGCGTGACTGCTTGGATTGCAGATATTGCTACCATGAGTACGATTTTTACGTTGCGCATGCTTGCGATACGCTATGATTGGCAATTTCCGACACTTGAATGGAAGTATTAAAGGCCCTTAATTTTAACAGCCCTTCATGTCTTAGGTTTTTTCTACCACCGCCAAGTCCCTCACCATGAGCTGTAAGCTTTGTTTGCCGTTCCACTCATTGATATCTAACTGAAAGAGCAAATGTACTTGCTCGGCGCGGTAATCCCAAGCGCTACTGTCAAAATTGAAATAAATTGCTTCAATTGGATACTGTACGTTAGGATACCGTAACGACAACTTGAGATGTTTGTCTTTTAAAACCTTAAAACTCAGTACCTCAAATAGGCCATCGAATATCGGCGGCGCAAAGCCATGTCCCCAGATACTCGCATGAGCCAAATGCTCAGCGAACCATAAGCTAAAATCACTGGCTTGCAACGGCCCATCAGTAAATTTTTGCTCTGCAAACACATCATCATCCATCTGTGCCATGACATCGTTAAAAGCTGACTCAAACGCCTCAAAATTACGACGTTTAATTGTCAAACCTGCTGCCATTGCATGACCACCAAAATGGCTGATGAGATCGGGATAACGCTCAGCAACTTGCTCAATCGCGTCACGAATATGCACGCCAGCAATAGATCGCGCTGACCCTTTGATGGCGTCATCATCACCAGTCTGCTGTGTGTCTGCTGGTGCAAAGACGATACTAGGCAAATAGTGACTTTCCTTTAAACGCCCAGCGACGATACCAATAACACCTTGATGCCAATCGTCCTGATATAAGACGATACTGCGCTTATTACTATTGATAGCCTTTTTATTAGTTACATGTTGAACAATGATATCGCTGTTCTCATTACTATTAGCGGCAGTATCAGTGTCTTCATTATTACTGGCATTACTATCAGCCAACGTCTGAACAATATTGTCTGCTTGTGCCCGCATCTCACCTTCGACCTGACGACGAGTACGATTTAACTGCTCAAGCTCCTGCGCCAGACGCTGCGCTGTGCTCCAATCTTCAGTCAATAAGCACTCTATACCGATACGCATATTATCCATACGTCCAGCAGCATTGATACGTGGACCCAAAACAAACCCGAAGTCCTGTGCATGCAGTTGCTTGGGGTCACGACCTGCTTGCTCAAGAAGTGCCAAAATACCTAAACAACAACGTCCCTGACGGATAGCTGCCAGTCCGTGATGTACTAAGATACGATTATTTTTATCGAGTACACCAACATCGGCAATCGTACCAAGCGCCACCAAATCTAAATACTGACTAACTTGTACGGTAGACTTACCAGCTTCGCGCCGCAGTTTTGCCAAACGGCCGAGCACATAAAACGCTACGCCCACCCCGACCAGTGCTTTACTGGTAAAGTCGCAGTCGAGCTGATTGGGATTGACCACAGCTTCCGCAGGTGGCGTCTCTTTGGTAGTCAAATGATGGTCAGTAATAATGACAGTAAGACCGTCAGCCTGCGCCCGCGCCACGCCTTCATGACTAGAGATACCGTTATCTACCGTCACTATCATGTCTGGCTGAAACGTCTTTATACCCAATTCGACGATCTCTGGTGTTAGACCATAACCATATTTGAAGCGATCCGGTACTAAGAAATCGACCATAGCACCCATCTTTTTGAGCGCGCGCATCATCAGCGCGGTACTGGTCGCGCCATCACAGTCAAAGTCGCCCACGATCAAGATGCGCTGACCTTCATCAATCGCCACGTCTAGTAGACGAACAGCCTCTGTAACACCATGCAGCATCTCGGCAGGCAATAAGCCAGACAATGCGGTATCAAGCTCATCAGGCTCAGTAATACCGCGACCTGCGTACAGACGAGCAAGAGTGAATGATTGAGCAGCAAGTGTTTGCAACGCGGGAGGCAACTCGTCGATACGAGTATGGGTACAACGGGGGGTTAAATTTAGCATGTGCGTATTCTACTGACTTTAAGAGAGGCTCACAATGACAATTTTTATCACTTTAGTACAGGCTCTATGATTTCATAATATTGCGTTAGCTATGATTATTGAGAGTATATTTTGATAAATATCCTCGATAACGTGTTCATTACCTTATGAAACCATACTATATTTACAAAAACGGTGCACAGTCACAGTAATTGTCTGCATTTTGCTACAAAGCAATGATTGTATGCTGTCTATAAATGCATAGAATAGTCATTATCTGAAACACTTGTTATTTATTTTAATTAATTTTTTATAAGGATATCCTATGAAAACCACTCCAGTTGCTGAAAAATTACCAAATACTATTGATCCAAGTTTGGATCTTGAACAAGTCAAAAAAGAGTGCCAAAAACTGGTGAAAAGCCGTGCTAGAGTTTCTGCTGGTGTGGCAGTAGTACCTGTTCCATTTTTTGATGTAGCCATTGATGCAGGTATGTTGACTCATCTTCTACCTGAGATCAGTGAACGCTTTGGTCTAATTGAGAGCCGTAAGTCTGCTATCGACTTGCAATCAAGAGAAGTACATTGGAGCGCAGTTAAAGACCGTACTGTCGATTTTGCTGGACTCATGGCAACACGCGGTATTGTTAAAAAGACCATTCAAGGCTTTGGCGGTCGTATCGCAGCTAAGCAAGTAACCAAATTCATCCCACTGGGTGGCCAGCTGGTTGCAGCGACGATGGGCTATACTATCTTTAAGAAAATCGCTAATGACCATATTAATGAATGTTATAAATTGGCGAAAGATATTCAACAAAAACAACATGGTAAGAATGTCTAAGACAGTCAAATGAGCAATCATACAGTCTTGTAAAACTTTGACCAGCTAAGATATTATGTCTTAGCTGGTTTTTTGATGCATGATGATCAAAAAAACTTTTTGCTGAGGGGAATTTAAAACACCCTTACTTTTGCTATGCAAGTAATGAATAACTGTTTTAAAAGTATGTAATAATCACAGACCATAATTTCACAAACCATAATCAAGCGACTCATACTTCTACGTATATGAGTTTTCATCATAATACCAATCAACTACCTTTGAGGATTACCCTATGAAAAAACGCTTTGCTTCAACCATCTTACTCGCGACTTTTGCTTTGACCGGATGTGCAACGACAGATGGCGCTAATAATACAACTGGTAATGCGATCGGTACGGCAAACGAGATCGGTATGAGTGTCTTTAAGTCAGCCATTGATAACCAGTGCCGTAGCCAAATTGAGAAACAAAGTGCTTGGCGTATTGCTAGCGTTGCTATGACCGAAACGCAACAGGAAGCAGTAAAGAGTAATGTGTGTGGCTGCGTCAGTGAGCAAGCACCGCAGCAAGTAACTCTTGTTGAATTGGGAAATGCTGCCATAGATTCACAGTACCGTACGCAGCTCGTCGCAAAAGTCGTCGCAAAGTCTCTACAAAGCTGCTATGCAAGTTTTACCAAATAAATTGTCAGGTATCTACAGTTAAGTGATACTTAGATTTTAAAATAAAAAAGGGGCATCGTATATGATGCCCCTTTTTGCGATTAAACTTTCTGCTCTGCTAACGTTCTCGTTCCATCTACAATTAACTTATGTCCGAAGGATTGGATAATAAAGAAGTAGAAGGCAATACTCTGTTTCGACGGAAATATTTAGAAGACCCATCAATTACTTTTTCTACTTCTTTGACTAAATCTCCGATAACATCATCATAGACACCATGATGTAACTCAGTTTCAAAAGCAGTAAAGGGATGCTTACGGGTTGCCGAACCAACCTCAGTTATACCATCCTTAGTATAAAAAATATCAACTCGACCATCGCTATTTAACACACAGTTTAGTGACCCGCCTTCCAGCTCCATCTCTACACGCTCAGGCATAAAAATATAATCATCAACATCAATAAGTTTTTTTTCTACTTCTCTTTTAAAAAACGATTTTATATCAAACATAACAATTCCCTAGCTTTTAATTTATATAGTACGTGAGCACGCCTGATTTTATGACTACCATCCAGCAGTTGTTAGCGTGCTTGGTAGATCGTGCTTTATTAATACATCCTATAAGATATGCTGGCGTTTTTTAAGGTGGGATATGTAAAACTGCGTTTGATGTTAGTAAAAACGCGAGAATTCTGTTTCAAGATATTGGAGTTGGCTTAAATACGAAGTATTTTTTTCAGATATTGAACTAAAAAAGGCGAGCTGCAAACCATGCAACTCACCTCTTTAACTATTAAATGCTATCTAGATTAAATGTGCTTTGAGCTCAAGCACTTTATCCCGCGTTTTTGCCGCTTCTTCAAACTTCAAGTCACGCGACATTTGCTGCATTTGCTTCTCAAGCCGCTTAATCTCTTTGGCCAGCAAATCAGGACTGCGCAAAATGTTGATATCCACATCGGGCAGATTGCTCTTGATAGGAATCACTTGATTGTCATTGGCATTCTCGTCATCACCCGTGTCGATTTTATCGGTGATACTGCGACGCGCACCTTTTGGCGTTATATTGTGTTCAAGGTTAAACGCCACTTGTTTTTCACGGCGACGATCCGTCTCATCTATCGCCTTTTGCATACTATTGGTAATGCGATCAGCATAAAGGATGGCTTTACCATTGATGTGACGCGCCGCACGGCCAATGGTCTGAATCAGTGAACGCTCCGAACGCAAAAAGCCTTCTTTATCCGCATCAAATATCGCGACCAATGACACCTCTGGCATATCCAAACCCTCACGCAACAGGTTAATACCGACCAAGACATCATGGACGCCAGTACGTAGCTCATGGATAATCTGCATGCGCTCGACGGTATCGATGTCCGAATGCAAATACGCGACTTTTACATCGTACTCTTTTAGATAGCTGGTTAAATCCTCTGACATACGCTTAGTCAATGTGGTAATCAGTACGCGCTCATCTTTATCGCGGCGCTTGGTAATCTCCGATAGCACATCATCGACTTGAGTAAATACAGGACGTATCTCAATCTCTGGATCAATCAAGCCCGTTGGACGCACAACTTGCTCGACCACTTGTTCACTGTGTTCTAGCTCATACAAAGCTGGCGTGGCACTTACATAGATAGTTTTGGGTTTGATACGCTCCCATTCTTCAAACTTCATTGGACGGTTGTTCATCGCACTTGGCAGGCGAAAGCCATAGTTAACCAAGTTTTCTTTGCGAGATCTATCGCCTTTATACATTGCGCCAATCTGCGAGACGGTCACATGCGACTCATCAAGAAACAGTAGCGCGTCCTCTGGAATATAATCAAATAAGGTCGGCGGTGCTTCTCCTGATGGACGACCTGAGAGATGCTGCGAGTAGTTTTCGATACCATTACAGTAGCCAAGTTGCTGAATCATCTCAAGATCATACTGAGTACGCTCTTTTAGACGCTGCGCTTCAATCAGCTTGTTGTTTTCACGGAAATACTCTAAACGTGGCTCTAGCTCCTCACGAATGGTATGGCTTGCCGCTTCAAGCTTGTTGCGCGGTGTCACATAATGGGATTTTGGATAAATGGTAATACGTGGGACGCTACGCACGGTTTTACCTGTTAAAGGATCAAACCAAGTGATCTTTTCTACTTCATTGTCGAACAGATGCACACGCACTGCTAGCTGCTCAGATTCAGCAGGATAAATATCGAGCAATTCACCCCGCAAGCGATAAGTACCACGACCAAAATCCAACTCATTCCGTGTATATTGCATTTCAACCAAACGCTTAATCGTCGCAGTACGATCGATCTTATCGCCGACGACGATATGTAATAGCATTTTCAAATAGCTTTCAGGATCACCCAAACCATAAATACATGATACCGAAGCGACAATAATTGCATCACGGCGCTCCAACAGTGCACGCGTGGCTGATAAGCGCATCTGGTCAATATGATCATTTATGGCACTGTCTTTTTCGATAAAGGTATCACTGGCCGCAACATACGCCTCAGGCTGATAGTAGTCATAATAACTGACGAAATACTCAACCGCGTTGTTGGGGAAAAACGACTTAAACTCACCATATAGCTGTGCGGCCAAGGTTTTGTTGTGCGCCATGATGATTGTCGGACGCTGGCACTCAGAGATGACTTTGGCCATCGTATATGTCTTACCAGAACCTGTCACACCGAGCAGCAACTGTTCGTCCATCCCAGAATTAATACCTTTAACAAGCTTTTCAATCGCTTGTGGCTGATCCCCTGCTGGCTCGAAGTCTGTCACCATCTCAAAAGCACGACTCGATATTTGCGTCCCTGACGCATTAACACCACTGATTTCAGCTTCACCTTGGAGCTGAGTGGCCAATTGATTTAACTGACGCGATGAGCGCGGTTCAGGCATTCGCATAATGGCTTTCTTCTTATTAATTATTAAGGTTTAGAACAATATGGGGTCTAAATGTAGGTTTTTAAAGAATAATGACTGGCTTTCTTCAGTTATTACTTCCACTAATTCAACCCAATGTATGGACATATCCACGCATTACTTATAGTGCATTTGCGCTAAATAACCATGAAACGGTTATATAAAACGCACACAGTCTGAGCTAAATTTACAAAGCTTTTCATGGTTAACAAACCTATTACACGACCACTTAACAAAGCATAACGCTTGAGGGTTTTATCCTTTGCGTAAGCTGTTATTATTCATACTGAATTAACAAGCAGTAAATCTATATATGTTCATCAAACATAATTAGATAAATATTACGCATAATATTAATAACAACATATTCATTAAAATACGATTTAGTAAAACTAAAATAACGGAGTAAATTATGAGAGAACGTTACGCAAGTGGAATTTCAGACGATACCGCCAAAAAAATGATCGAATTGCTAAATGCAAATTTGGCCAATGTTATCGATCTTACATTAGATGGTAAACAGTGCCATTGGAACCTACAAGGTACTGGCTTTATTGGGGTTCATCAGTTATTAGATGACACAGCAGATCGTATCCGTGAAGTATCAGATACCATTGCTGAACGTATTGTCATTTTGGGCGGTCAACCAAATGGTCTAGCCAGTCGTGTAGCAAAAGACTCTATTTTGGCTGATTATCCAACCGATATTACCGAAGTAGATCAGCATGTCCGTGAAATTACAGATCGTTATAAGCAAGTTGCTGAAACGCTACGTGAAGCTATCGATACTGCGGGTGATGCTGGTGATGAAGATACCGCTGATTTGTTGACTGAAGCCAGCCGTATCATCGATAAAGATGCATGGTTCATTGGTGCAAACGCGCCGAAGAAATAAGGCTTTTATAGTTTTGGCTAATTGTTAGCCTTAGTCTACACAAAGTAAAAAGGTCACTCTAAGGGGTGACCTTTTTTATGTCTATTTGAGAAAACAGCAGTATTTGCCATAAATGCAATTGATAATAACCAAGCTTAGGATAAATCTTTTAACTGTCAGGCAGTACTAAGATTTCGGCATTGGGTATTGATAGGGTTAATATCGCCTCTTGGAACAAAGGATTACCACGGAACTCATTTTCAATGTCTTCAAATTTTTGCGCAAGCTCTTGTTCTTTTTGATTGCCAGCGATGTCTACTGCTGCCACCATAAATATTTTTCTAGGTCCTACCCACTCTAAGTGTAAGTAGGAGACACTATCAATATCTGGATGGTTGAGTAGTTTCTCTAATGCGTAAAAGTGGATGTCCTCTGACACTTTATGACCAACCAAAAAGTCTCGGTTGCGACTGATCAAAAAGATAGCAACCACACCCAATAATAAGCCAACAATGATAGAACCTAAGGCATCCCAAAACGGCTCTCCTGTATAAGCATGCATACCCATCGCTGCGGCAGCGATGATTAACCCAGTCACAGCGGCTAAATCTTCAAAAAATACACCACGCAACGTCGGGTTTGAAGTATTGACTACATAACCGATGGCGCTAATATTAATCGCCTTGCCATGCTTTTTACTCTGTAAATATGCTTGTACGAGCGAAAACCCTTCGAGTAAAAAGGCAACCGCCAATACGATAAAACCAATAGTATAGTTGGTCTCGCTTTCTGCTGCATTCCATTCAGTGATGCCAGTATAAATGGAGACAATAGAGCCCGCCATAAAGACGCCAAAAGCTGCAATCATTGACCAAACATAGGATTCTTTACCGTAGCCTAGCGGATGACTGTCGTCAGCAGGTTTAATCGCCTTTTTTTCGGCAACAATCAATAAAGTGCCGTTCCCTGCATCTGCCCATGAGTGTGCTGACTCCGCTATCATAGACGCAGAGCCCGTCATAAATGCTGCTACCGTCTTTGCAATCGCAATGATAAGATTTGCTCCAACGGCTATTAGTACAGTCGTTAATGAACCGGAGTGTTGATCCTCTTTATCGGTTGCAGGACTAGAGGCACTCTTGGAATCAGCAGGATTATCTATGGACTTGCCAGCACCGCGAGTGCGACTGTTTCGCGGTACTGACTGAATAGAATCAGGACGATGTGAAGGGGGTTCTGATGGTCTGACACTCATGACAGTCTCAATAAAATAGCGAATGGTTGACCACGGTTTTCTAGGAGGTTTTACTTTTAGTAGAACTTACTGAATCCATCCAATGGTTTGAAGGGTCTAAATAGCTTGGAGGCAAGATAGCGTATTCTTACATAAAGTATCAGTGGCTTTTTAGTGAGTGGTTGTTAATTTTATATAGTAAGTCTTACAAGCGTCCTCATTGAACCATGAGCGACTGTGTTATTTACCATGATCTTCTTGATTGTAAGTCAGCTCGCCCACCTTGTTTTTTATATCGCAACTTGGACGATGAGAGCTTTCCATACGCAAATTTTTACGCTCTAGCGCGGCATCAGCGCGGCATTGCTGCATCTCATCTTTAATATTAAGAGGCGGCGCTGCTGTTGGTTTACCATTGTCATCAATAGCCACCATCGTAAAATAACAGCTGTTGGTATGGCGTACTTTACGGGCACGGACGTCTTCTGCTTCGACACGAATACCAATCTCCATAGAGGTATTGCCCACATAATTGACACTGGCAGCAAAAGTCACCAACTCGCCAACATAGATAGGCTCACGGAACATCACTTGATCAACAGATAGCGTCACTACATAGTTGCCACTGTAGCGACTGGCACACGCATAGGCGACCTGATCAAGCATTTTGAGCAAATCTCCACCATGTACATTGCCAATGAAATTCGCCATATCAGGTGTCATTAGTATCGACATGTATAGCTCATGATTTAAAGGGGCTTTCTTGGCAGTTGAGCTGGTATTGTATTGCGGCATAACGTTCCTTACGATTGTCTAAAACTTGTTTATTCTGAATGTCATTTATACAGTAGCGTAAGACATAGCGCAAATTGCCATCTGTCGACTAATGGTCTCGGTTATGTAAATGGATAACTTAACGATGCGACTCTGGTTTAACTCAACCAATGAAAGCGATAAGCCAACCAAGCAACCATAGCACTAACAGACCCTGTCAAAATCCCTCCCCAAGCGAAGTCGACCAATGCTGTATCCAATGTAAAACCTTTGTATAAGGCTAAGCTAGTAAAGTCATACGTGCCATAAGCCATCAGCCCAATTAAACCACCGAGTAAGAAAATATGACCAATTGATGCACTCGCTTTGATTTGTGGATATAAGATTAGTATACATAGTGCCAATACATAGAACATATAAAACACGCCTGCGGCAATCATGTTTGGCTCGTCAGCCAATAAATGACCGATACGCGACTCATAAAAAGCCCCTTTCATGGTCGTGAGCCAAACCGCATCGATACCCAAAAATATGACCACAGCAGCAAGATAGATAAATACATAACCCATAACAAACTCCTTTTAGTTAGATTATTTCAATCACAGCTTACGAAGACATGGTGTGATGTCCGCACGTACAATCACCATCATCATGCATCAAATCGTGAATTAAGTGGCTGCTTTGCGTCTCACTAAGAGAGTCATTAGCCGGCAAATCAGAGAAATGCATCGTATCGATATTATCTGGCTTCACGGCTGTCAATTGCACCACTCCAATCGTCCGCTCCAAAAAACCACCCTCACAATAGCAGAAATAAAAATCCCATAAACGAATAAAGGCGTCGTCATAACCGAGCGCTATTATTTCTTCGCGCTGTGCCATGAATGCTTTGCGCCAATCCCGTAACGTATGCGCATAGTCAAAGCCATAATCGTGCAATTGCTTGATGACCATATCTGTCTGCTCAGCAAATTGCGTATTCAATTCTTGGTTTGAGAGCAGACAACCACCAGGGAAAATGTGTGTCTGGATAAAATCGACTGAATTTACATACTCTTTATAGTTTTGATCATTAAAGGTAATCGCTTGCAGTACCATTAGCCCCGTGGGTTTAAGCAAGCTATTACACTTAGCAAAGAAAGTCGGTAAATATTCGTGCCCGACCGCTTCAATCATTTCAATACTGACCAATTTATCATAGTGGCCTGTCAGCTCACGATAGTCTTGTTTCAGCAGTGTGATTTTATCAGACAGCCCAGCCGCTTCGACTCGGCGCTGTGCCTCATCATACTGAGCGTCTGAGATAGTCGTCGTGGTTATTTGACAACCGTAATGTGTGGCAGCGTAAATAGCAAAACCACCCCAACCAGTGCCGATTTCGATAACGTGATCCTCAGCAGTCAGTTGCAATCGCTGGCAAATAAGCGCCAATTTATGCTGCTGTGCCTCGCTAAGTGGCACCTCAGGTGTGCGATATACCGCTGATGAATACATCATCGTATCGTCCAAAAAACGCTGGTACATGTCGTTACCCAAATCGTAATGTGCCAATATATTGGACTTGGCTCCAGATTTATCATTACTACGTAACTGATGCTTCGCTTTTTCAAATGCCTTGCTCACACCAGCAAAGCGATTCTCCAGTTTGTTCAGTACTGCCAAATTACGCGCCGCCAAGCGAATCAATCCAGTCAAATCATCTGTATCCCACTCACCATTAATATAGCTGTCTGCTAGGGCAATAGAGCCACCAAGTAGCAATTGACGATAAACAGCACAATCATGGATTGTTAAAGTTACTTGTAATGGATGTCGACCGACTGACGAGCTACTCATCGTATCGGTAGACTTGCTACCAAAACGACGTGTATAAGATGACTGCTCGTCAAATGCTTCGATAATAGTTAGGCTACCAAACTGAATATGGGTTAATGCACGAAAGATAAGCTTTCTTGCCAAATGATTGACACCATTACCCACTGGTTGCAAAATAACGCTCTCATTGATTGCTTTATTCATTCGTGCCGTCAATTTCTCTAATGTCGAGATTGGTGCTCGGTCGGTCGGTCGTGCTGGCATCGTGTATTTATCCTTGTCTAAGTGTGCTAAATTTTGATGTTAAATTTGTGACATTTTTTGAAATTTTTACTGCCCAATCGTCCAGCACCCTATTGTTGACCTGCACCCTCTCATGAAAAAGTATCTTTTTGAGTCGTTGCTGTTTGCTGCTGACTGTCGGCCAGCTTTTCATCATAATTGATATAGGGTACTTTTTTTATCGCATAGAGCTTAAACGCATGCCAATAGATACGTGTTAAAGACGTTATATTCATTAATGGATTTTGTCGCAAGCTTTTGCGGATAGAATCATCTGTCATCGGTACACCCGACATTTTTATACCAGTTTTTAATACTTCACCGCGCTCATCACTGATATCAATAGCGATACGAACTTGTAAACCGTTATCTAGCTTGCTCTCCATCTCGTTTTTCGTCGTATTCTTTATAGTCACTTGCCAGCGATATTGCTGGTCGATAGGATTGAAGGGTGACACATGAAAGTTTTTGTCATGACGAAACTCAGTGTCTGTACCATCGAGTAAAAATCCATAGTAATGACGCTTATCCCATGGCGTATTAGAAACCTCAGCCAATAAATGGGTCGGCGTCTGCTGTTTATCAAAACCCACATAAAAATTGACGGGGCTAAAATACAAACCAGCATTCCGGCAAACCAACAGTCCAAGCATATCACCTGTTGGCACGCTACCAGTCTGGTCAGTAAATGCTTGTTGTAGACGATGTTCAAGTGCTTGAAAACTATTCAATCCGTTTTCTTTATTGTTAAGGTTATTCACACCGCTATTTATGCTTAGGCTATTTAAGCTCTGTAAATAATCATCAGGACAAAACTGCTGTAATGCCTTTTTCTTCGCTGAAAATAACGGTAATTTCCCTAAAATTCTACCTTTACCAGAAGTTGCCATCTTGACCTCAGGAAGTGTTTGCCCGGTGGCTAATGAGCTAACATTGACGCCCCAATAGCGATATGGATAGACAAACTTATGCACTTTTGGCAGCAGCCGGCTGTGCCACGTTGTGCCATGGAATAATTGATGCGGTAAGGCGCTATTAGACGAATCATCTTTGACAGGCATAGCACTCTCTTCGTTAGGGTTGCTGCATTTTTATGGCAAAATTATTGTTGTTTACGACGGCCAAATAAGCCGCGTTTTTTATTCAAACTGCTATCCATATGAGCCGTTTGTAATTGCTCAACGTACTCGATAAGCTCCTGATTGGTAGTTGCGGTTGTGACCTGACGGTGATTTAGTGTGCGCAACTTGGTATCTGCTTTGATAGGCAGGTCTTTATAAAGAAATGGTGTATGGGCGCTATCGGCATCTGGCAGATGAGTCGGATCCACACTGTCTTTGATATCGATATGATGCCCGAGTGCTTGACACACTCGCAAACCACTGCGCACCCCATCTTCATGAAAACCATTGAACCAATAAGCCCCGCAGAAATGCGTGTGCAAGCCGCTACCAGAAATACTTGTCCACTTGGTTTGAGTGGCGATCATCGCTTTATCAAAAACTGGATGACTGTAATCAATGCGTTTGATGACTTGTTTTTCATTAATATCTTGATTAAGCGTGACTAAATAATTATGTTTTTTGGTGAGGCGCTGCAAAATATTCATATGATAAGTCAGCACTGGTTTTGCGGGCGACTCCATGTCTTCGGGCTTGGTTTGGACGCTCGCTTTGCCAGTAGACTTCTCGTCTATCAAATAGTTCCAGCTAGCCCATGCCAGTGGTTTTTTGGGTAACACACTGGTATCGGTATGAAGGACAGCGGTATTTTTAGTAAAGCGGAATTGACTCAGCACCTCAGTTTCCTCTGCACTGGCATCTTTTAGAATATTAAGTGAAGTATCAGCGTGACAAGCAAAAATAACTTCATCAAACACAAGACTTTCAGGCTCGCCATTGACACTGCTTTTGTCCTGAATCGTTAACCTCACGTTATCATGATCAACATTACGAGTTACAGACTGCACAGGGCAATTGACCTGTATCTTGCCGCCCGCTTTGACAAAGCGAGTCACCAACTTATTGACATATTGTTTTGAGCCGCCTTTAATCGTGAACCATTGCGGACGATTCACCACATCGAGCAAACCATGGTTGTCGAAAAACTGAGCAAAAAACACCAAGGGAAAATCTTGCACGTCACTCAGACTGGTTGACCAAATAGCAGAGACCATTGGCAACAGATAGTTATCTACAAACAACTTACCGTAGCGTTTCTCAGCGAGATAGCCACCGAGCGTTTGCTCAGTGAAGGCGCTGACATCTTTGCCTTGTGCGCGGGCAGCTTCATAGTCCTGACGTAGCTGCTTGATGTGTTTATTAAACTGTAAGACATCTTTGATAAATTGCCAAAATTTAGGATTGAGAACGTTTTTACGCTGCGATAATAGTGTGTTGAGCGTATGACCATTGTATTCAAAACGACGCGACGTATTCTTTACCGAAAAGCTCATGTCTGTCGTTTGAAACGGCACTTTTAAGTCGTAAAGCAAACGGAAAAAGTTGGGATAGGTGCGTTCATTAAACACAATAAAACCTGTGTCTATCGCACTACTTTCTACTTTGCTACTTTTGGCTTTTTTGCCCTCTTGTAGCGTCACATCGATGGTATTTACATGACCGCCGATATAATCATTGGCCTCAAACACCGTCACGTCATGTTGCGCCACCAGATAATGCGCACAAGTCAGTCCTGACACACCCGAACCGATGATAGCAATACGTTTTTTAGTTTGAGTATTGTCAGAACTTTTTGCACTATTACTATTTTTCTTCGCTGTTGTTTGCTTACTTGCACGCTTGAAGCTGATAAACGGCATACTGGCGTTCCTTTCTATTTTCTTTGGTGGACTATTTTCTTTAATGGACCATGCTTGTGGCAACGATGATGGGTTATTTTTTATTGAGTTTCCCACTAACCTGCTGCCAAACCAAATCTGGCAACGTACCCAGCGCTTTTAACGGCAACGTGAGTTTTTTGGGAAATTCGATCACGTCATGACCACTTTCTATACCATCACGAATGGCCTGACTCGCCTGCTCGGGTGTTTGGATAAATGGCATAGGAAAATCGTTCTGTTTGGTCATTGGGGTTTCGACAAAACCAGGCACGACTAGGCTGACTGAGACATCATGCTCTGCTAAGCTGATCTGTAAAGTTTTCATCAGATAATGAATGGCGGCCTTTGAGCTACCATAGGCTTCCGCACGGGCAAACGGTACGTAAGCAGAGGCTGAGCCAATCCCCACCAAACGACCTTTTGAGGCGATTAGCTTCGGCAATACGCCTTCGATGGCATGTGCTAACGTACCCATGTTCACTGACATGACCTTCATAAATGACGCACTATCAAAGTTTGGCATGTCCAAATATTCACACATACCTGCGCCGCAAATTGCCAAATCAACCTCACTGATTTTGTTAAAAGCTTCTAGCACCTTGTCACGATCCATCAAATCCAACTCAATGGTTTCGGCTCCCAATGATTTGAGCTCAGCTAAGGCGTTATCATCACGACCAACAGCATATACATGATGGCCTTCTAGCAGATAATCTTTTGTTAATTGATAACCAATACCAGAAGTTGCTCCAGTAATGAGGATATGAAGTCTTTTTGAAGAATCTGTCATCGTAAACGTCCTTTTAGTCATTTTTGTAGTGAAAAATCCACAATTTACCCAAGTTTAAGTACCCAATTGTTATTCTTATACCACCTACAATATTAATCGCATTTTATTAAGTTATCATCCATTTTATTTATTAAATCTAAACAATAATAGATTAAAGCGATAGGTTTATTGTTGTGGTTTCGCAATTATTCCTAGACCTAACTCACTTAGCTTGTTTATCCATTACAATAGGATTAAAACCGTTGATGAATCCGTTATTCTCTGTTACCACCTCTATAAGACAGTATAATTGGCGCATGCTACAATGCCAAAAGGAAAAGCGAATATAGTCTCACTAACCCATCCCCACCATAAAAAGGATCTCTTATGAGCGAGTTGCAACTGTCGGACCGCGTCAACAGCATCAAGCCATCACCTACGCTAGCAATTACCAATAAAGCCAAAGAGCTAAAGGCTGCGGGCAAAGATATTATCGGTCTAGGTGCAGGCGAACCAGATTTTGATACACCTGAGCACATTAAAAAAGCGGCAATTGAAGCTATTAATAATGGCTTTACCAAATACACCGCTGTTGATGGTACGCCAGAGCTTAAAAAGGCCATCATTGATAAGTTCAAACGTGACAATGATATTAGCTATGAGCCTAACGAAATCTTAGTATCAGTCGGTGGTAAACAATCATTCTTTAACCTTGCCCAAGCTTTTATCAATCCAGGCGATGAGGTAATCATTCCAGCGCCATATTGGGTCAGCTACCCTGACATGGTAATCATTGCAGAAGGCGTGCCAGTTATTGTTGAATGCCCCGCTGAGCAAGATTTCAAAATCACCGCCGAGCAGTTAGAAGCGGCTATCACTGACAAAACCAAAATGTTGGTATTGAATAGTCCCTCTAACCCAACCGGTATGATTTACACGCTAGATGAGTTAAAAGCCATCGCTGAAGTACTGAAAAAGCACCCACAAGTCTATGTGGCCTCAGACGACATGTACGAGCACATTCGCTGGACGGGTGATAAGTTCTACAATATCTTAAATGCAGCGCCTGAGCTTAAAGACCGTGCAATTATTTTAAACGGTGTCTCTAAAGCCTATGCAATGACAGGCTGGCGTATCGGCTATGCTGGTGGCCCTGCAAAACTGATTGGCGCAATGAAAAAAGTACAATCACAATCAACGTCATGCCCAACCTCTATCAGTCAAGTCGCTGCAGAAGTCGCTATTAGTGGTGACCAAAGCGTACTAGAACCGATGGTAGCGGCATTTGAAAAGCGTTGTGATCTTGTCGTTGATGGTTTGAATGCCATTAAAGGCATTACTTGCCTGCGTCCTGATGGCGCATTTTACGTCTATCCAGAAATCAAGCCACTTATCAAAGCAGCTGGCCTCTCCTCTTGTACAGAATTTTCAGAATGGTTATTAGATAAAGTGGGCGTTGCAGTAGTACCGGGTGACGCATTCGGTCTTGGCGGCTACATGCGTATTTCTTACGCAACTGATGAAGCCACGCTAAAAGATGCTCTATCACGTATCGAAAAAGCAGTTGCTGATTTAGACGTTGCTGAATAACTTCTAACGAGCGATTGGTCTAAAGAGTACTTTGATAAACAAAGGCGCCTCATAAATGATATGAGGCGCCTTTGTCATAAAGGTTTAAGCGACTACTATTTTCCTTTCTAAGGAACCATTCTTTGTCAAAAAATAGTGCACTATGCCATTAAAATAATAATCTTCATGAATTATGCAAAAAAGGCTTGACGTATTTTTTATTTTTGCTAGAATACGCCCCACTTAGTAAGAACTCGTTAGAGACTTCTAAGGCTCGTTGTAAGAAGTGAAACACTTACAGCTTATTCTCCAATAGCTCAGTTGGTAGAGCAACGGACTGTTAATCCGTGTGTCCCTGGTTCGAGCCCAGGTTGGAGAGCCACATTGTAGTTATAAAGTTCTTGAGTCACCTTTGATTCAATTATGGCATTTGCCAAGACCCTCATCACTTTGATGGGGGTTTTTTTATGCCTATTGATTTTACCAATTGAACAAAGCATCTCAATTCGCCTTGAAAAGAAATGCTACTGCAACAATTGGTTTTTTATTTTGGACTAATAATAAGTAGCAGTTAAGGTAAGAAAATTGAAATATGCGCTTGCTCTTTGTTTTCTTGAATCACCTGTCTGTATGCTGAGAGCTGAGTGTCAGAGAAGCTATTTGTAAGCTGCCACATGGTAGCAAATATCGCACTTAATAACACTGCAATGACGGCAAGAATCACCCACAGCGGTGTTTCGCTCGTGAGCGTATGTTTGATTTGATCAGGAATGGCCCAAAATGGCGAGAATTCGTTTTTATTGCCACGCAGATGCTCAATCTCATCACCCAAGCGTGAAATAAGATAGCGGATCTTTTCTGGGGCTTCCAAACGATACTTACCCTGAAACCCAAGTAGCATGGCGTAATGATAAATTTCTAAGGCAGGAAGGCGCTTCTCTCCTTGCTCACGTAAACCATCTAGGCGCTCAAAGAACTCATTACCAGCAATTTGTGAGCCAAACAAGTCTAACTGTAAAGGGTTAAGCTCCCACGCATCTTTTAGCGTCTGAAACTCCGGCTCTTGTGACGTCATGATCGTCTCATCAATCAAGGCACAATAAGCATACTTGGCTTCATGAATATCTTCTGAAAAAAAGCCTTTTTTGCGGGCATTACTCTCAAACTTATCTAAAAAATTATATATATTTTGGCGGAACTGATGCGGCTCGGTACTAAAATAGTGATTGCGTAATAAAAAAACCAAATAAAAACCGTCATACATAATATCAACCAGCGATTGGCTGCTAATACGTTTATCAAGACCATTCGCTGAAACTTTTGAGGCCACCTCACCTGAATCCAATAAGGAAGGTGCAGAACCCATTGAGTTATTCCCAGACATGATTGTTCCTAGTGCTAATTGTTTTAAATATGACTACATATAGGCGATATTGAATAAAATGGATACACAACATGGTAACGCGAGACTGACACAAATTTTTCTTGCTTGCTGTGTCTATGCCGACAGAGGCTACAAAAAATTTATCCCAGTCTCGCTGACTCTCTTTTATATTGACCCAACTATAGAAAGATTGAATCAAAAATTATCTATAAGCAGAGATTTATAAGTCTATTTCGACGATATAGTCAGAGCGCAGTAAAATCGAGAGATTGATGAACATTTACTACTACTATAAATCTTTCTAGCTTAAATTTTAAAAACCCTACTGTACGATAGCCATCAGCTCAATTTTTAAGTCATCAAAACCGTTTGGTACATACATACAGATAGATTCAGACTTTATCATCTCATCATACAACTCACCCACGGGTTCAATAGTGAAGTAACTAAATCCTGGTCGTACCGGTATAGCGCTTGGTACTTGAGTCACGTGCGAAACAGGTGAACCTGGTAGGGCCGACAATACACGCTTTTCTACTGAATCAGGTGTCGCAACCTTAAAGCGCCTTGGTACGATATCGATGAGTTCATGCATCGGTAACGATGAGCTAACAGACAAATACAGCTGTGAACCACGGGTAATCTTGTCACTACTTAGATCGCCTATATAGTAAGACGGTTTATTTTGACGCAATGGAATCGAGATAAAATTGCTAGCGATTACGGTATTGAGCAGCTCGCGAATGATCAAGATAATACTACTAAACGATTCATTCGCATTATCATGATGATAAGAAGGCAAATCACCTACTTTATATAACGAGCTAAAAGTAGCCAACTGACTGGCTACATTTAATAGCGCCTCATAAAGACGCTCTGGATGTAACTTGGCATTATTGTATAAATGGCTCAACTGAGAGTAGGCGGTGTTGAGCGTATGCAGTAACCAAAAAGAGGCAATGTCTGAGGAGCGAAACTCTAGTAAGTCATTATTTGACTGACGATGATGATCATACAATGAAGTGGACTTAGTATTAATCATAGTCATCAACCGATAGACCTGACCCACAAGCGCAGGGTTACTCGTGATATGAACACTTGGGACAATATAATCTTCATCCACTTGATAAACGCCTTGAGTGGTACGCACCAGCTTGGCAACCAACAAAGAGACGGTATCTTGGTTCGGTGCTTGCGCAGAGTGACTGAGCTGTAAGCTTGGTGACAGCTTAATCACATCAATCATCGCTTCTGCGGCTTGGCTATATAAATCTTGCGCCTCAATCGCATCCCTCACGTAACGGGCTGGATTGTCACTGTGCTCTGTCTGTATATTATTGCCGCCGTTATGGACTATCTCTAAACTCAAAAAGACAAAAACCTCATCGGCATTGTCCTGATCATTTAACGTCACAGCTTTTGGTAAGGCATCTGTGCGAGGTGCTTGATACAGTGTGCCGTCTGGTAATACCGCATAAATGCTTTGAAAACTTAATAGATTGCTTTCTAAAAGCTGTTTGTCGATTTGAACATCAGATATTCCATAAGCGTAGGGGTGCATCAGCATCATACTCAATGACCGCTGAGCATTGTGATAGGTGTCTTGAATTTGAAAATGCTGAGGTCGTAAAAAAAGTCCCTCGCCCCATAATACTCTGTGTTTGCTCAAGACAATCTCCTACGAGCAGCTGACTAATGGCTGCTGATAATATTTAAGTTTGGTAGTAAAGGGTGTCGCCAGCTCGGGTTCAATGCCCGCTGTAACATTGACATCACATGCGCCAATATTTAGTACAAGCGGATTGTCGAAATTAAGACTCTCAAGTGGAATGAGCAGTTGTGAGCGTTTTTTGGTGTATCTTAAACCCACTTTCACAGCGATAAAACGTGCGTCTTGCGGTATATGTACCGTTAAGCTGGTCTCGCGATTGGGAATGACACTAACTTCTTTGGCAGCCAACGCCTCAATATCAGTAAACTGGTTTTCCTCTTCCAAAAACGCAATATAAGCGGTGCTCGCTATCCCTTGTGCGGTACGCCCAGCATTGGCATTAACAGCCGGTTTGATGTTTAGGGTGACTCGCTGACGCTTTAACTGTTCCTGCAATGCCTGCTGTTCAGTATTCATTGTTTCAAGCTGCTGTTGCTGTTTTTCTAATTGGGCTTTCAGATTTTTTAAATCGTCATTACTATTTTTGCCATTTTCGATAACACTTTTTATATTATCGTGAATAGTAGACTCGCCTGCCAATGTAGAGGCTTTATTATTTGGATGGTTCAATTTATCAGTGCTACACCCTACTAATGCCCCGCTGAGTAAACAGCCAGTGGTTATTAATACTATCGGCAATGTCTTACATCTGTCCATATTTTTATTTTACCTTAAAATAATATTGTGATCATTGACTGGTCAAAATTTCTGCCATTTCTGGACGACCGAGCACTCCTTTTTTACGAAGCTCAACATGACCAAGATCCATCATGCGCCAGTCGCCGCCCCACACAAGTCCAGCCGATTTTGCTACTTTACCATATAATTTATAACCCTGCATCGCCCAAGAATCCTTTTCACTTATGACAATTTTACCATTTCTGATAAAAGCACTATCCGCTGCCAAACCAAACTGATGATAGCTTTTGTATGATCCTGCATTCGTCACGTGAGTACCTTTTTTAAGTAATCTTGCTTGCCTCGCAGGACTGCGGTAACCCTCTAAGAGCACCATATCATAGCCGTATTGATCACTCATCACCTTATAAACTGTCAACAGCCGTTGAACGAATTCTGAGTTCATCTTTTTCCAATTACGGTCAGCATTTTTGATATTGATGTGGCCATGATGGATATGGGAAGTCAACATATCGCCCGAATAGCCACTACTATGATCTTGCGCATTTAAATCAGACAAATCAGGCTCAGGTAGCATCAGTGGCCTATTGGCTTGCGACCCCTGTGTCTGAGCATCCGGCCAATAACCTTCCTCCGTCTTGCTGGCTTGATAGCTTGCAATCTCAGCATCAAGTTCAGCAAATAATTCTTCTGGCGGCGGTGGCGGTGGCCGTAGGCGCTCTCCTATCAATAACTGGCTAATTTGTGTATTGGCTGTATGTGGTGTCGTATCCTGCCCGTGATATACCTCAAGAGAATTGGTCGTTATTAAGGCATAACATAGTCCAGCAGTCGCCATAACAATCAATAATGACAATATCGATACTACTGGGATACGAGAGATGTCTGTACGCAAAATAAAGTTCTGCAAACGCGTAAGGCAAGAACGCAATAGCTTTGTTGACGGCTTTATTGAGGGTCGATTGATTCTAAAAGTACGTAATCGCTGCACACGAAAGTCAATTTTGTCAAACAGTCGCGCACTCAGTTGCCGATCAAACAGCATGATAATTATGATGATAGAGACAAGCGTAAAGACAGAGACAAGCAAGTAAATCATAAGTACAAGGCAGCAGAGATTAAAAGAAAGAGAAGAATTAATAAACAGGCGTCTATCTTTGTGATTCGATAGGTATTATACAGACAAACAATCTCTAGTTAATATAAAGCTGACTTAATTACACTTATTATTTGGTTTGTACTCTACTTATCTTACTCTAAAGCGTCTTTTTTTTGAAGCAAAAGGGTGAATTTTAATACGAAAACCTCTAGAACACTTGCTTATCCTAGTTGTCCCTAATAAAAATATACATTTAAAGCCTATTCTACCTTTAATATTTAATACCATTTAAGTGAAATAAAGTCATTAGATATGGTAGAAAGAATTAGCCGAATGCCCTAAAATACCATTTTTTAATTTGAATCACATCGTCATAAGCATGATAACAACCCGACAAATAAGGATTATTGATAAGTGGGTATAAAAAAAGTACTGTCATATGGCCGCTTTGTCTTAGTGATGCTTTTAGCGCTGTATCTCATTTTGGTTTGGATGTATTTTAAAGACAATGCACGACACCTTACTTCATCAGGCTTATTACTATGGTTTGTTGCCATCCCTTTGCTATTAATCAGCACTATTGCAGCGCTCCTATGGTGGCAAAAAAAAGCAGACAAGCACACACTCAATGCGTCAGATGATATGAGTGGAGTATCTGGTGCACAAGAACCCGTACAAGCTCCTAATACTTATCAGTTATTTATATACAGTCGCGTCTGCTTACCAGAAGGAAACAGCTGGTCTGAGATCATTGATAATGATAAAGACGTTACCGTTCTAAGTGAGGATTTGGTAGACATTGATGGACTGCCGATATTAATCAAACCGATTAACAACTTACCTGATGCTGCTTCTTTACCATATGGATATGTGATTGATGCGGATACAACCAGCTCAGGTTTTGATGATGGCTTCTCCAGTAGCATAACTTTGCGTTTGTGTTCATTGATACAAGCGCAGCTTGCTTTGGGCGATGACTTATTGTCCACCCTTGCCGTACACTTCAATCAATATCATAAGCAAGATGAGGTTCAATCCAATTCAGCCATTCATGTTCATCCTGAATGGCAGCAACATTATTTGATTAGTGCCAATGAGGAAAACAACGATGACATTATATCTACTTCCTCTGAGGCCTCATTGTCCAAACTGCCCATCTATTTGTGTTTACCTACCAGCGCTGATTCAACCTTTCTTATTACAGCAGTAAAAGAGCAGTTAATGAGCTATGCCTTTCCAGAAGCAGTGCTTTCTATTATTCCTATCGTAACTGACGATACCGATGTAGAAAGCAATGCCGTCACTTACGACCCGGCTCAATTTATCAATAAACATATAAAACCATTATCTCAATCTTCCGCGCCTGAGATTTGCTTCGTGCTTATTGCAGATTCACAGATTCATGAAGAATGGTTGGATACCCATTTATTTGCTAACCCTAGTGTAAACATCGTTCCTACTGAGGCAGGTGTATTACTGGTATTTTTTAATAAAGCGGCTCAAAAGATACTCGACATTGACCCCAGTGCTAGCGTTTTATTAACTGAAGTTTGCACGCCTAGTCATAAAAACAGTGCAAGTAAAAACAATGGACATGATCATAGTGCTACTCATGATAGCGATATAAATACTGGCACACGTATTCATTCTGATCTACATGAGCGCACCGATAATAGACGTCACTATCTTAAGAATCTAACCACTATTAAACACCTATTAATGGATAATAATCTGTCTTTGTCACCCAACCAAGTAGAAGAACAAAAGATAGTGATACAAGACTCTAAAAAAGTTTCCAAAACTAATGTCGTTCTATCAGACATAACTATTACGGCTATGTCGGACATCAATCCAGTAACGCAATCTTATGATATATCGAAATACATGAGCTTTATTGAAGCCTTTACCATAGAAGGCGCTCTGGTAAACGACTATCATTTAGGGCATTATATGCCATTAAATAATTGGTTAAAACCATTTATTAGTCTATCATTGTTCATTGAATTCGTTAAATTAGACCATCAAGAGTTAGAAGCCCTATTTTTAATTACTCAACATAAGCATAGCAATATGTTGTGGCTGGCTGACTTTTCTCAGACATCTGACTATGGTTCTAAATAATGCTTTGTCGTTGTAAACACTCATTTTATTGTCTTAAGATCACACTAGGTAGCACACATGTTTGCAAGAGTTTTTCATCTTATTTATAACCCGAGAGTGTTATTGGTTTTGGGAATCATGGTCGCTCTAGTGTTGTTGTATGACTATGTGACCATTAAAACCTTTTTTATTATTATCGGTATGCTAATCACTTGCGCAGTACTAGGTGCTCTCACTTATTATGTGTGGAAAAAGCGCAAAGCGGCTTCGGATGAGCTGAGCAATCTAGTCTTAGTTGAAGAAAAAGGCAATCAAGGTGAGAGTGAAAGCAATTCCGTAGCAAAGGATGAAAACGCTCAAGAGGTGCAGGCATTACGTCAGCAAATGCAAGATGCGATAAAAACCATTCGTAAGTCAAAGATTGGTGATCAAACGGGTAAGGCCGCATTATACGAGCTGCCTTGGTACATGGTGATTGGCAACCCAGCTGCTGGCAAAAGCTCAGCGGTGCTACATTCTGGGTTAAAATTTCCCTTTATGGAAAAGACCAATAAATTATCGGTAAAAGGCGTTGGCGGTACACGTAACTGTGACTGGTTTTTTTCGACCGAAGGGATTTTACTTGATACCGCAGGGCGGTATTCTGTCTATGAAGAAGATCGCTCGGAGTGGCTGTCATTCTTGAACCTGCTCAAAAAGAACCGCCCTAAAGCCCCCATTAACGGCATTATTATCGCGGTCAGTATCGCCGAACTCACCAAGAATGACCCAAATTATGCTTTAGATTTAGCCAAAAACTTACGTAGCCGAGTCCAAGACTTGACCGAACAGCTAGAGGTGTATGCCCCCGTCTACGTTGTCTTTACCAAAATGGATTTGGTTTCAGGTTTTCGAGACTTTTTTAATGACTATGAGCAAGACGAGCGCAGCCAAGTATGGGGTGCAACCATTCCCTATCCTGAAGATCCTGAGAACATCAACATCACTGATGTTTTTGAAGAGCATTTTGGCATATTGGTCAATGGCCTAAAGGATTTGAGCACAACGAAGCTATCCTTACGTCATCAGCGGACAGTGTCACCAAGTCTCATGACTTTTCCGATTGAATTTCAATCACTGCGTCCAATGATAAGGACGCTTATGCACGCTTTGTTTGAAGACAATCCTTTTCAATTTAAGCCCATACTGCGCGGATTTTATTTCACAAGTGCCTTGCAAGATGGACAAGTCAGTAGCCAAATGACGTTACAAATGGTGCAAAACTATGACTTGCACCCGCCAGCCATACCACTAAATACACAGCAAGAAGGTGCAGATAAGCCCTATTTTTTGCAAGATCTTTTTTCAAAGGTTATTTTAAAAGACAAGCATTTGGTCAAGCAGCATAAAAACCGTAATAAACGCAGTCATCGTGCGCTTGCTACCTTGGCGGCTGTGGTTACGTTGTGTGCGGCGGCCGGTCTATGGACGTGGTCATATGCCAATAATGTACAGCTGACTGAACGTGTCGTAGCGGATTTACAGCAAGTTGCACAGCTGCAAAAAGACGCTAACGGTGATCTACAATCTCAGCTTGAATCGCTCGCTATCTTACAAAGCCGTATAGAGCAACTCGAGGGTTATGAAAAGGACAAACCCTTGTCCTTGAGTTTTGGTCTCTATCAAGGAGATAAGCTAAAACAGAAACTGCTAGCAGAATATTATAATGGCGTCAGTATCATCGTCTTAGCACCGACCACACAAAATATAGAAAAGTTTTTGACAGAGGTGAATACGAACGCGGCGCAACTAGAGGTACGCACAGAAGAACCAAGCGCTTCTGATACCTCTGAAATTGCCATGAATGACGCCTACATTCAGTCGGATCCTACTGATGTTGAAGATGCGTATAATGCGCTTAAAGCATATCTCATGCTCGGCAATCATGACAATTTGGAAACCAGCCATTTAAGTGATCAAATGACAAGGTTTTGGCGTAACTGGCTTGAGGCCAACCGTGCTGACATGCCGCGCGATAAAATGATTCGCCAAGCTGAGCGTATTCTGAGCTTCACGCTGGCTCACGCCGACGACCCCGCCTTTCCGCTTATTCAAAATGACTTAGGACTTATAGATCAAACTCGTAGCAATCTTTCTAAAGTTAGCAAAGGTCAGCCTGCTCGTGAACGTGTCTACTCTGAAATCAAAATGCGCTCATCTGCCCGCTTCCCATCGGTAACAGTGGCTCAGATTACCCAAAATACGGCCAATGAAGCACTACTTGGAAGTTATGTCATCTCAGGAACTTTTACCAAACAAGCATGGGAATCTTTTGTTAGTAATGAGATTGATAAAGCCGCGACTACTAGAGTGGTCGCAGACGACTGGGTACTGGCAACCAGCAGTCAAGACGACCTTACTTTGACAGGCAGTCCTGAACAAATCCGTCAATATCTAGTCAACCGTTATAAGCAAGAATACATTAGCGAGTGGAAACGCTTTTTATCGCAAGTCTATATCCGTGATAGTAAGGGATTTGAAGACCATGCTGTTTTATTGAATCAGCTGTCCAATGCGACAGAATCACCATTAAAAACATTATTTGAAACCGTTGATCGTCAAACTCAATGGGACAATCAAGCTATCAATCAGACGTCAGACAGTGGCAGGCAGTCTCGGCGCTCGTTCATCGATTGGTTCAAACAAACCATACTCCGCCAAAGTCCTGCTGAGCTGCGTCAAGCAGAAGCTGCTTTGAGCAACGGTAGTCGCTCTAGTGATACTGCGCCTGCCACGCAAGCCGCCTCAGGCGTGATTGCTCAAGAGTTCTCTTCTATACATGCACTAGTGACACCAAGAGAGGACAATCAAGATTTGTCGCTATTAGACAATTATGTCGCAAGCTTAGGAGCTATCAGGACACGCTTTAATAATATCGCACGGAGTGGTGACATTGGTCCTGACGCCTTATTATTTGCCTCGCAGACACTCAGCCCTGAAGGTTCAGAATTAACTAAATCTCTACAGATATTAGATGAACAAATACTCAGTCAAGCCAATTCTGAAATCAAACAACTCGTTCGTCCTTTGTTGAGTGAACCACTAACGCGCTCATTCAATATGCTACTGACGCCAACTAAAGCGGAGATTAATAAAGTCTGGAAAGCACAGGTACGTAAGCCTTTTGTTGACACTTTAGAGAAAAAGTACCCGTTTACTGCCAATGCCAATTTAGAAGCAACACCAGCAGAGATTGGTCAATTCTTTGGTGAAGACGGTTACGTGGCGCGATTCGTCAATGAAACATTGTCACCGTTTATCATTCGCCGCGGTGATCAGATCTCAAGCAAGATTTGGAATGGTGCAGGTTTGGGCTTGAGTCCGCAGTTTGTTGCTGACTTTGGTCGCTACTTTGTCAATTATACTGGTAATAATAGTACAGGGTCGGATTCAACTGGTGCTAATGGCGCATCCAATCAAACAACCTTTCAGATTATGCCATTACCAGTCAGTGGTTTGACCGAGTATACGATTGTGGTCGATGGCCAGCAGCTACGTTATCGTATGGGTACTCAAGCGTGGACTACGTTTGTATGGCCTAATCCAAGCAGCCAGCCAGGGGCTAGCATTAGAGCCAAAGATTATGATGGCAAAGATTTTACTGTCTTTGAGGAAGCGGGTAGCTTTGGGGTAGAACGTCTTATTAATAGCGCCCGTCGGACTGAGCTTGGTGACAATGTCTTTGAGATGGCTTGGTTAGGAGATGGTATCACTGTCTCTGTACGCTTTAGAATCATTAGTGGCAGTAGTAATACCGCCAATCAAGGCCGTTCTACTAATCCGTTTACAGGTATGAAATTGCCAGATGAAGTCATCGCCCTTGGTGTCACGCGTACAGCAAAGCCCATTACTAACAGCAATGCAGACGGTAATCCTCCTTCTGCTACAGATAATACGGTCGCTCAAAGCCAGACACAAAATAGTGCTCTACAGCCAACAGGCGAGCTGAACATCACCGCCAATGCTATCGATAACAGCGATACGCAAGGTGATACCCCTGCCGCCAACACCAATAATGATGCAGCAAGCACAGAACAACAGGAGCAAACACCATGACTCCTGACGTTTTACCTTTCGTATATTTTGGCAAACTGCCTGCTCGCGGAGATTTTGTACGGGCACGTGCTCATATCTCAGAGACCAATGCCATTGATGAGTGGGTCAGTCAAGCACTAACCATCTCGGACGAGATATTTAGTGAGAGACTGAAAGATAACGCGGATACCAATGACTTTAGCTTCTTGAGCTTTAGTCATGTAGATACCAGCTCTAAAGAAGTCATTACTGGCGTTCTTGTTCCCAGTCATGATAGCAGTTACCGGAATTATCCTTTCATAGGTTTTGGTGTACTGCATATCGACAAACCAAAAAACTGGACGAACTATCTGCCAGTCAAGTCCTCTACTCTTTGGAATGAGACTTATGAAATCCTAAGCGTGGCCAAGTCGCAAACTGACAATGTGCTTCTTATGGAACATCTCAACCATAGTCAGCTCACTATCGATAATAATGCCAGTACTTACTACTATGACTTTATCAATACCACTACTTTGCATGACATATCAATCTTAATGAACGTTGAGAAGTCGCAATTGATACAACAAATTATCGCAACCGGCTTGTTGTTTTTGCCTACTTTTACCAAAGGCTTTCATGGTCTAAATAAAGTCATCTGCTGGTCTCTTACACCCGACAGAGAGAGTTCGATACATATGGCGACCTTTTGGCATGATTTGATACATGGGTTTTATCAACCACATCAGATTTATTTGAATACTTATATATACCGAGTTGCTAATAGTTATCGTCTGCTTTTGAGCTTTACCAAACCAGATGGCCGTACCCTTAAACAAATCTTAAAAAACGAAACTGCTTATCCTGAAGATTGGGTGGTCATCGCCGACAGCGACTGGACAAAAGGCTATATCGATGAAGATATCGGACTGACCCGCTTTAATCAAGTATTGTTGCAGGACAATCTTTATCTATACGACACTAGGCAACTATTCAAAAAAACCTTTTTGGCTCAATAGTCATTGGTAATACCCATTAACTAGTAGATGTCAGTCATGCCCTGAATATATTTACTACTCTCTCATAATAAGATAAACAAGGTACTTTGATGAAAGTCCTCTCTATAAAGACCAAACCTAGACTCACGAAAAAATTGCTATTAGCGGCGGCTATAACTCTCCCTATCAGTGCCATAGTGTTTGCAGAAAATAATGATGCAAGTGAGACAAATATTGCTCAAAACGTACCTGTCGTCATTAAAGGTGTGGTCGCAACCAGCTCAGATAAGCAGCAACTACTTGAAAAGCTTAAAGCGCAATACCCTGATAAATCAGTCAGAGATGAGATTGAAGTGCGCTCAAATATCAGTATACCAACCAATTGGCAACAAATAGCCACGGCTATTATCGATAGTGATATCTCTAATATTCGTCAAGGTCGTATCGACATTCATGGGACGACCATCAGCCTACATGGCAAGGTTGGTAGCTTGGAGCAAAAGCAAGCCATTCAAAATCGTATTCATACGCGCCTGACTGATCTTTATCAATTAGAAAATCAGCTGGTCGTAGTGGAAGGTGAGCAGCGTCTTATCGACGACACTTTAGGCAATCGTATCGTTGAGTTTGAATCTGGCAGTGCCAACCTAACGCCATTAGGTCTTGGTATTCTAGACGACATGGCCACAGCCCTACGTCGTATCGGTGATAAGCCTATTGTTATTACGGGCCACACCGATAATGTCGGCAATCCAACTGCCAATTTAGCCCTATCGAATGAGCGCGCAGAAGCAGTTAAGCAATATCTAATCGGTCGCAATATTAATGCAGCTCGTCTTAGCACCACTGGTAAAGGGGACGCCGACCCTATAGCGAGTAATGACAATGAAGAGGGGCGCACTCGTAACCGCCGTATCGAATTTACCCTCGCTGAATAATACTGTGGCATATAACGGCACTGGCAAATAGACACTCATATTTATGATGCTCTCGCTTAAGAAGTACGATGCCACTGTTCAACCAATAGAGACATAACTATGTTACGCGTGACCAATACCGTGATTCCGATGTACCCTGATAGGCTCTATGCCAGTGAAGGCAATACTCAAGCGCCCTATCCAAGTGCTCGGCAAGACATCAGTGCACATCAAGCGTGGAAAAACACGCTCATTCAAGGATCCTATGAAGCTGATATTATTGACCAGTTAAATCCTAATAGTAGTTACCAACATCAGCAGCACGGTATCGATATCTATGTACTACATGTCTATATTCATGAACGTCATCATCCGCCTTTTACACCGCTGACTCATTTGATCGGTAGTCCTTTGACCTTAAGCTTCGATACTCCAAGTGGCTTAAGCTATCGCCATCTATACCTGACGGCTGTGCATCAGCTGGATCATGACGGCAGCTTTGGTTATTATCGTCTGCTCGCACAACCCATCACTTATCGTTTGCATCAGCATGTGCATAGCCGTGTAGATACAGACTTATCTGTACAAGCCATGGTTGCAGACCGCGTTGCCTTACTAGAAATAGAAATAATCGATGATAGCAGTAATGAAAATGGAGTTGGCTGGACACCAGCGCGTATGACCCAATGGCAAATCAGTGACTGGACACATATTTGTGAGCGCCTTTCGCGCCAAGGATTGACGGCTTACCTGCGACACGAACCAACTGCCGATCATCGACCACCAAAGTTAGTCATTACCTCAGCGTACCCAAGTGATCGCGAAAGCATCAGCGTAAATATTGGCGCTCTACGCTACCAGCAAGTATTACATGACCGTGTCCATGCACCCGTTTTGGCCGTAAGTGAGCAAATCGTAGCTCAACCAAACGCAGTGTCCATGAAGCGCTTTAATAGTGCCAGTGTCACGCATCAAACCCAGTCAGCTGACGTTGTTACCAGCATTAATAATGACCAGCAAGAGAACCAAACCACTAGTAACACGCTGACTTTAGATACTCCCGCCGCTTTTGCGCCAGTGACAGATACTGAAACCATTGATGACGCTGCTATTGTGGCGAACAGCCACCAAAGCCACTATAACGTTTATCATGCATTGGCTCATGCTACCGATTTGAACGTGGCTGACACCTTTATGCTTGTCGATCACAGTACGCTCAATCAACATTACCGCGCAACCCATATCGTCCATTTGGCTCGTAATAGCTTGGCGCATGTGACAGGACTGACCGTTAGCCGTCGCCATCATGAACGTCACGCCTCCTCCTTAGAGGCTGGCAGCCACTTAACTCAGCTGCGCCTAATTACCGCGGACACGCCATGGGTCGGTAGCTTTTATAGCAAACGTGCGCTACCACCGATGACGGGAATCACTGCGACCCAAAGTGATAGTGACAGTCGCAATCATATGATGCCCACTAAAAACTATCTACTTGATAGTCCGGCACAACCCATTAACCGATTAGAAGCACAAGCAGGTGCCAACTACGGTACTCACTTCACTCATAGAGCTAATGACCAAACCTTGATGCAATCGATTGGTGATAGTGAGCACTTGATCAATACTGGTAGCTTATTATCAAGTACGCGCCCTAGCCTATTTGCCACCAATGAAGAACAAGCCATTGAGAGTGGTTATCGGAACACGGACAACGGTCTCACAGAATGGATCACCGATCATCGGACAGAAAAGGCTTATTCACAACTAAAAGTAGACAGTGCTGGCGTATCTGCCAGTCTAAAAATGGGTGTAATCAACTCAGCAGACGACAGTGTCAAACGTCAAGGTATCAGTGCTACTACCAATGCTCAAATCAATATCAAATCTGGCGAAGCACTCGTTCTATCAACCCAGCCACAAACTCATGCTCAATCAGAACAGCACAACTACCAGCACCATACCCCGACTTTAACCCAAACTAGCCTTGGTGGTCAGCACCTAGCAGAGCGACTAACGCAATTGGCGACAAGTCTCGGCAGAACGGTCAATGATCACAGTCTGATCAAAACGCAGTTAGAAGCCATCAGTGACGAGCAACAAAGCAAAACCCATCAACAAACACCTCATACCCTCATTGATAGCGCGGCTGATACGAGCTACGTCAGTGAAGATATGATAATCCAGCGTACGATGGGTGAGATGCTTACGACTAGCCAGCAAGATATGACAATCAGTAGTGGCGACAGTCATCAACAAATCAGTAATGAATCGTTGAACCTAGTCGCTGACGGTCAATTTAGTATGACCAATGCCAAAGACAATATTACCCTCTCTGCGCATACGGGTAAGCTTGAAGCGACTGCTAAGCGGGATGTCAACATTGCCTCCTCAACCAAAGAAGTTGAGATAATAGCGACTAATAAGATTACGCTGACAGCAGGCGGTGCCAGCATCACGCTTGATGGTGCTGATATTACCATTGCAGCAAAGCAGTTTACGGAGAAAGGCGGTAAGCACAGTAAGGCTGGGGGTGGAATGGATGGGTTGGGATTGGCAGGGTTGCCTAATGAGAAAATATTAAGCACTCTTTATAGTATCGCATACAAGTTTACAGACGACGATGATATTCCATTAGCATTTGTTGAATACGAAGCTACTAATCTTACTACTGGCGAGCAAATATCAGGAAAGACTGATGAGCGTGGAATAACTGAACGTTTTTCTTCAAATAACCCTGAAGAAATTGAAGTTTATTTAAAGCTTGATGAAGATGATAACGTAGTTGAGTTGCATGAAATAACTGACGATAGCATCTAGGACAAGAAATGAGTAAAACAACTACCAAAGCCTCTTCAAGATTAGGAACGCTTAATCTCTACAATCAAAGCATTAGCGTGCCGACGCTAGTAAATTTCGAATTAACAACCGATCTTACAATAGGTGGAAATAATAAAGGAACGGGCGTAATTGATAAAAAAGGTTTAGTACTTAATAAAACTTATAAGTTCTTAGCTAAGTTAGCAGGCTCGAAGAATAGTATCGAAAGTACGAAGGTAGTTTGGGTCATTAAATACATGAGTCCCAGTACTTCTCAAAACAAACTCATAGCACTAAAAGCGATAATAAAAGGTCCTGAATTCGAGCTTGATTTGAAAGATAAATATAAAGATATGGCAGGTTGTGAAATCGAAGTCAGTTGTCATATATAAGCGCGACCAAGTAAGTCTTTGAGTAAGAAATACTTTGTACATAATCGCTTTCGCTATTTTGATAGTAATAAGATATTAAGTCAGGCAAAGCAAAGAGTGGTTAATCCTTGGAAAATAGATCAGGCAAGATCATCACTCTGTGGTATGGCTTGCCTATGCTATATTCTTATACAACGTGATAAAACTTTATACCTGAAAATAGCAGTAGAATTACATCGCACAGGTACTTACAAGTTTAGCAACGGTTATACTATTGGGCCCAACAGTTCCATGTATGACATGAGGATTACAGAGAGTGACTACGCTAATATGAAAATGGATGAGGTTGACTGGATAGTATTGGCTTCTTCACGCAGTAGTGAGAGTAATTTAAAATATGATGGCATTGAGACAGGTACATTTGATCAGCTTGGTGCTGTTAACTGGATGAGCATGCTTACTGGTATGTGTCGAGAAGTGGCAGGATATAGCAATTCAAAAAGTCATGATTTGGATTTGTTGAAATCTGGTTTTACTTTATATACTGGCATGCATTCAAATATAGAAAAATTAATTGAACTGGACCAAAAATATAAAGCTGGTAAAAAGATACTTATAATGACTGATCCGAAATTAATTTACGATGAGCAAGGTTGGAGGAACCCTACTAGTATACATTGGGTAGTATATAAAGGTGGATTGAGTCTTATAGATAATAAAGGTAAAAATTTTACAAATACTCCAAAAAACATTATTAGTATGAGCTTCGAAATATACACATGGGGGAAAACACAAAAATTAAACATTGAATCTCTAAATTTCGTATCAAACTTTTATGGATATATTGAGGCTTAATAATGAAAGATATATTTTTAAAAATATGTTTAATTTCTTTAATACCATTGTCGGGTTGCAATATGAATTTAACTAATAGCAATGTTTGTCGAGAAGATATTCAACCTTTTTTTACAATAGAAGACGGTGATAATCCATCAATTAATGATCAAGTAACTCTATCGAAAATAAATAAAAGCGGTTTTATTGAATTAGATTATCAACTCCAATATGTACAAAGTTATGCTAACGATGAAAACACTTATATAAGGCTCCAATATGATAAGGACCTCATTGTACCTGAATACATATATAGGCTTCAATATAATGAAAATACATATTTTATTCATAGTATAAGAATGGCGAATGACACTTATTATAGGTACTGCGATGAACAAACTACCTATAAAATAAACCAATGCGAATCAAGTGGTTATAATATCTCTATAAACCCTTCTTGCGCTATTCCCACTGACCAAGCTGATAGCTATTTTGAAAACGAGATTAAACCAACTATGTAATTAATATTATATATATTAACTGTTAATGCGACGACCAAACCTTGATGCAGTCTATTGGTGATGGTGAGCACTTGATCAATACTGGTAGTTTATTATCAACCACTCGCCCGAGCCTATTCGCTATAGAGAATGAGCAAGCGATTGAAAGTGGTTATCGCAACATGGATAACGGTCTCACAGAATGGGTGACCGATCATCGGACAGAACAGGCTTACTCACAGCTAAAAGTGGACAGTGCTAGCGTATCTGCCAGTCTAAAAATGGGTGTAATCAACTCAGCAGACGACAGTGTCAAACGTCAAGGTATCAATGCCACTACAAACGCCCAAATCAATATCAAATCTGGCGAAGCACTCGTTCTATCAACCCAGCCGCAAACTCATGCTCAATCAGAACAGCACAACTACCAGCACCATACCCCAACTTTGACCCAAACCAGCCTTGGTGGTCAGCACTTATCAGAGCGACTAACGCAATTGGCGACGGGGTTAGGACGCAACGTAAAAGACCATCAAGTCATTAAATCCCAGCTTGAATCAATTGCTAAAAAACAACAAACTAAAACCCATCAACAAACACCTTATACGCTCATTGATAGCGCGGCTGATACGAGCTACGTCAGCGAAGATAGGGGTGATTACAAAATTCAAGACCTAGCCTTTTTTTGTCATGGGTTAAATGGAAAGATTACCTTGAACTATAGTGGAAGGCCTAATATCGATTTAACAAATTCAGATATAAATAGAATTGGTAACAATAATTTTTTAAGCTCAGCTATAGCTAGTTCATACGCTTGTAGAACAGGTATGTCGGATAGTTTAACGCTTAGAACTCAAGGGTCATTTAATAGTATCAGTGAGGCAGATTCTAGTAATAGTTTTGCTCAGCTATTTGCAAACAAGCATAATATTGATTTTTATGCATCTTATAAACGCACGTTATATAGTAATATTTTAAATCCCAAAAGTGACGCTGATAAAATGTTTGAAGAAATTAGAAATAAAAGAGCAACGAATAAAGATAAAATTATTTCTATATTAGGAAACTATGAAGCATTACCACATGCAGATTTAGGAGAAAGTTATAAAAATATATGGGGATTGGCTCCAAGAGGTGCAGTAGCTGAAGGAACAAATGACTATTCATTATGGCGAAAAGGTGATGGACTAGGAATACCGATTGCTGCAAAGACTCCCACAGGTTTGCCAGCATCAATGACTAAATTCACTCCTAAATGAGATATATGAAAAGATATTCTTTAAAATATACTATGGACACACTAGTATTTTTGTTAATACTAATTTTTGCTTACCTTTACACGGCGAAATCGATGAATGCATTTAATTCTCAAAAATTCGGCCAAGCTGATTTTATATATATTCAAGAAGATTTAACTAATCAATATATACTATACAAAGAAAGTATCAAAAAAAATCTAGTACCCAAATCACAATAAAATTCCATAATATTATTCCACCGAATACGTCTAATACCGAAATATATTCTCATAAAATCTCTAATTACCTATATGTTGGTCCCTACGAATCTACTCTTAGTTTTCCTATAGACGATATGTTATTTGAAGACAATGGAATTGATTCTTTAGTTATATCGATAGTGGATGAAGAAGATCGCATCTCCCATACTATAGAACAGGAAAAGACTTTCAGGTTTTGGAAAAAAGGCAGAACCACTAACATATGGTTTCTACCTTTTAGGAGGTGTAGTGAAGAAATAGACACGAGTATAGGATATACCGTATTCCTTAGTTAAATTTCAAAGTAAAGAAGCTATGATTGATACCTTCGAAGCTTTAAGCTAAGGTTTTTCATCTAAAATATAGCTAAAACCAAGCGTCTACCTTCTACCCCTCATGCTTCGCCAACCAATTCTGCATTTGCTCAATTTCAGGCTGCTGTGCGTCGATTATTTCTTGCGCCAGTTTGCGCATTTCCTCATTTTTACCATATTTTAGCTGTACGGCGGCCATATCAATTGCACCAGCATGATGCGGTAACATACCACGAGCAAAAGCCTTGTCAGGATTGAGATCAGCAATTCCAATCATCATTTCACCATGCATCGCACCCATACTATCAGCATAGGCTTTTCGCATGGTTGCAGTAGCAGTCGTTGGCGCAGCAACATCAGGATTGTTGGCAAGCCAGCTCTGCATTTGCTCAATTTCAGACTGCTGTGCGTCGATTATTTCTTGTGCCAGCTGACGCATCTCGGCATCAGTGCCATATTTTAGCTGAATTTCTGCCATATTAACGGCACCAATATGATGACCAAGCATACCTTGAGCAAATGCAACATCAGGATCATTGTACTCCATGCTACTCATCATCTCATCGTGCATAACCATCATGGAGTCGTTATACTCTTTGTTCATGACCGGCATGGCGTCACCTGTCATATCATGACCAGCATGCGCGTCCATCGCGTGAGCATCTGTAGCTGCATTACTTGTTGAAGTCACGTTCTCTTTTGTAGTCGCACTTGTGTCCTCATTGGTAGGCTGACAGGCACTAATTACTAATACTGCACTGACGCTAGCAGCGAGAATGGCAAGACGTGATTTTTGAATGTTCTTCATTGTGTGTTCTTTATAGTTATGGTTGATATAAAACTGACACGTCAGTTAAGATTTACCAGTTCAAAAAAATCGTTAGGTTCATATAAAGGTCATTTTTCTATTAATAACAGCTCATTCCAACTCTTCAATAAGTGCTTGCATCTCACTTATTTCACGTTTTTGTGCTTCAATAATGTCATCAGCAAGTTGCCTTACTCTAGGGTCTTCTATATCCGCTCTTTCACTGGTCAAAATAGCAATTGAATGATGCGGTATCATGGCTTGCATCCAATCGACTTGGTTGACCGTGGCTTGTGATCTAACGCCCCAAATCCCCACTGCAAACAACAAAATGCTTAGACCATAAACCATTAAGTTAACTTTGGTTTTCTTATACATATTGGTCATAAATGCCAGCATAATTACTGCCATGCCAGCACCCATATATAACGCCATGTAAGCTCGGGTTTCGCTGAAATAAACATGTTCCCATTTATAAGTATTGAAATACATCATGATGTACATCACTATGGTAGACGTAAGAATCATGAGGGTAAATTTCACATAAGGATTCATTTGTTTTTGTTCTTCATGATTCATCAGTCAATCTCCATTACAGTTGCAAAGTAGCCAAAATCTACGAAAATATTTCTAGCTCTGAAATACTAGCCTATAGCTGCTCCGCTGAAGACTCAACTTCGGCATATACTTGGTTTGTACCGTCTTTGTTTATTTGCATAATTTGATATGACATAAACTGGTCTTGATATTCCATACCAGGGCTGCCGACTGGCATCCCAGGCACAGCCAAGCCAATGGCTTGCTCCGGTGGATTCTGCAAAAATTCAGCCATATACTTTGCAGGAACATGGCCTTCAAAGACATAACCATCAGTGGTGACTGCTGTATGACAAGAGCGCATTTCAGTGGGCACGCCGTAACGGTCTTTAAACAATGACAAATCTGTTGGGTGCTGAACCGTTGAGCTTAAACCATGCGCCTGTGTATGATCGACCCACTCTTTACAACAGCCGCAATTAGCATCTTTATAAATCGTGGCTGACACGTTTTTGAGTAGGTCTGGATTACTTACTTGAGTGCCTGTAACCGCTTGCTCCACTGGCATAGCACTCGAATCAACAGCGTTGGCATCAGGAGTACTGGCCTTAGAAGCACTGATGTCAGCTTGTCCACAAGCTGATAATATGACAGCAGCTAGTACGACTGTAGCAACTTTCATTCGCTTCGGCGACTGACTAAACAGCTTGAAGTCAGACTTAACAGCAAAAATAGTCATAATGGCTTCTCATTTTATTTAATATAGAATAAAACTTTATAAAGTTAAGCTTTAAGACGCTTGTAAAGTGTTGAAAACTCACAAACGGTGCTTACTGCTAACACATATGGTCAGCGGACAATAAAACCGATATCTTGATAATCATGTACTGCTGGAATGGTGCAATCATATAAGTAGTAAATTAGCAAAATGACTCTGACAATTAGATGACGCCAAGATGACAATTTTGTCATCTTATGGCCCAATCATAGGATTGTGCTGACTATTACTCTATCATTAATAGCAGTAGATACAGCAATACTGACATCCACCTAAATAATCGGCGCGAGTATGCTATGAAAGTACTGTTAGTCGAAGATGAATTATCGCTTGGCAATTATATAAAAAAAGGCTTGAGTGAGTCCGGCTTTATCGTTGAGCACAAAACGACTGGCCTAGATGGTTATCACGCCCTTATGACTGAAGATTACAATGCCGTGGTGATGGATGTAATGCTGCCTGATGTGAGTGGCTTTGAGCTGGTTCGTAATTATCGGGCCACTGGTAATATTACCCCTGTGTTATTTTTGACCGCAAAAGACGATCTCAGTGACCGAATAAAAGGTATCGAAATCGGCGGTGATGACTACCTCACCAAACCTTTTGCCTTTGCTGAGCTGCTAGTCAGAATAAAAAGCTTATTACGCCGTGCCAATCAAGCAGATTACGCTAACACAGTATTGCACAGTGCTGATTTGAAAATGGATATCGCCAAACGTAGCGTGCACAGAGGTGAGCTGCCTATCAAATTAACGGCAAAAGAGTTCGCCCTACTGCAATTTTTTCTTGAGCGCCAAGGTGAGGTATTGCCGCGCTCTGTGATTGCTTCACAAGTATGGGATATGAATTTCGATAGCGACACCAATGTGATTGATGTGGCGATAAGACGTCTACGAGTCAAAATAGACGACGACTTTGAGGTGAAACTAATCCATACCGTGCGTGGCATGGGTTATAAATTAGAAGCGATTGATGCCAACCTTGAAATCAATCATTTTGAAGTAAAATAAAATGGGATATAAATCGAACAATCGACGCTTATCACTACTATGGCGTACTGCGCTATTATTAACGCTCTGCGTGCTGTTTGCCCAAGCTTTTTTATACACATGGATACAGCGTTCGGTCAACGATCATTTTGAGCAAATGGATTCAGAGATTTTAACTCATGCGGCGTTTAATTTGCGCCAGCACATGACCGATAACACGTTTGACGACCAGCGCCCTACCCGCTCCTCCAACCCACCTAGCTATCAGTCACCATCATTAGAAAATTTTAGATTGGGTTACGAGGTCAAAACCGTCATCACCGACTATTCTGGACAAGTCATTGACAGTCAGCCCAGGGACTTTGTTAATAACTTCAATGACATTCAATGGATAAAGAAATTGTGGCAGCAGTATCGTGACCAACCATTTGACTTGCAGCTCAATAACCGCCATTTCCGCGCTATCATCATAGAGCACTCTAATCGCTTAGCATTAATTGCACTACCGATTGATGTACATCATCAATACCTTGCACAATTTAATCGTAATCTCATTCTGATCCTTATTGCGATTACTTTTATACTGGTATCGGTTGCCGCTTTTAGCGTGTATGTAGGGTTTGCCCCTTTGTCTACCATTAGTCATAAGATGACGCGTATTAACGCTGAACAGTTAGACGATAGAATCGTCGTTGCTGAGATGCCGAGTGAGTTGCGACCTTTAGCGGATGCTTATAATGCCATGATGGATAAACTTGAGCGTAACTTTGATGCCTTATCGCGATTTTCAGATGACATCGCTCATGAGCTGCGCACACCACTGGCCACTCTGAACACACAAACTCAAGTCATGCTTAGCAAGCCTAGAGACAGTCAAGAATATGTCGAACAGCTGCATCATCAACACGACACACTCGAACAGCTCTCCGCCTTGATCAATAACATGCTATTACTCGCCAAAACTCAAAAAGGTCTTTATAGCTCACAACTTAATCTTGTCGATACTGAGTCGCTGATGACAAAGCTTATTGATTATTATGAAATAATAGCCGAAGATCGTGGTATTTCTTTTGAGAAAAAAGGTAGCTTTGGTGCCTTATTAGGCGATGAGAGCTTACTACAAAGACTGTTTGCCAATCTAATCTCCAATGCTGTCTATTATGCAGCGAGTAATAGCGTTATCACTATTGCAGCAACTGATGTTGCTGACAGCACAGTAAAAAATAACACGCATGCTCTTGCAGACATTACGCAACCGCCTTCATTAATGATAACCATTACTAATCGCTTGAACGAGCCACTCACTCAAACGGAAGCCGACAAACTGTTTGAGCGATTTTATCGTTATGACAAAACCAATCATCAGCACTCGGGCACTGGTCTAGGATTGTCCATCGTACAGGCTATCGCAAATGCCCATCATGGTACAGTCAGCATTACCATCAAAGATGAGTGTTATTTTCAAGTGGAGACAGTGTTATAACGAGTACAGTTTTTTCTTTAACAAAACTTTGGTCATTTATATATTGGTCATAAACGCCATATAAGCTCTGGTTTCGCTAAAATGAATATGATTCCATTCATAGGTGTTGATGTACATTACTACGTTAGATAGCAGAATCATTAAAGTAAACTTTACATGAGGGTCGATCTGCTTTTGATTTGTATATTCATCGGTCAGCCCCTAGCCTCTAGCCCCTACCAACGAGGAGTTAATTGCATAGCTTGACGGCAAAAGACAAAATGCCTCTAGGGTTACTAATAAGCTCTTCAAAATGATTTCAAACGACTGATGGTAAAAAACTTCTTGCAAATAAGATACTATCGAAGTATCTTATAACTTATGTCAAATACAAACACCCAATTCTCAATTGCCGTCCATATCCTCACGGGGTTCGCTAAATTCGGAAAGTTGAATTCTAACGAGCTCGCAGTAAGTGTAAACGCGAACCCGATTTTTATTAAGCGGATTTTAGCGAAACTTTCTAGTTCTGGACTTGTTAGTACCTCATCAGGAAGAAATGGCGGAAGTACACTAGCACGTAAAGCAGAAGATATTTCTCTGTATGATGTGTACATGGCTGTGGAAGCGCCTAGTACATTTGCCGTGCATGGTTATCCAAAGAACCATTCGTGCGAGATCAGCACCAACATTCAAGGCGCAATGAATGAAGTTCTTGAAGAGGTACAAAGCGATTTAAAAGCAAAGTTAAGCTCTATATCAATTCATGATATGGGAAAAAAAGTGGCAAAGAAAAAATAGGCTTTTTTTTGCCTTATTTGGATACTATTTAAGTATCTTATTAGGAGAAAGTATGTCAAAGTTAAATGGTAAAATTGCGCTGGTAACGGGTGGTAACTCTGGAATAGGGTTTGCTATCGCAAAACAATTCATTCAAGAAGGCGCATCGGTTATTATTACAGCTCGAAGGAAGTCGCAGCTCGATCAGGCAGCGAAGGAGTTGGGTGAAAAGGCAACCGCATTCGTAGCAGATGTCTCTAAACCTGAAGAACTAAGTAGCTTGTATGAGATGATTCAGGATAAATTTGGTAGATTAGACATCATTGCTGCTAATGCAGGAACGGGGGAATTTCAACCACTTGGTGAAATAACGGAAGAGAGTTACTACAAAACATTCGATACCAATGTAAAAGGGGTGATTTTTACGGTTCAAAAAGCACTCCCAATACTCTCGTCTTCAGCATCTATCATCATTACCGGTTCCACAGTGTCTGTGAGTGGAACACCTGCATTTAGTGTTTACAGTGCCAGCAAAAGTGCGGTAAGAAATCTTGTCCGAAGCTGGGTCATTGATCTTAAAGGAAAAGGTATACGCATAAATGTTTTAAGCCCTGGCGTAACAGAAACACCAGGACTTCTTGGTCTTGCTGAGCATGGGAAAGAAGAAGCGCTCTTAGCATCATTCGAATCTCAAATTCCTCTTGGACGAGCTGCTAAGCCAAAAGAGATGGCTACTGTTGCCGTTTTTCTTGCCTCAGAGGATGCAAGTTACGTCAATGGAATAGAGCTATTTGTTGATGGTGGGATGGTTCAAATCTAAAAGTACAAATATTCAGCGGCGGCCTACTTTTATCTTACGTTAAACTAAAGAGTAAGTAGGCCGTTTTAGATATGAGAAAATGGATCATGTAATAAAAGTTTTAGGTTGAGCAAGTATATGTATTTAGCAAAACGAAACTGAGCAAGCGGTTAGCAACTGTAAAGCTCTAGATAACGGTCAGGCTACAATCTCTGCGTAATTTCGGTTTACATCGAAGTTTAAATTGAACACTACTCACGTACTTTTTGAAAATGGACCAGAATAAACCAGTTGAATTTTGCTTATTTACAATAGAAAATCTAAGCGTATATTTATTTAGCATTCACGACAGCCTACAACATTGCTTAAGACAAAATCTACAGACACAAAAAAACCCCAAACAAAGTTATGTTTGAGGCGAAACTTGCTTAAACTCGTAAGTTTAAATTCGTTTTAAATATGGCGCAGCGGACGGGACTCGAACCCGCGACCCCCGGCGTGACAGGCCGGTATTCTAACCAACTGAACTACCGCTGCTTAGGTCGTTTTAGCTTGTTTTACCACCTAGCTAAATGAGTGGTGGGTGATGACGGATTCGAACCGCCGACATTCTGCGTGTAAGGCAGACGCTCTACCAACTGAGCTAATCACCCTGAGAACCGTTAAAAAATTGCAGTGCAATTTTAGGTTCGCAAGAGAATTTTCCTTAAAGGGAAAATTCTAGAAACTTCACACCTTCAATTGGTTTGAAAAGTTTCCTTAAAATCTAGCCAATTAAGATTGTCACCTCTTAATCAACTTTCACAGAAGCTAACTTAACTAAGTCCCCTTGCTGTGGGTGTGTATTATATAGATTTACGTATGGCTGTCAAACGATATTTGGCACTTTTTGAAATATTTTACGTATTTTTAATGATAACGCTGGCAAGCACCTGTTTTTATTGGTTTTATATTTTATACAAAACCAATAATTTTTTGCCTTATACCTTACTTACTGGCCAATGCTTGTTCAATATCAGCTTTAAGAGCTTCAGGCTTGGTGGTTGGCGCATAACGATCGATGACCTGCCCACTACTACCAACTAAGAATTTGGTAAAATTCCACTTAATACCGTCTGTCAACAAGCCACTTTTTTGATCTTTAAGCCATTCAAAGATGGGATGGGCATTTTCTCCATTAACGTCAACCTTTGCCATCATAGGGAAGCTGACACCATAGTTTTTTTGACAAAAGGCACCGATCTCATCGTTAGTACCGGGATCTTGACTACCAAACTGATTACAAGGAAAACCAATGACGACCAGCCTTTGATCCTTATACTGCTGATACAGAGCTTCTAGACCTTCAAACTGCGGTGTAAACCCACACTTACTCGCAGTATTGACGATTAGCAGTACCTTATCTTTATAATCAGAAAACGCTTGTGACGTACCATCCATGCGTTCAGCGGTAAAATCATAAATAGTGTTCATCGTTTATCCTTGAATTTATTAAATTTTTATTATTGTTTAACCAGAGGTGTTAATTGCTGAATAATTGAATATACAGTGACCATAATAAAAAAGGAAGCGTCACGCGCTTCCTTTTTACACTTCAATGTCACGTCACTATTTAGTCACATCTGAAACTATTTCTCAGATTTATCCAAATCAATAGAGACCGAATTGATGCAATAACGCATGCCGGTCGTCTCACGTGGGCCATCAGGGAAAACATGCCCCAAATGCGCACCACAGTTACTACAGGTAACTTCTATTCGAGTCATACCTAATGAGTTATCGACGTGCTCATCAATAGCACTGTTATCGATTCCTTGATCGAAACTTGGCCAACCGCAACTGGCATCGAACTTGCTACTAGAGTCAAACAAGCTAGCACCGCAGCCTTTACAGCGGTAAATACCTTCATCGTTGGCATCATTATAAACACCAGTAAATGGTCGCTCCGTGCCCTTCTCACGCATCACATGATACTCTTCAGCACTTAAACGCTCTTTCCAGTCTGCTTCAGTAAGTTGGCTAATTTCTTCTTTAGTAAGTTGGTTGTCTTGCATGACTTATCCTTATTTGAGTATGTATTATCAAAGCTGCAATGTTTAAGTTGCTATCAAAATCTATCGTTATGTTATTGGAAAACGATGTGTTGTATCTGTTGGTTATTTGCTCACTATTCAAGTCGCCTTTCAAAAGAGTAATGCCAGTACCCATAAATATTCCTCCTTTTGAAGCAATAAAAATCGGCAACCAACACAGAATTGTATTAAAACCTTGACGAAAAACCTTTTGAATAAGCGATTTAAACAGTATAAGCAAAGCTACTGTTATAAAAATGCAAGTTATTCTTGCAATATAATACTTATTTAAAAAACCTTGTCTATGATCTTGAATTTTTTTGGTCTATGCAATAATATCTTGCATTAGCATACAATTACTCTTAAAGATGTTCAGTATTTTTTTTGAATTCACTAAAAAACAATTCCCATTAAATAATCGATTAAAAAGGCGTAAATAATGATAGTCGATGACAAAATCACAAGCACGCAAGCTGAACGGCTGGTACAGTTGCGCCGTGCTAAAGGGTTCACTGCCGAGCAATTGGCTCGAGCAATGACAGCAGCGGGTGCAAAAGTCAGTCGCGGCGCAATCTCTAATTGGGAGCGTGGAACGAATGGTATTGTCTCATCTAAGTTACCTACGCTAGCGCGTATATTAGGTTGTAGCGAAGGTTATTTATTGCGCGGAGAATATCAAAATGAAGTCAACGACAGTACAACTTTGATAAATAACACATCGCAGAAGAACGAAAACTCAACTGGCGCTGCCATAGCATCTATACCGCCTAATGCTGAAAACAAGACTCAAGTAAAGCCATCGCTTTTAAGCTCTGATACTCAACAACATCCAAAAAACAACCCGATGAGTGGTCAATCTATGAATACGATAAAAAAATCCGATAAATTACAAAACGTTTGCTATGATATTCGAGGCCCTCTATTACAGACTGCCAATAGAATGGAGGCCGAAGGCAAGCGCATCTTAAAACTTAACGTAGGTAATCCCGCTCCTTTTGGGCTGGAAGCACCTCATGAGATTTTGCGAGATGTGGCCATGAATTTATCTGAAGCGACGGGCTACTCAGACTCTCAAGGTATTTTTTCAGCGCGCAAAGCTGTATTACAATATTACCAATCAAAAGGATTGCTGTCGGCCGTCGATGTTCGTGATGTTTATCTGGGTAACGGCGTGTCAGAGTTGATCGTGATGACCATGCAAGCCTTGATGAATGATGGCGATGAGGTGCTGATTCCGATGCCAGACTATCCACTTTGGACAGCCGCCGCCAATCTATCAGGCGGCACAGCGGTGCATTATCGCTGTAATGAGGAAGACAACTGGCATCCTGATATCGAAGACATCAAATCCAAAATCACCCCAAAAACTAAAGGCATCGTGGTGATTAACCCCAATAATCCAACAGGCGCTCTTTATAGTGATGACTTACTAAAACAAATCATCGCTGTGGCTAAAGAACATGACTTAATCATCATGGCTGATGAGATTTACGATCGCATTCTTTATGATGATACGGTACACACACCGATGAGTACCTTAACCGATGATGTACTGGTTCTGTCCTACAATGGCTTATCAAAATCTCATCGCATTGCTGGATTTCGCGCAGGCTGGATGATGGTATCAGGTCGCAAGCAACACGCCGCTGACTTCATTGAAGGTTTAGATATGCTGGCATCTATGCGCTTGTGCTCCAACGTTCAAGGTCAGTATGCGATCCAAACGGCGATGGGCGGCTATCAAAGCATGAAAGATCTAACTTCACAAACTGGTCGTCTATACAAACAGCGCGAAATGGCAGTGTCGCGCCTCAATGCCATTAAAGGCATTTCTTGCACTATGCCCCAAGGTGCGTTTTATTGCTTCCCCAAGATGGATCCAGAGGTTTATCCAATCGAAGACGATATGGATTTTATGATGGATTTGCTTACTGAGGAAAACGTCTTGATGGTGCAAGGCACAGGGTTCAATTGGGACAAGCCGGATCACTTCCGCTTGGTATTCTTGCCAAATCTATATGAGCTAGAGGATGCAATGGATCGACTAGATCGCTTTTTTGCCAAAAAACGCCAACAATTTGGTACGGAGTAAATACGAATTTCATATAAAAAAGCGCTTATTGGCATGATGCCGATAAGCGCTTTTTGTTGGTATTTACTTAATCAGTTTTATTTAACTCGTAAAGTCTAGATCACTGATGATACTTACTTTAGAAAATACTTCGCAATAAAATATAACTAATAGCAGACATAATAGCCGCTGCCGGAAGCGTAATGATCCATGCCAAACCAATTGGCTTCATAAGCGCCCAATTGGTATCTCTATTGACGATACCGATGCCAAGTACTGCGCCAACCAGCGTGTGCGTACTTGAGACTGGCAGACCCATCGTTGACGCACCCATCACAACAGCAGCTGCCGCCAATTCAGCTGAGAAGCCAGAAGCAGGATGCATTTTTGCCAAATTCGTGCCGACAGTTTGAATCACTTCTTTACCGATAAACCAAAGACCGACGATCAGCGCCACACCAAATGTCAGCATCACAGCAGGCGGTACAGCCGCTTCTGTAGAAATGCTATTGGTACGAATCACGTCCATAATCGCGGCAAAAGGACCGACAGCGTTGGCTATATCGTTTGAACCGTGACTAAAGGCAAAAGCAGATGCGGTAAAGACCTGCATCCAGCTAAACATAATAAATGTGGCTTTGGTTAAGTCTTCTTTATGCTTACCGCGAATACTCTTGGTGTAGATAAAGGTAGCTAACCATACCAGCGCCGCTATCATTCCCATGATTAAAAAGCCTTGTAACGTCGTCATGCCACCATTAACGTTTTTAAGGCCTTTAAATACAACTAAGGACGTCATGACCGCACCGCCCGCTGCCGCAATAATAGGCACCCACTGCTTGAGCGCTTTTAGGGTGTCAAGACTGCTACGCTCGTTCTCAATTTCGTAAAGCTGTTTGTAGTAGTCGGTTTCTAAATCTTCAACAATACAATCATCATCTTTATAGATTTCTTGATCACGCAGCATCGCTGACGTATAAGCCAGCTGCTCTGACTCTGTCAAACCATCCAGAAACTCTTTATGGTTTTGCTTTAGGGTCTTTTTATGCCCCTTTAAAACAGCAATGTGCGCTTCTGTTTTATCATTATATTCAATGATTTGCTTTTTGATTTGCCCATATAATAGGTAGGAAAACACGCCACCCAGTAATGGAGACAACACCCAAGAGATTGCGATAGTTCCGACCGTACCCCAATCTACGGTTGATAATGCCATTTCAGTACCACCTAAGGTGATACCCAATACAATGGAGCTACCGATAACACCGCCGATAATGGCATGAGTGGTCGAAACAGGTAGACCTTTTTTGGTGGCGAATAGCAGCCAAAATGCGGCAGCGATAAGCGCTGACAGCATGACATAAATAAACTGGTTGGGGGTTACAGACAACCCATCCAAATCCACAATGCCACTTCGAATGGTGTCCGTTACTTCGCCACCTGCGAGAACGGCACCAGACACCTCAAAAATCGCCGCTATACCCAGCGCTTGCGGGATAGTCAATGTCCCTGCACCTACTGAGGTACCAAAAGAATTAGCGACATCGTTACCGCCGATATTGAATGCCATAAAGACACCGAAAGCGGTTGCCACAATAAAGAGCGTCGTCTGTTGACGCATCGTGTAATCTAGACCCCACCACAAAAAGTAGGCGGTCATCGCAATCAGTAAAATGGCAAAAAATAGATTTATTCTCATAGAGCCGACTGATTTGGTTGGCTCTGTAGAACTGCTGCTAATACCCATACGTTGATACGTCCTGCGTAAGCTGATTGAAATTATATGCGGTTGATAACATTGCGCTGCTATCGATAACGTTTGTTTTGAGACAAGACATTAAAGTAGCGTGTATAAAACACACAACGTGCTTTTGAATAACGGACTTTCTTGCTACTGTTTTGATCCACTACCCTAGCGTCTTTATTTACTCTTTGACGGTCGGTTCACTTGTTAATGTTCTTTTAAAGCAAAAGAACCAGCTAAGGTAAAAACACATCACTCAACATGTCACAAAGCCGCAAGTCATATTGCCAAATCTTTTGATTACAGCATCTTGCGGCTTAAATACTTTTTAGTGACACTACTATAGTGATATTGCTAATACGAATAACTGGTGCTGTAGCAATCTTAGTCAAAATCATGAAACTGTCCATGGTAGACGACAAGGATACTCGATTTGATAAAATCATTTGGTGCCTAACAGAAGCCATAACGCGCCTATTATATTAAATATAAGCGCATAATGCATGATGATATTACAAGATTTGTAACTGCCATGAGAAGGCAAAGATAATCCCGTTATTTAACAACCACTGAGGCTCTCTTTGCCTACACTATTTGAGCTTGAATTGCCTATATATGACGCTTTATAGACAGGGATAAAGCTACAACCATTAAGTAAGGTCTCAGCTTTCATACACTGCTGACAGTTGCTTAATTGCATGATCCAAAACATCCAAACGCGCTTGACGCTTGTCGTTGGTGGCTATGACGCACCAAGGAGCACCTTCTGTGTCAGTACGTGCCAGCATATCAGCGGCAGATTGCACATAGTCTGACCATTTATCACGGTTTCGCCAGTCATCATCTGTTAGTTTAAACTGTTTGTGAGGTGTCTCTTTACGAGCTTCAAACCGTTTGAGCTGCTCTTTTTTATCGATCGCTAACCAATATTTGATAACTACTGTTCCAACTGCTCTCAAATCTGCCTCAAAGCGATTGATTTCATCATACGCACGTTGCCATTCTTCATCAGTTGCAAACCCTTCAATACGCTCAACCAACACGCGACCATACCAAGTACGATCAAAAATAGCTATGCGACTAATACGGTCGGTTTGCTCATTCGGCAATCTCGTCCAAAAACGCCAAAGATAAGGGTGCTCTGCTTCATAAAGCATGGGTGCACCAATATTATAAATTTGATACTCACGTGGATCGAGCGGTGCGACCAATCTTTTTATGGCACCGCCTTTACCAGCAGCATCCATTCCTTCAAACGCAAAAACAATATGATGACCGTTACGAGCGCGTAGCAATTCGGCGAGACGCGCCTGTTTTGCTGCTAATGCTGTTTGATAGTCTGATTTATCTATCTCTGAATCATCAATATTTTTTAAAAACTTGGGTATTTTTACGGGTTCAAACTTTTCTGTTATATTTTCTTGCTTAGGCTGTTTATCGGAGACTGATTGATTTTTAGTCGCCTTGCCAGTACTTGTTTTACTACTCGATAGCGCCGTTTGCATCGCATGTAGTACTTCATGACAAAAATGGTTGGCTGCTTGCGCTTTATCCTTACCATCTATGATGATCCAATCATCTTGCTGTCGTAGCAAAGTCGCTGCTACCTCATTGAATGTCTCAATGACTTTTTTATTATTCCAGTCAACTTGATACAAAAACTTTGGCTCAGTCTCAGCATCCTCTAGCCGCGTTTGTAACGTTTCGATATCGACGTGAAACCAGCACTTAAGGAGTCTTGTATTATTGGCGACAAGATCTTTTTCAAACGCTTGCAATTTAATAAGTTGTTGCTGCAAGTAAGCTTGCCATGTCGCAATAGGAAGCATATCTGCGGTGTCGTGCTCACTATCTTTTGAGGATTGATCAGTGCTTTCATTCTCTGACATTGCCATACGCATAGCATTATAGAGTAAATCAGAATACCAGTTACCAAAATATACCATCACGTCGCCATGACGCGGCATCATCTTAGTATGTGTTTGCCAAATCGGTTGATACTCTGGTGGACAATCCCCAATGGTGGCTTCAACCTTGAGTAGCCTTGGATCTACCCACTCACGCAGCTGTTTTACCGCTGTCCCTTTGCCTGCCTGCTCCATACCATTGACCAAAACCAATAGTCCTGTGGGTTTATTAGTGGTCTTCGGTGTTTCTCGCCGCGTGGCTCGCAGCGCATATTGGGCAGTAACCAACGCCAATCTAAGAGCATCCTTATCCATAGAAAACTGGTTTAGAGGATTGGGTTTTAAGCGTTGCTGCACCACTTCCTCGCTAAATTGCGCACTTACTGCTTGCGGTGCTACTGGTTCAGTCGTATTGTTTTTTTTACTCATAGCTAAAATCTCCAATGATTGAAAGCACGTCAGCTTTATCATAGCATTCGACCAATTCAGTAAATAACGCTCCTATGTAACAGTTTGACATTTGTATTCTGCTTTATTTTCTTTTAAGGTGAACACACTTTTAGATGCCCGCTTTTCTATAAGTCGCTCTTTTTGCTTGAAAAGCCATCATCTTGATCATTTCACATCCGTTTTTTTGATCCTCTTTTACTACTATCTAGGTTTACTCTCATGGCCGCTTTAGCCAATTTACAACAGCATTTGACACGTTTTTGGGCCTTGCCCTATCACCAAGACTCAGCTCTAAACACGAAACTCGACGAGGTGCAAGATTGGCAACGCAGACGCCTTCAAAACACACATCACGCACTTTTTGAGCAGCCACAGAACCAACTGATGGCAGAGTATTTTTTAACCCAATTGTATGGCGGCGACGAGTTCAAATTGTTGGCCAAACAGTTAGAACGTATTGTACCCAAAGCACAAAAAGTGGAACGTTTTGCGCCAGCGGCTGCCTTAGAAACGGGTAGCATGGCGATACAGGCAGCTATTTTAGCAATTGAATTGGATTTGCATTTAGCAGAGTGGCTGTTGACTCAAAATTTGCCAGTTAACGAAGACAATATGCTGGCGGCCTACCGTGCTGTTGATGAAGCTGATACCAGACGTGTACAGATCGGTCATTTAAAAGAGGTTTGCTATCGCACTGATAAATACATTAATTCTTTTATGCTGCAAAAAGCCTTTACCTTGGCTAAAGGCACCGCTTATCGTTATAATTACCAACCTTTGTATGAATTTATCAACGCTGGATTTGTCGCCATGCGACCGTTAGACAGTGTTGGGGGGTTTATTGAACCGTTTTGCGAGCGTGAGCTTGAAATTATTGACCAAGTTCATGACACGGATAATGGCAGTAAGCCAGTGGCGTTTGGTGTATCATAGGATTTATAAATGGTATTCATGATGTGCTTAGTCAACGTCTACCTTATACTTATTAAACAGACAATCATAAAACTGAACAATAGGACAATGCGATGACCGACACTACCAATAACAATGAGCCGCTCAATCAGACACCTACTACCAACGGTCATTTACAAGATAAATTGGTCAAAGATAGCATCACTCATAATCAAAACATCAGTGCGCAAGTACAAGCACGTTCGACCCAGACTCCTAACGTTATTACGTCAGAAGCCATGACTAAAAATACTGCTAAAAATATTGACGCCAATGATTTTACGCGCGTTCAAGATCTACCAACTGGGACGCCTCAGGGCCAACAAACCACTATGCCAAATAACAGTACAAGTAATCAAAGTGCAAATCATAATAATGTAGATAGCAGCACTAACAATGACGCTGCACAAGCGAATGCACAGACTATCAAGCAAACCATTTTTAATCAGCGCGATGACATTAATAACCCGCATACGCCTGATACTGACGGTCATGAAGAAACGCATTTTGGTTATAAAACAGTCAACAAAGCAGAAAAACAAGCGCGCGTGGCTGACGTCTTTACCTCAGTCGCCAAAAAATACGACATCATGAATGACTTGATGTCTTTTGGTATACATCGTCTGTGGAAGCGCTATGCAATCAGCCTATCAGGTGTACGTTCTGGCCAGCATGTACTCGATATCGCTGGCGGTACGGGCGACTTGGCCAAAGTCTTTAGCCGTGAAGTTGGTCGAAATGGGCACGTTGTATTGTCAGATATTAATGCGGCGATGCTAGAAGTGGGCCGTGAACGCCTAATCAATGCGGGCTGCAACAATGTAGATTTCGTCTTGGCAAATGCTGAAACATTGGCACCTTTTGATGATGAAAGCTTTGACTTGGTTACTATCAGCTTTGGTCTACGCAACGTCACCGACAAAGATGCTGCCTTAAAAGCCATGTACCGCGTGTTAAAACCAGGTGGTCGCTTATTGATTTTAGAATTCTCAAAGCCAGTATTTGAGCCTTTATCTAAAGCTTACGACTTATATTCTTTTACTGCGTTACCAATCATGGGTAAGATCATTGCCAATGATGCTGAGAGTTATCAATATTTGGCTGAATCGATTCGTATGCACCCTGACCAGCAGACACTCAAGCAGATGATGCAACAAGCAGGGTTTGAAAATTGTGATTATCACAATCTTACCGCTGGTATCGTCGCTGTGCATCGCGGCTTTAAAGCGTAACGATTAAAAGTGTAATGACGAAAACAAGACTGGTGATACAGTCGTTGCCACTGACCCTATAAACTTTGCGCTTTCATAAAGGCGCGTGAATACAGATGCGAGAGCCTTATGCTGACTGTTTTACTCTTGGCTGGTGCCGAAAAGCTGATTAATTTTGCTATTGCGAGTGACGAAATTACCAAAGCTGGGCTGGCACCGCTCGCGGGCAAAGTGCTACGACTGCATATGGTTGTGCCTGAGATTGACTTAGACATACTATTTACTCATGAGCGTTTGCGTTTTGAGCCTGTGACTACAGACAGCGTGTTTGAGACAAGTGGTCATGTGGATGAGCGGCAAAAGGCCAGTATGGAGCGCTCGCGAATTGGTCATAGTCGCCCCGATTGCGTCATTACTGTAGACAATCCCGCCCAACTGCTCAACCTTATGCGCGGTACAGAAGGCAACTTACCAATCGAAGGTGACTATAAAGTGGTCATGCAGCTTAAACAATTGGTGGCAGGCTTCGATCCAGATATCGCAGGCCAGCTTGAGCCATTGATTGGTAAGCCGATGGCAAGCCAGTTGCATCTACTCATATCGCAGCTTAAAGGCAGCTGGCGCCATAGTGCCAAACGTGCCTTTGATGACGTGAGTGATTGGGCCAATGATGTGGCAGGTAATAGCGCGGCTGATCCTATGGAAATGGCAGAAGTCAATGATCTCAAGCAACAACTGTTAAAGCTGCGTGCCGATATCGAACGTGAAGAAGCCAGACTTGCTGCTATCAAAAATGAGCAGGCTCAATTAATCAACAATCGATAGTCGCTGTTATTAAAGCCTTATTTAATAAGCATTGCTCAGTACTATTTTTGACCATCTTTAGAGTACCTATACCTCATGCTACTATCTCATCGTGCCCGTTTATTTGAGCTTTGGCGTATTGCCGCAACTTACCGCATTGATACGCACTTCTCAGTCGAGGAGGCACCGCAACTGCAACCTGTGATGCGCCTAATTCGTTTGCACCCGGCAGCGTGGGGTAAAAAACATCAACCGAACGCCATTAAGTATGCGCTTGAAGACATGGGCACGCTCTTTTTAAAGCTGGGACAGCTGCTTTCTACGCGTCGTGATCTGGTGCCGCCTGAAATTATCGAACAGCTGGTTCAATTACAAGACAAGGTCAAACCTTTTGACTCCAATGTCGTCATCGCGCAAATACAAGATCCCAAGCATGGCCTTGGTCAAAGTATCGGTACGTTATTTGCACGCTTTGATGTTAAGCCTTTGGCAGCCGCTTCTATTGCTCAAGTACATACTGCTGCTCTGCATGATGGTCGTGAAGTGGTTATAAAGGTGGTGCGTCCCGATATTCGTACGACCATCGTGGCTGACTTTGAGTTATTGCGTGAGCTGGCCAATTGGGCATCCGCTCGTATTGAAGCGGCGCGTGCCATACGTATCATCGATATTGTCGAAGACTATCGTCAAGTCATGTTAAATGAGCTAGATTTGACCCTTGAAGCGGACAATACCACGCAAATGCGCAATAACTTCTTAGGCTCAGCATTGATGTATGTGCCTGAAGTCTATGATGCTGCCAAAAACGTTATGGTCATGGAACGTATTCAGGGCGTTCCTATTTCACAAGTGCATGTGTTTGATAAGCTTGGTTATGATCGTGCCGCCTTAGCAGAAAAAGGCTTAACAATCTTTTTTACTCAAGTCTTTCGTGATAACTTTTTTCACGCTGACATGCATCCAGGCAATGTCTTTGTGGAGACACCGCCTATAAAGTCGTTGAATGCTGATATGGCGGCAGTGGACTTAGGTCATGAGCCACGTTATATCGGTCTTGACTGTGCCATTATGGGTACGCTATCCAAAGATGACCAACTTATTGTTGCACGTATGCTATTGGCTGTAATGAATAATAACTTCACGGCGATGGTTGATATCGTGAGCCGTGCTGGGTGGATACCACCAAATACCGATAAGCATGCTTTGATGCGTGATATGAAACGCACGGTCGGCCCAATGCTACAAAAATCTATTAATGACATCGATTTTGCAGGTGTCTTGATGCAGATTTTGGACATTGCGCGTCGTCATCATATGAGCATTCCACCGCAGTTAATGCTATTGCTTAAAACCTTGGTTCACGTCGAGGGTCTTGGTCGCGACTTGTATCCTGATCTCGATATTTGGTCACTGGCCAAACCCATATTGAGCAGCTGGATTAAAGAGCAACTCGACCCTATGCGTAATTTGCAGCAGTTACGAGCGCAGTTACCAGAAATTTTATTGTCAACAACCGATATTCCTAAACTGCTTGATCAAGGACTACAAAGCCTTGCCTCACAAGGCTCGCGACAAGACAGTCAACTGCGGGAAATACAACAAATACGTGCTGACATGCTCAATGATCGTCGCCGTGATTGGCTCGCGCTTTCAGGGTTTGCTGTGTTCATTGCGATTGGAACACAAGTTGGATGGTTTGCCCCTATCTTTTATTTATTGGCGCTTGTCGTAGTCGTTTGGCGTATTTTGGCTTAGCTTTTGAGAGCTTTAATAGTAACAACATACGTTAATCTTCGTAAATCTTGCAGAGCTATCCAGTAAGCTTTGACTGTCTTTCAATGTTAAACATGATATAAAGTAAGTCAGAGCTCAGATGTCTGTTGTTTTTTGTCTATAGTCGATCCATTTTAAAAAGAGTACGGTTTTACTGGGATGAATTTTACGAAACATCTGTCACGCCCTCGAACAGCCAGTGAGGAAAAGTTATAGCAGTAGAACGTGATCACTGTATGTACCACTTTTATTCTGGGTTAACTATACTCGGCTGAAAACACGTTTTATATGTAGGAGTCATTTATGTCGTCTCTACCAGCGCCTACCCTTAACGATACCGTGCAATCAGATTATAAGGCTGCTATTGCTGCTTTAAAAACGCATTTCGGCAGCCGATTGAGCACAAATATAACGGTACGCGAGCAGCATGGTCATACCATGACATGGCTTGTCAATCAGCCACCTGATGCTGTATTGAGTGTACAAAATAAACAGGAAGTGGCTGCTGCCGTAGAGATTTGCAATCAATATCATATGCCAGTGATTGCTTTTGGCATTGGCTCATCTTTAGAAGGACAATTGAATGCGCCCTATGGCGGACTGTGTATTGATATGCACGCCATGGATGCTATTTTGCAAGTCAATAATGAAGACCTGACCGTGACGGTACAACCCGGTGTGACGCGTGAACAATTAAATCATTATTTACGCGATACAGGGCTATTTTTTCCGATAGATCCTGGTGCCAATGCCAGTATCGGTGGAATGGTGGCTACCCGTGCATCAGGTACCAATGCCGTACGCTATGGCACTATGAAAGACGTGGTGCTTGCACTTGAAGTTGTCACGGCAAGCGGAGAAATCGTTCGAATGGGTACACGCGCCAAAAAATCTGCTGCCGGTTATGATCTCACGCGATTGATGATAGGCTCAGAAGGCACACTTGGTATTGTCACAGAAGTGACACTAAAACTGTTTGGTATCAGCGAGTGTATTGGCAGCGGCATTTGTCATTTTCCAACCATTGAAGACGCTTGTCAGGCAGTCATGCTCACTATTCAAATGTGTCTACCCATTGCGCGTATTGAGCTACTCGATGCCATGCAAATCAAGGCCTGTAATCAATATGCCAATCTGGATCTGACCGAAACCCCAACGTTGTTTGTCGAGTTCCATGGCACAGAAGCCCACGTCCGTGAGCAAGCGCAAATGTTTACCGATATCATCGAAGAGTTTGGTGGTCACGATTTTTCTTGGGATACCAATGAGGCAGAGCGTAAACGTCTTTGGCAAGCGCGGCACAACGCCTATCATGCCAGCTCCGCGCTACGACCTGAAGCCAGTGCCCTGTCTACTGATGCTTGTGTGCCAATCTCACGCTTAGCCGAGTGCGTCAGTGCAACGGCAAAAGACATCGAAGCCTCTGGCATGATTGGGCCTATCGTTGGTCACGTGGGTGATGGCAATTTTCATGTTTTATTATTGGTTGATACTAACAACCCTAAAGAAATAGCAACGGCTGAAGATATCATAGGCCGCCTTGCCACTCGCGCTATTGAGATGGATGGTACTTGTACAGGTGAGCACGGTATCGGACAAGGCAAGCAAAAATATATGGAGCAAGAGCATGGTAACGCTTTGGTACTTATGCAAGCCATCAAGTCTGCCCTTGACCCTAACAATATATTAAATCCTGGTAAAATTTGGCCTCAAGCTTTACCGACTATTTGATTAATTCAATAATTTCTTAATAAAAAATGCGTGTGCTTTGATTTGAAGCACGCGCATTTTTGTTTGTCTGATTAAAACCCTAATATATAAAATCAAGACCAACTATATTTTTGTCGTTTGGCTCTATAACATCTGATCAATGGCCATTTGAGTCAATACGCGTCCGCGTGCAGTGCGTAGTACATAACCTTGTTGAATAAGATACGGCTCAATCACATCCTCAAGCGTACCACGATCCTCAGCCATAGCAGCTGCGACTGCTTCAACACCCGCAGGGCCACCATCAAAACGCTCGCGCAATATCTCAATATATCGTCTGTCCAAGTGATCAAGACCGCGTCTATCCACTGCTAGCATATCTAGCGCACTACCCGCAATCGCACCGTTGATACTACCATCCCCTCTGACTTCGGCATAATCACGCACGCGGCGTAGTAGACGATTGGCAATCCTTGGCGTTCCGCGAGCGCGGCGGGCAATCTCAATCGCCCCATCTTCACTCATCGGTACGCGCATAAGACGAGCGGCACGGCTGACAATCGTGGTCAAATCAGCAATGTTATAAAACTCAAGGCGCTGAACAATACCAAAACGGTCGCGTAATGGCGAGGTCAGTAATCCTGCTCTAGTAGTCGCCGCAACCAACGTAAAGGGCGGCAAATCAAGCTTGATGGAACGGGCAGCGGGCCCCTCCCCAATCATAATATCAAGTTGAAAATCTTCCATCGCTGGATATAGTATCTCTTCAATAACCGAACTCAGACGGTGAATCTCATCGATGAATAAAACGTCACCCGCTTCTAAATTGGTTAGCATTGCCGCCAAATCGCCTGGGCGTTCGAGGACAGGACCAGAAGTAGAACGCAAGTTACCACCCATCTCGCGTGCAATGATATTGGCAAGCGTCGTTTTGCCCAACCCAGGCGGCCCAAAAATTAGAGTATGATCCAATGCTTCATCACGCCCTCGTGCAGCGCCAATAAATACTTCCATCTGCTCACGTACCACTGGCTGACCAATATACTCAGCAAGCAATGCGGGTCGAATATTCGCATCTGGAGCGTCACCTGCTCCTTCTAGCGGATTAATTAAACGATCTTGCATCATAAGTTTTATCATTATATTAAAAAAAATTAAGTAACAAATAGCATAACCAAACGCTGCGTATAAGTCATGCAAAACCTCATAAAACACCCACCAAAACAAAAACAAGCGACATTTAATGTCGCTTATCTGTTTAAAATTTGCTGATAATGTGGTCTATCCTAGTGCATCTAAAAATGCTTAGAAACCAGACAGCTGTTGCAATGTAGCTTTCAGTAGGCCTTGCGTGTCTTCAAAAACATCACCATTACTTTTGGCGGCTTTGATGGCTTGCTGCGCCTCTCTTTCCTTATAACCCAAGCTAATTAAGGCGCCTTCCACTTCAGCGATGATACTGCCTTCGTGAGACACAGCGACGGGTTGGTGAGTGAACGTAAGCGACGTATTATCAACTTCGATATTCTTAAGCTTGTCTTTTAGCTCAATTAGTAAGCGTTGTGCTGTTTTTTTACCGATACCTGGAATACGAGTTAATGCAGCCTCTGACTCTTGTTCAACGTGCATTTTCAGCTCAGCAGCTGACATTGCCGATAGCATGGCAAGCGCCATTTTAGCCCCTAACCCATTGATTTTAATCAACTGACGAAAGACATCACGCTCTTTACGATCAATAAAACCATATAGGAGCTGCGCATCTTCACGAACATGAAAATGCGTCCAAATACTGGCCTGTTGCTCTAGTTGCAATTGACAAAATGACGGCAATGGCATCTCAATCTCGTACCCAACCCCTGATGCTGTCATGATGCATGCTGTTGGTGCCATCAGATATCTTACTTGTCCAGTAATCAGTCCTATCATAATTTATTATCCTTGATTAACTACCAATCAAACAGCCATTAGCAAAAGGGCGTTGATGCCAAGTATGCTCAACGCCCTTCAAAAAAATACAACCAAACAATAAAATCGAACGATTAACTATAAAAATCAACCATGCCTTCAAGACTGATTGGACGAATCTTATGTGCTTGGCCAGCAGAACCAAAAGCTTCAAAACGATTGGTACAGATATCTGACATAGCGACCATAGACGCTTTAAAATATTTACGTGGATCAAACTCACTTGGATTTTCTGTCAAGAATTTACGAATAGCGCCTGTTGATGCCAAACGTAAATCCGTGTCGATATTTACTTTACGTACGCCATGCTTAATCGCTTCAACGATTTGCTCAACTGGCACGCCATAAGTTTCACCGATATTACCACCGTTTTCGTTAATCACTTTTAGCCACTCTTGTGGTACTGATGACGAGCCATGCATCACAAGATGGGTATTAGGAATACGCGCATGAATTTCTTTGACTCGCTCAATCGATAAGATATCGCCGGTAGGTGGACGCGTGAACTTATAAGCGCCATGACTGGTACCAATTGCAATGGCTAACGCATCAACATTGGTATCTTTTACGAACTGTTCAGCTTCGTCCGCACTGGTCAATAGCTGCTCATGATCCAGTACACCTTCTGCGCCAGAGCCATCTTCTTCGCCTGCCATACCTGTTTCAAGACTGCCCAAGCAGCCAATTTCGCCTTCTACAGAAACACCACAAGCATGCGCCATCTTGACCACTTCACGAGTGACGCTGGCATTATAATCATAATCCATTGGCGTTTTACCGTCTTCACCAAGTGAGCCATCCATCATAACTGATGAAAAGCCAAGCTGGATTGAGCGTTGGCAAATAGCCGGTGACATACCATGATCTTGATGCATAACTACTGGTATGTGTGGCCACTCTTCGATAGCTGCTATGATCAAATGGCGCAAAAACGCTGAGCCCGCGTAGCTACGAGCGCCAGCACTGGCTTGAACGATAACAGGTGAGTCACAAGCATCCGCAGCTATCATGATTGCACGCATTTGCTCTAAGTTGTTGACATTAAAGGCAGGAACACCGTAGCTGTGTTCAGCGGCGTGATCTAGAAGTTGACGCAAGGATATTAAGGCCATAAAACGCTCTCTGATTGAATTTTGAATAGTATGTTAAAAGCAGCTTTTGAAACAATCGCTTTTAAAATAGAACTTGTACGTAATCCGCCCAAAATTTTTCCTGATAACTGTCAAAGTGCGATAAGGCCCTCGCATGTCGTCAGCATTTCGGCAGCGATTAATACCGAATAATTATAGCAAAAATTGCCCTATCTTCGTAGCAATTGCTAGACTATTTGTTCAAACGGACCATCAACAATGCAAAAAGCCTTGGTAATCACCAAGGCTTTTTTAGTATTTTGAGGGCTTATAAGGAAATGAACGACCTTTATTGTGCTTTAGCAAATCATAGATCTGCGACTTGCTTGGTCATTCATTAAATGCTTAGTACTGTTGCTCAGCTTCTACTGCATTTTCACTGGCTTTATTCTCAACAGCAGATGCGCCATCGGCAACCACTTCAGCAGTATTGGCAACGGCTTCATTTGCGCCTACCACAACCGCTTCACCAGTATTTGCTAGTGCATCGGTAGCATCAGCACCAGCAGTTTCAGCGCCTTCAGCAATTTCAGTACCAGCGTTTTGTGCAGCAACTTCAGCTTCAGCAGCTGTTTCTTGAGTTTCAGCAGCGGCAGCATCAGCGTTAGCAGCAGCATCATCGCCTGCAGACTCAACAGCAGCTTCGGTGTTGTCTTCTGTTTGTTGGCTACATGCAGTAACTGCAAAAGTACCAGCAAGTATGCTAGCAAGTAACAAATGACGTTTTAACATAATAAACCTCTCATCAATAAAGCATGTCAAAATACATGGTTGCGCTATTTTATAGAGTGCAAATCAGACATGCAATAATAATTTTCATTATAGAAACAAATAATTACCACTTAATAATACTCAATCACCATCTATATTCGAACTGTGTAATAATAAAAGACGGTCATGATATTATTGAGATAGACTAACTTAGATATTTATTATTGATTGTACATCTAATGTTACCAAACTGCTCAATACCGTTAAAGGCTTACACAGTAGTCTGTAGCGCTGCAACTGCTGGAAGCACTTTGCCTTCTACAAATTCCAAGAAAGCGCCGCCGCCTGTTGACATATAGCTAACCCCATCAGCCACTTGGTATTTATCGATGGCAGCTAAAGTATCACCGCCTCCAGCGATTGAAAAACCAGCGCTGTTTTTTACGGCAGAGGCCAATATCTGAGTGCCATTACCAAACGCATCTACTTCGAACACACCGACCGGACCATTCCACAAAATGGTCTTTGCATTGATAATCGCATCGGCAAGCTGCGTCGCGCTTTCTGGTGCGATATCCAATATCATGTCATTGTCGCCAATCATATCGACAGATTTGATAGTGGCAGTAGCTTGTTGTAATGAGCCAATAAAGTCATCAAAATCGATGTCATTTTTGTCTGCAACGACCACATATTGAGGCAACAAAATCTCTGTTTTACTCATGATATCGCGGGCCGTATTCACCAAGTCCGCTTCATATAGTGAGGCACCCACACTATGACCTTGCGCCGCTAAGAAGGTGTTGGCAATGCCGCCGCCGACAATAATTTGAGAGCATACCTCTGCCAAGCTGTGCAAGACTTCTAGCTTTGTAGAAACTTTCGATCCACCGACGATGGCTAGCATTGGCTGTGCTGGGGTTTCAAGTGCTAGGCTCAAAGCATCAAGTTCAGCGGCCAACAGTGGACCTGCACATACCGTTTTATCTTCTTGACGCATGGCTTGGGTAACGCCTTCAGTTGACGCTTGCGCGCGGTGAGCCGTACCAAAAGCATCCATGACAAATACATCACACAGATCAGCGTACTTCTTTGCCAAAGCGGCATCGTTTTTCTTTTCACCTTCATTGAAGCGTACGTTTTCTAGCAGAACAACCTCACCTGCGTTGATGATCACCCCTTGTGTCAAGTAGTCACGATCAAGACGAACGGGTGTAGATATTTGTGCGCCAAGCTTGTCTGTCAAGTAATCTGCAACTGGTGCTAATGAATAGATAGTTTCGGGCGCTCCTTCAGTTGGACGTCCTAAGTGTGAGCAAACAATAACGGCAGCACCTTTTTCTAATGCCAACTTGATGGTAGGCAAACTTGCCTGCAAACGCGCATCACTAGTCACTTTACCGTCTTTAATAGGTACGTTTAAATCTTCTCGAATTAATACTACTTTATCCATTAAATTCAGCTCACTCATACGCAAAAAATTCATTACCTGCTCCTATGCATCAATCTGTCAGTTAATCTGGTGTTTAGAAAATTGTGTTTGCTAGCATTACTAAAGCGTTTTTATAAAAAGGGGTTTAGCAAGAATTGGCGGCGGTGTATTCTACCAGTTTTCTACCAAGAGCCATAAAGAACGTATCAAAAATTTGACTACGCGCGGTTCACGGCGCAGACAGTTTAAATCCACGATTTAGATAAAACTATTTTGGCTGGCTCAACGCGTCTTTAAACCTCCGTAACATTTCGTGGTGGCGCTTACCAGTTAGGCGCTTTATGATAAGGAAGTGAACAATAAAAACAACCAATCAGGAGCATATTATGAGTATTGATTTAGACCGCGCCAACCAAAGCTTATTACAACTAAAAGAAGAGTATGAAACTCGAATCGATAAAATCGATGATCATACCCAAAATCCACAAGATGATCTCAATGAGCATTGGGAAGACCAAGCCATCTCTTATCGTCAAAATGATATGCGTCAAAATCTTAAGCAAGAAGCAAGACAAAACCTAATCTATGTCGAAAACGCCTTGAGTCGCATCGAAAACGGCACGTACGGTGAGTGTGAAGTATGTGGCGAGCAAATCGAAGAAAAACGTCTAGAAGCATTGCCCTACGCTACTTTATGTATGGATCATGCCGCATAGTTGCTCACTTGTCTTTTTAGAACACTTGCTATGGTGCAAGTGTTCCCCATTTTAAAAATACCTCATGCCATTGCTGACAGCGTTCGGCAATGCGCTCTACTGGTAAGTCCATAATATCGCCGACTACCGCCACGTAAGTTATTGGCAAATCCTTCAGTTCTAATACGTTCTCTGGCGTTAGGCCACCTATTAGGCACATCTCTATACCCTGCTGACACCCTTCGACTAACTGCTGACGAGCAACAATATCGGCCTTTGGTTTGGTTGTAGAAGTAAAGACTGCACCCATTGCGGCATAGCTTGCCCCGTCGTTTTTTGCCTCAGTAACTAAATTTATATCGCCGTGACAAGTGCGCCCAATAATTTGAGTCGCAGACAATTGCTGTTTGGCGTCGCTAATATTGCCGTCTTCTTGACCAAGATGGACGCCGACACCAAGCTTTGCAGCAAGATCAATGTCATCATTTATGACCACTGGTACATTGTAAGTCCTTGCCAGCTCAACTATTTTTGACGCCTCTTTATACAGCTTTGACTCACCATCGGGTAATGCCAATGTCTTCTTGCGCCGAACTTGCAGTAGCCCGATGAATCCTGTCGCCAGCGCTGCCTCTAGCTTTTGATAGAGAAGCACAAATTCATCGTCATTGGTGAGCAGATACAACTTGGGCATACTAGAGCTCGATGATTGAATCATATAATGTGTCCTTAATCTTAATACAATAACCTTAACGCAATAAAAAGGCCGTTATACGATATAACAGCCTTATATATGTTTAGTTGCGTATGAATATTTAACCAGTAAGCTTACACTGTGCGGCGAGTCGCTAAGCTGTTTAAAATATTTTTGGCATCGCCCCAACGTGTGGCTGAGCTGTTCGCACCCAAAATAACAATAATCGCTGGACGATTATTTACGCGAGTTTCCATCACAACACAACGACCCGCTTCGTTAATGAAGCCTGTTTTTGAGATACCGATTGGATAATCACCAGCACGAACCAGCATACTAGTATTATTGGCTTTATAAGTGCGGTTACCACTTGAGTAGTTAGAGACATAAAAATCGTAGTTTTTGGTGGTAGAGAAACGACGAATGACATCATAATTACCAGCAGCACGAACCATTTTTACCAAATCTTTTGAAGATGCAACATTACGCTTATCAAGACCCGTTGGATCACCAAAGAAAGCAGTAGTCATGCCTAAATCTTGAGCTTTGCGATTCATAGCACGCATAAAGGCAGTGTACCCGCCTGGATAGTTACGCGCTAAACTCTTTGCTGCTGGGTTTTCTGACTTCATCAATGCCATTAATAGCATTTCAGCACGATTTAAACGGTCGCCTGATTTAAGGTTCGAGCTGGCACGTTTAGGACCAACAAAATCTTCTGGATCAAGTGTGATCTCTTCACGCATGTCAAGACCGGCGTCTAACACTACCATCGCTGTCATAACTTTAGTAATACTTGCCATAGGACGCGCGATATCAGCATCTTTTTCATAAATAGATTCGCCAGTTTCAGCATCGATAACAGCAACACTACGCGAGTCAGTGCTGATCGGAATCATATCACTGCTACCGAATGCGCCGCGATACGTTGTGTTATAACGATTAGTGCTATTAAAACTATTGCTGTTACTAGCAAAGCTGTTGCTGTTGGCATTAGTGATATTGGTCGTACCAAACCCATTATCAACTTTCTTAATAGCAGAGCCAGTAGACTTGTACATGATGTTGCGCGCTTCAGATAAGCTATCTGCACCTCCCCAACTCATGCGAGCACTAGAGCCTGTGTCAGCGCTACCATTAATAGTAAGTGCGGCTTGTGCAACACTGCCCAAACTCAATGAAATCATAGCAGCGATTAATTGCTGTTTGGTTAATGGTAGTTGCTTCATTATGCCTCCTGCTTCCGTTAGCACGCCAGTTACATACTACCTGACGCCAAGAACGTACGTAGCGTTTATGGATGTGTTTGTAAGTACTCGTATAGAGTTTTTATATTTTTAGTGTATCATGGTTTGAATTTAAGTTTAATCTCTCAAGGCAATTTAGCAATTTTTTTTGGTCTAATTCAAATTTTGCTACAACTACTTTATATTGTAGAAACATTGCTTCACATTTCAGCAATATAAGTTAACTTTGAATGCTGTAATTATTCACCTTCTGTTATATTAAGCCGTCATATCCCTATAATATATTTACATTATTTCACGTTTCCAAAAACTAAAACAATCTTCTAGATGACTTAAATTTACCTATCATTTAGCGTGAATAGTAATTTTCGTTCTGATAAATAATAAAGAGTATAGTTATGATTAAAGTACTGGTAGTAGACGATCATGATTTAGTACGAATGGGTATTAGCCGTATGTTGTCAGACAGTGCTGATATTGAAGTGGTTGGCGAGGCAGACAGCGGTGATATGGCCATCAAACTGGCCAAACAATTGCATCCCGATGTAATCTTACTTGATGTCAATATGCCCAATATCGGTGGGCTGGAAGCAACCAAGCGTTTAATTCAGCTCGATATGGGCATCAAGATACTAGCAGTCAGCAGCATGTCAGCACAGCCTTATCCTTCGATGCTCATCAAGGCTGGCGTTAATGGTTATATCACCAAGGGCACGCCTCTTGATGAGATGATAAGCGCTGTCAAAAAGGTTTATAAAGGAGGGCGTTATTTTAGTCAAGATGTCGCTGAACAGTTGGCCGATGTTTTGTTGTCGGACAATGCAAGCTCCCCTTTTGACTTATTAAGTGATCGTGAAAAGCAAGTGGCTATGATGGTCGTTAACTGTCAAAGTCCGCAACAAATAGCAGATCAGCTTTTCGTCAGTGTCAAAACCATCAATACTTACCGATATCGTATTTATGAGAAAGTCGGTGTTGATAGTGACGTAAAATTGACTCATTTAGCAATTCGTCATGGTTTGATTCAACCCTAGGTCACTCAAGCAACTATCCTTCTATGACGGTTTATTTATGAAGTTTGCTATCAGCATCGTCTCTGCCATCACTCACTATTTGCATCAAGATGACACCTTACCTCTACCTCAGTTGCGTAGATTAGGGTTGATCTATAGCAGTTATCGCTTCGTTGTCAGTGTGTTTATCATGCTGATGGGCTATATCAACGCTCGCGCTGACAATGGCCCGTTGTTACCCAGTTTTTTGCAACAAACCGTGCTCAGTTTTTATGTTTTACTAAGCTTAATTTTATTAGGTTTGTTTTACGTTGTTTCAAAAAACATGCGGCGTCAGCTGGCCTTTGGTTTAGCATTAGATGTCATTATTTTAAGCTTGCTACTCTATACGGCTGGCGCACCTGATTTGCAATTAACCATGCTATATATGGTTGTGGTGGCGGCCAGCTTTATGCTGCTACACAGCTCGCAAGCACTCATCATTACCTTACTTGCTATTATTTTTGTGATTTATCAGCAATTTTTTTATGCCATTGCTAATAGTATGAGTTTGGCAAATCTCGGAGATGCCCTACTTATGTCGGCCAGTTTTTTGGCAGTGGGTATGTTGAGTTGGTCTATCTCGCAGCGTTTGGTACAGCTTGAGAAAGTAGCAGCAAGTCACGCTGAAGAGGTCGAACGACTGCATGTCATCAATCAAGAAGTCATTACACAAATGGTCAACGGCGTCATTGTCATTGACAAACAGCGTATCGTCTTAGCAAACCTTGCCGCTCATCAATTACTCAGCGTGTCCCATAACCCGTCAGTGTCGATAGAACACACATCCATTGATACCAAAGATACGCATAATGATAACCGCAATGCCCTCCTCTCTAATTTTCAGCAACAGCTTAGCGAACAACATGCACCGCTATTTAAAACCTGTTTGTCAGTAGCGGCAGGTCAGTCATATATTTTTACTTATGATCTGCCAGCCATAGCATCGGTATTCGGTAAGCTACGCGTACAAATCACGCCGTTAAGAGATGACAGTAAGCTAATCATTTTAGAGGATTTGCGCCGCGAACAAGCCAGCGCCCAACAATTAAAACTGGCGTCTTTGGGTCAATTGACAGCCAGTATTGCTCATGAAATTAGAAACCCTTTAGCCGCGATATCACAGGCCAGTCAGTTGTTGATGGAAGATATAATAGAGGCTGATATCGCAAACGCATCAGCTGATAATGAAGCGAGCCACTCTTCTTATAATGATATGGCTGGTAACCATGAGCTTTATAAAATGATATTTGCACAAACAAAGCGCGTGAATCGTATTATTGAAGACGTTCTAAAATTGTCGCGCCAGCAAAAAGCAAATCAACAACCAATCGCATTGGCGGAGTGGATGCCAACATTTTTGGAGAATTATTTTAAAGGTCATGATGTTTTTTTAAGAGTAAAAACACAACCTACCATATCATTTGATATGCATCAATTAGAACAAGTTTTAATCAATTTGATCAACAATGGCTTGCGTCACAGTAGCTATGCCTATCCTCATGCGTATGTAGAAATCGAGGTTTATTGTGCAGATAACGATGTTATAATTGATACGTTGGATGGTGGCACAGGCGTGGGCGCTGAAGAAATTCAACATTTATTCAATCCATTTTTTACGACAGATCAAGCAGGTACGGGTTTGGGATTGTATTTATCACAAGCGTTTTGTGAAGCCAATCAGGCCCGTCTGCTTTATATTCCTGAGCACGAAAAGACTTGCTTTCGTTTAATAGCACCAGCCGTCAATATTCACATATAAAGCGTCAAAAGCAGTGTGAATGAAGGTGTCCTGTAAGCAAAAAACAACGTAGATAAAAATCTGCACAAGTAAAAATCTGCTTTATATCGAATATTTGCCATTGGGGCATGTTGGTTTTTTAATCTTTAATAGCTATTGAATACGATGAGATAATGTATGACAACTACCGCCCTAGTCGTTGATGATGAAGTGGATTTGTGCCGATTAATGCAAATCACTTTGACCAAGATGGGCATCAAAAGTGATGTGGCTTATACTTTGTCGCAAGCAAGATCGTATTGGCAAGAGAATGAATATGATTTTTGTCTGACTGATTTAAAGCTGCCTGATGGATCAGGTCTAGAGTTGGTCAAAGAAATCAGCAACAGCTCCAATACTCCTATTGCCGTGATTACTGCTCATGGCAGTATGGATCTCGCTATTGAAGCATTAAAGCTTGGTGCCTTTGACTTCGTGAATAAACCTCTTGAGTTGCCGCGTCTGCGTCAGTTAGTAGAAAGCGCCCTAAAAGTTATTCATCAAGACAATGCAGCAAAAACCACTCCAGAATGCTCTCCAGAACAAAAGATTTTAGACACTAGACTGATCGGTGACTCAGCTGTAATGCACCCTTTGAAAAACACTATTTTAAAATTGGCACGCTCGCAAGCGCCAGTGTTTTTGTCTGGTGAATCAGGTACTGGTAAAGAAGTGGTTGCCAGATTGATTCATGATTTAAGTCCACGTAGAGATGGCAGTTTTGTGCCAGTGAATTGCGGTGCGATACCCTCAGAGCTGATGGAGTCTGAGTTTTTTGGTCATAAAAAGGGCAGCTTTACAGGGGCAGTCGCTGACAAGCAAGGATTGTTTCAACAGGCCAATGGCGGAACACTATTTTTAGATGAAGTAGCTGACTTGCCATTGGCAATGCAGGTAAAGTTACTACGTGCGATTCAAGAAAAGACGGTGAGAGCAGTTGGTGATACTAAAGAAGTCCCAGTCGATATTCGCGTATTGTCTGCCACTCATAAGAATCTGAGCCAGTTAGTACAGGACGGTGTGTTTAGACAAGATTTATATTATCGCATCAATGTGATTGAATTAAAGCTGCCTACACTTAATGCCCGTCGAGACGATATCCCTATTTTGGCCAACCATTTTTTGGCAATGATTGCTCATGACTGGCAATTAGAGACGCCGCCATTATTGACTGATGAGGCTTGCGAGCGTTTGCAGCATCATAACTTCGCTGGCAATGTTCGTGAGCTACGTAACGTACTTGAGCGTGCAGTGACTCTAGCAGAAACATCACTTATTGATATCAGTCACTTGGGTCTTCCAGAGTTAGAAGGAGACACGAATCTTACGGCTGTAGTATCTCAAGATCACAGTGAAGATACCGATATTCGTGCAAGTAAACGCTTCGACCCTGAATTAGTTGAGTCGATTGACGCTCAACCGATGGCAAGCCGGGAACAAATTTCTCAACCTACAGAAAAAGTAGCAACATTGAAACCAGAGCCAATAACGACCAATTTGCACCCCTATCGCACCAATACCCAGCATTATCCTTCAATGATAAAGCGTCCAGCGAGCCCGCAAACAGAAACGTCAAACCATGCAGACTCTCATAACGCCGAAGAAACAGCCTCTCATCATTCAATCCAATCCAACGATAAGGTAAACCTGAATAAGTTAACTGACGGTCAATTGCCACTTCGAGGCCTAGAACACTACTTACAAGAACAAGAAAAACAGATGATTATCACTGCACTCAAACAAACTGACTGGAATAAAACAAAAGCAGCCAAGTTGCTAGGAACAACGTTTCGCTCTTTACGCTATCGCATGAAAAAGCTAGAAATCGATGAGGATCAAGTCGAAGAATGATGTTGAACCATCATGGTTTTATTATGATAGACAGATAAGTCATGATTATTTGGCGACATTGCTTTCTACTGCTTTGATTTCTTTAGTCGGCTTTCGGATAAACCGAATGCCCGACTCAAGGACGCGCTCTTTTAACAAATCCATCGCTTGCTGCTCCCATGTACTCTCATTTCCTGACAACGTCACATCCGGCTTTACGCCGATTTCATCAATTTTTTCACCTGATGCCGTCATATAATTAGCAACGGTTAGCTTGACTGCTTGCTCATCATTAAGCGGTATGACTGACTGTACCGATCCTTTGCCATAGCTGACTTCACCAGCGATAATTGCACGCTTTTGTGCCTGTAAGCTACTCGCCAATACCTCTGCTGCAGAGGCCGAATAACGATTCTGTAGAACCACCATTGGTACACGTTCTAGTATGGCGTCACCTTGGGTTGACAATACACGAGTTTTGTTTTGACGCGCTTGTACTTGTACTACATCAGTGTCACTCATAAATAAACTGGCAACGTTCACCGCTGAGGTTAACACCCCGCCTGGATTGTCTCGCATGTCCAACAGAATGCCTGAGACCGGTGCATCTAGGTTGATTAAACCTTCTAATAACTTCTCACGGCTGTTGTTTTGAAACGCGGGCAGTTTAATAACAGCAATGCCATCGACGAGCTTTACTTCAATGACTTGAGGGTGACTGTTGTTACGCTGTAGTGTGGTGGTATGTTTGCGGCGACCTGCTTTCGAGGTGACAATATCTACTTGCGTACCAGCAATCCCTGTCAGAAGTTGCTCAATATCATTACTCTCTTTATTTTCATCGAGTTTAAATTCTCCAACTTGATGAAGATAATCACCAACAGCGATGCCTTTTCTATCAGCAGGCGAGTCATTGACAACGTCAGTAATTACCCAATAACCAGCTGTTGGCTCATAAGCAACCTTGATACCAATGTCACCGACATCACCCTCTGTAAAAGCACGCAAATTCTCATAAGCCTCAGCGTCTAAAAACTCCGCATGACTGTCGAGCTTAGTCAGCATACCACTCATTGCATTATTAAATAACTCTTCGTCATTAACCGTATCAACATACTCACGGCGGACCAAATCTACGACTGCAACAAATGTCTTGAGCGTTTCGGGCGAAATAGCGTTTAAGGACACCTTAGCAACCTCAGGCGGAATATCTGTATCAATTTCGCCCGTATCATCTGTCAACGCAGTCTCATCTGCAACGCTATCTATTGAATCATCATAGTCATCAGCCGCATCTAACATATCCGCAATATCAGATAACTCATTTGCATCGTTACGAGCGGTTATCTCACCAGAATTTAGACTAATCAGCTGTAGACTCGCCGTCGGATTCTCAATAGTTTTGTCGGTAGATACCGCTGCTTGTGCTGTCATATTAGCAACGCTTAACCCAAACACACTTATCGTTAATATACCTTTAAAAACAACAGATATGGCCGCCGCCTTCACCGCTCGTTGACTTGATCGCTTAAACACAGATGCACGAATAAAATAGATAAGAGACATAACAGAACTCATTTAAATAGTAGAATGTATAGAATTATTATTATAAAGATATCGATTTATATTACCTTATAAGATAGCACCAAGCGTATGTCCAAGACTAGGATAGTATTGCAAGTGATAGCGCTTCTAGACAATAGAACCAACTTTATCAAACTCGCTTAGATTATCAGCAGTCATGGCTCTACTTATTTTTCTGGTAAATTAGATTGTTATTAGTAGAGTAATTTGAACAAAATTTATCGAAAAAAAAGGGAAGGATAATCACCACCCCTTCCCCTTTTTACACTTTTTGGCATTGCTAAAAAACGCTTTAGCGTAAAGAATATAACATAGCTTATTTATGGTGCTGGTACTAACAAACTCTCACCCGTCATCTCAACTGGCTTCTCGACATTCATCAATGCCAAAATAGTCGGTGCCACGTCACTTAGCCTACCGCCACTACGCACTTGTAGTTTTTGCTCACCAACATAGATCAAAGGTACGTGTTCTGTTGTGTGCTGCGTATGTACTTGTCCACTCTCATAATCTTGCATCTGCTCACAGTTACCATGATCTGCGGTAATGAGCATATCACCACCAGCAGCTCGTACCGCTGCCTCTACGCGGCCAACACACACGTCTAGTGCCTCTACCGCTTGCACAGCTGCCTCAAATATACCAGTATGTCCGACCATATCACCATTGGCATAATTTACGACCAACACATCGTATTTGCCCGATTCAATAGCGGCCACCAGTTTATCAGTGACTTCAGGTGCACTCATTTCAGGCTGTAGATCATAGGTTGTCACATCTGGAGAAGGGACTAAAATGCGTGTTTCGCCCTCGTACTCTGCTTCACGACCACCACTAAAGAAGAATGTTACATGAGCATATTTCTCAGTTTCAGCAATACGTAGCTGGGTTTTGCCTTGGTCTTGTAAGTATTCCCCAAGTGTATTGGTCAAGGACGTTGGATAATAAGCAACACTGGTCTTAGAATTATCCGCCAACACATCCGAATATCTAGTCAGCATCACAAACGCGGCAAGCTTAGGTTGTTTACGGCGAGCAAAACCAGAAAACTCATGGTCTGGTAATACAAAAGCTTGGGCAAGCTCACGAGCGCGATCGGCACGGAAGTTCATAAAGATAAGTGCATCATTATCATCAACGGTATAAGGTACTTCATCACGTCCAATTACCGTGGTAGGACTGATAAACTCATCCGTTTCACGCGCTTTGTAAGCGGCTTGCACGGCACCATCAGCTCGAGTTGCTAAGCGATCTGCCTTGCCTTCAGTGAGAAGCTCATACGCCTTTTGTACTCGGTCCCAGCGGTTGTCACGATCCATTGCATAGTAGCGCCCAATAATGCTTGCGACTTGTACTCGGCCACCTTCATAATGTGCATTCAGTTTGTCAATATACGTACGCAAACGATCAATATACTTATCAGCAGATTTTGGCGGTGTGTCGCGGCCATCTAAAAAGCAATGCACAAAGACGTTTTTGGCACCATGTACCAATGCTGAGTGACACATTGCTTCGATATGATCTTGATGCGAATGCACCCCGCCATCCGATAGCAGACCCATAATATGTACGTTACCGCCAAGCTCATTAGCAGCTTTCACTGCATTAACCAACGCCTCGTTTTTATAAAAATCACGATTGGCAAGCTCACTCGATATACGGGTTGAATCTTGATACAGAACGCGACCTGCGCCTAAGTTCATGTGCCCAACTTCAGAATTACCAAATTGACCATCTGGCAATCCCACATCTTCTCCTGAAGCCGATATCAGTCCGTGCGGATATTGCTGATAAATCTTATCTAGATTTGGCATGTTAGCAGCGGCAATCGCATTGTCCTTATCGTCCTCACGGTGCCCAAAACCATCTAATATCATTAGGACATGCGGCACTTTTTTTTGTTGCTCGCTATCCTGCCCATTAATGAGCGTGGTTTGGTTGTCGTCGATAGATTCTGATTGTTGCTGATCGTTGGTCATGGATTACCGCTCCTCGAGTGAATGAACGCCTATAATGCTTTGTTAGGATGTTGAAAGCCTTCTATATTAACACACATCTTAAAATAGCTGAAAAATCGGATCGTTCAGTCACATCATTGAAGCCGTTAACACCTATATTTTATTAAGAGTGTAGTGAAAGCCTACTGTCAACCATACGCATTACTAAAGCCACGTATCAATCTGTAAATCAGACTTGCAATCATTCAAACCATTGGTTAAGATTACTCTATTCTGAAGTGTTGGCTAGTAGATGTTTATTCCCTGAGCCGATAATGCTTTACCAGGATGTGGTACCTATTACCTCATTGTGTATGCCTGCACCGCTTGCGGTGTATCAGGAAACCTGCCGAGGTAGTGACGCATCCGCCCTGAACTTCACGGTTCGTGGGTCACCATCTTACGGCGGCACTTCGGTTGTTATATTCGATTGTTGATTTTTTTGTATTGATGAGGTCCATTGATAACCCATCTTTTATAGAAATTAATCGCAATTATCCAAAAGCCCCTTTCATCAGTGATGAAAGGGGCTTTTTATATCAGAATTATTCCATTCCTAAGCAATAACCAACATATTATTCATCGTTGGCTGATTTGGTAATCTTTTTCACATCTTTAGGAATGTTTTTGGCAGTACCATCAACCGTCGTATGCTGCTTAAAAGCATCGCCGAACGGGTTCTGTTGCTGCTGACCAAATGGATTTTGTTTGTTCATACCGCCTGCACCGCCAAATGGGTTTTGACCACTCATACCACCAAATGGACTTTGACCGCCGCCCATTTGTCCACCCATCTGCTTCGCCATCATCTCCATCATTTTTTGCTGATTATTCATCACGTAGTTATTGGCGACGTCTTTTAATTTTTTCTGTACGGGTGGTAATACAACCAATAGCGCGATGATGTCGCTAAGCACACCAGGAATGAGTAACAAAATACCTGCAGCTGCCATCGCCACACTTTTTATCATGGTTGATTCTGGTGGACGCATTGCGGGGTTCATCATACCGCCAGCCTTCATTTGCTGAGCCAGTGGATTGAGTGACGCCATCCCTTTACGTATAAGCATAATACCGATGACAGCGGCGACAATAAACCACATAAATACCCACCAGCCACTCATAAACTGTGCGAGTAAATACCATAGCAGCATCTCGATAATAAACCAAACGATGGCAATACCAACTATCTGACCCATAAAGCGTCGTCCTATAAAATAAAAACCAATAAATTGAGTGCCATAAAAATTAAAATGGCTAACATATGATGTATATGGGGATTGATTGCTATACTATCAAACTTACGGCTAATTTTTAAGCCATAAAACAAAATGTAAGTAAGATGGAAGATTATGGCAATTATTATCGGGATTGATCCAGGTTCACGCATGACAGGTTATGGTATCGTTCAGCAAACTGGCGATAAACTGACCTATATTGATGCAGGTACGATTCGTACCGACACCAAAGAGATGCCGGAACGCCTCAAGCGAATTTTTAATGGCTTGACGCGCATCACGCAGCATCATCTAAAATACGCAGATGAGCCAATTTATACGGCCATCGAGCAAGTATTTATGGCAGAAAATCCTGATTCTGCATTAAAATTAGGGCAAGCAAGAGGTGCAGCCATTGCCGCTATGGTAGCACTGGATTTAGAGGTGTCAGAATATACTGCACGCCAAATCAAACAAGCAGTATGCGGTTATGGTGCGGCTGCTAAAGAGCAAGTCCAAGAGATGGTTTGTCGCATACTGTCTTTAGAGGTAGTGCCACAAGCAGATGCCGCAGACGGGCTTGCCTGCGCCATTTGTCATGCACACTCAAGCCATTCGATGAATAAACTGCTACTAAACAGCGCCATGCGCGGACGCGGTGCTTCTAAGAAAAAAGGGCGTTGGCGTCTGACTGAGGAAGACCTTGGCAATTTACGTTAAAAACATTAAGTTAAAAAATAGTGCCATAAAAAAACGCGCTTAATGGCGCGTTTTTTTATTATGAGTTCTATGTTTCTATTAGATAATAAGACAAACCAATTTAATCGGCAGCTTGTTCTGCGACCGAGCTTTCAATCACAGCATCCAATACATAAGCGTATGTTTCATCTGATATATTTTCAGGTTTGTCGGCGGTCATAGCATTAGTATCTAATTGGTAACGTTGTAGACGTAGTACTTCGTCATGCTCACTATCGTGTTCATAACCATCAATCACACCTGCGAACGATGACCACTCCCCTTCACTGCTTTTAATGCCTTGATCGTCGTAAGTAACAGGCTTAATTTGTAAACACATCTCGGAGGTAGTGGCATCACAAGGAATCTTTTTGCTGTTTACTGCCCAAAATATGGTTTCGCCTGTACTGTTATACTTGGCCCGTGCGGTAAGATTGCCTTTCCAAACCAAAGTTGTTGCCTCACTCGTAAGCTGCGTCAAGATCGGCTGGTCTTCTGAAGATTGCTTATCTTCGGCTAATACTAATTGGCTATCACCCTGCATCAAATCAACCAAACTGTTTTCTGCTACATCTAGCTCACCACACGACATTTTAGTGCTCATACTGTCTTCAACAGTCAAGACCAATCCTTGCAG